>CAZTNV010000197.1:0-7785 GCA_964615535.1 uncultured Mycobacteriaceae bacterium | reverse complement strand
CTCCTGCCGCACGACCGGCTGCGTCTGCTGGCCGGGTTCAAGCCCGTCGAGGACTGGGTGCTCGAACCCGGCGACATGCTGTATCTGCCGCCGGGCCTCGCGCATCACGGGGTGGCGCTGGAGGCGTGCCTGACCTGGTCGATCGGCTTTCGCGCGCCCGCCGTCGCCGATCTGATCCTGGGCTATGCCGAGGCGGTGGCCGAAGCCGTGACCGAGAGCGGGGCAGAGGCGCCGCGCTATGCCGATCCCGATCTGCGGCTTCAGGACAATCCCGGCGAAATCCCCGCCGCCGCGATCGAGCGGGTGCGGCGGCTGATCCTGGACCGGCTGGACGACCCGGCCCGGCTCGGCCGCTGGTTCGGCTGCACCATGACCGAGCCGAAAATCCCGGAGGCGATCCGTCCGCCACGCCGCCCGCTCGACGGACCGGCGCTACGCCGCCTGCTGCTCGGTGCCGGCCGGCTGCGGCGCAACGAAGGCTCGCGCTTCGCCTATCTTGAAGCTGGCGGGCCCGATGGGCCGGACGGCGGCGGGGCGGTGGTCCTGTTCGTCGATGGGCAGGCCCATCCCTGCACCGGCGCCGCGGCCGGGCTGTCCCGGCTGCTGTGCGCCCGCACAGTGGTGGCGGGCCGCGACCTCCGGCCGTTCATGACGGCGGCCGGGTGTATCGACCTGCTGCTCGATCTGGTCAATGCCGGCAGTCTGTATGTGCTGCCCGACCGGCGACCGGGGCCGGCCGGAGGCTAGCCGCGGGACGTCAATGGGCGCTCAGCGGCTCCAGATCGTTCTGGCGAATCACCACGAAGGCAGAGTCGCGGTCGGCCATGGCGGTCAGCGGCGTGCCGTCCGCGGCATGGACCTCGTAGCTGGTCTTGCCGTCGGTTTCGACCGCCTTGACATAGGCGATCTGCTGCATGCCGAACGCCGCAAAATCCGACGTGGACATGGGTTCGTATTTCTGCGGATCGGTGTTCATGAGTCTGCCTCTGCCGTGCTGAGGGTGGAGGTGTCGCAGCGTTCCGGTGCCACGTCGATGGTCTGGGCCTTGCCGGTTCCGGCGGGGCGGGAAATCTGAATGGCGCGCGCGCGATTGGACGGCATCGGCCGCCGCAGATCGATGGCGAGCAGACCGTTGTCCAGCGTTGCGCCATCCACCTCGATGCCGTCGGCCAGCACGAAGCCGCGCTGGAACTGCCGGGCGGCAATGCCCCGGTGAATGAAGACGCGGTCCTTGTCGTCCCTGGTCCGGCCGCGGACGAAAAGCTGATTGTCCTCGATGGTGACCGACAGATCGTCGATCCCGAACCCGGCCACCGCCAGCGTAATGCGCAGGCGGTCCTCGCCGATCTGTTCGATATTGTACGGCGGGTAGCCATCCGAGGAGGATTTGGCGATCCGGTCCAACGTCCGTTCGAACTGCTCGAAGCCGAGCAGCAACGGGCTGTTGAGCAGCGAAAGGCGGGTCACGATACGATACCCCTCCGGCGAGCGAGCGTGAGATGGTCATCCTTGCACCGGTCCGGTTCTCCGGCACCGGCGGCGCAGCCCATAACGGCGCTGCACAGTGCGAAAATTGGGGTCCGGCTGACCTGAATCAAGGCGAACATCCCCGATCCGGCGCGTCTGATCCGGCCGGATGGTGCAGCGCGGCCGCGGGCGGCATGGCACCTTAGCCCCGGTCACAATCGCCGGGCCAGCAGTTCGGCCAGCTCGTCGTCGGTCAGCACGATCGGGTTGGTCGCCATGCTGCCGCCGCGGCTCTGGGCTGCAACCAGCGCGATCCGGTCGGCGGTCAGGCCGTAGACCGACAGGCGCGGCAGATCCAGCGTATCGAGCCAGCCGCGCAGCCGCTCGACCAGATGGGCCAGGGCCTCCGCCGCCGGCGCCTCCGGCCGGCCGAGCAGCAGCGCCCCGACCCGGGCATATTTCGCCAGCGACGGATGATCGGGCTGGCGTGCCCGCAGCGCCCGAATATTGATGTCGGTGGCCTCGGCGACCAGCGTGCCGCACACCGTGCCGTGCGGGATCGGGAACAGCGCGCCCAGCGGCGAGGCCAGCCCGTGGACCGAACCCAGCCCGGCCTGGGCCAGCACGATGCCGGACAGCAGCGAGGCATAGGCCAGCCCGCTCCGCCCCGCCGCGGCGCCTTCGCCGCCCGCCCACACCGCCGGAAAGCCCTCGGCGAAGGCCGCGATGCCGGACAGCGCCAGCGCATCGGTCAGCGGATTGGCGCGGGCCGAGACATAGCCTTCGAGGAGCTGGGTGAAGGCGTCCATGCCGTTGGCCGCCAGCACGTCGCGCGGGCATGTGGCGATCAGCGCCGGATCGACGATCGCGACCTGCGCCACCAGCGCGTCGTGACGGAAGGATTTCTTGAATCCGTCGGCGCCGCGCCGGCTCAGCACGGCGTTCCTGGTCGCCTCGCTGCCGGTGCCGGCGGTGGTCGGCACCGCGATGAAGGGCAGCGCCGGCCCGCGATAGGCCACGCCGCGACCGACCCCCTCCAGGTGATCCATCACCGAATTGCCGTGCGGCAGCAGGCCGGCGATCGCCTTGGCGGCGTCCAGCGCGCTGCCGCCGCCGATCCCGATCACCAGCTCGATCCCGCCGTCCCGGTGCTCCGCAACCGCGCGGTCGACCAGCTCGGGCGACGGCTCGTCCTCGACCGCCAGGGCGGCCCAGTCCATGCCCTGATCGGCCAGCCCCTGTTCCAGCAGCGGCCAGTGTTCCGACCGGCGGAACGAGCCGGCGCCGGTGACGATCAGCGCGCGCCGGCCGAAGGCGCGGGCCTCCTGCGGCAGGGTGGCGGCGACGCCTTCGCCGAACACGATGCGCGGCAGGCGGGCGATGGTGAACTCGGCGATCGGCAGCATCGGCTCACCCCTTCGGCAGCAGGCCGCGATAGGGCACGCCCTTGCGCGGTTCGGCCATCATCTCGGCCACCGCGTCGCGCCAACTCAGGTAGTGCGGCGTCGCCTTGTGCGCCGCGGCATCCTCGGCCGAGGCATAGGCTTCGTAGAGGACGAAGCGGGTCGGCTCCCCGGCATCCTGCAGCACGTCGAACCGGCGATTGCCCGGCTCCCGCACCGAGCCCTCGTGGTTCGGCGTCGTGGCGGCGATGAAATCCTCGACCCGGTCGGGTTTGACATGGACGTGGACAATGGTGACGTGCATCCCGTTCCCCCCTGTTGCGATGCGACTCCAGCGGGCAGAATAGAAGCCGATCGCGGCCCCGTCACCCCGTGACGTGACGGCCGCATCGCTCGCCGCGGGCGGCGCCGCGATCGGAACGGCGGCCAAGCGCGGGCCCGGGTGCCGCCTGCCGTCCCAACCGAACAGGACCCCCGCCATGCCGCTGCCCTTCGGCCCCGACCCTGCAACGCCCCATCCGCTGCCCGGGCACCGGCGGGTCGGGTTTCTCAAGGCGTTCATCACCCGGCCCACCATCGAGGTCGGCGACTATACCTATTACGACGATCCCGCCGGGCCGGAGCGGTTCGAGACCGAGAACGTGCTCTACCATTTCGACTTTATCGGCGACCGGCTGATCATCGGGCGGTTCTGCGCGATCGCGGCGGGCGTGCGGTTCATCATGAACGGCGGCAATCACGCCACCGCCGGGTTCAGCCCCTATCCCTTCGCGATCTTCCCGGAGTGGCAGGCGCCGCTGCCCGATTTCCCCAACCGCGGCGACACGGTGGTCGGCAACGATGTGTGGATCGGCTGGGAGGCCGCGATCCTGCCCGGCGTGCGGATCGGCGACGGCGCGGTGATCGGCGCGCGTAGCGTGGTGACCCGCGACGTCGCCCCCTACGCCGTGGTCGCCGGCAACCCCGCCGCGGAGATCCGCCGCCGGTTCGACGACGCCACCATCGCCGAGCTGCTCCGCCTGGCCTGGTGGACCTGGCCGCCCGAGCGCATCCACCGCCACGCCGCCGCCCTCACCGGCACCGACCTGGACGCGCTGCGCCGCGCGGCGGAGGAATAGGGGGCGGGCGGCAACGATGAAGATCGTCCGGGCGGTGTCGGCGGTTGTCCCGAGACAATTCCGGCTTTGCCGTTCGGGTCTCGCGATATCAAAGTTGTGGTCCGGCGGGCCGATCGGGGCCGGTTGCCGAGTGCGGCGGGGCGTGGGATGCGTGGGCGGGCGGTGGCGGTGCTGGTGTGCGGGGCGGCGATCGTGGCCGTGGCGATGGGCGTGCGGCAGAGCTTCGGCATCTTTCTGCGCCCGGTCGCGATGGATCTGGGAATCGGGCGCGAGGCCTTCGCCTTTGCCATCGCGATTCAGAACCTGCTGTTCGGGCTGGCCCAGCCGGCGGTCGGGCTGATCGCCGACCGGTTGGGTGCCGGCCGGGTGGTGGCGGCGGGCGCGGTGGTCTATGCCGCCGGGCTGGTGCTGGCGACGGTCAGCCGCGATCCGGCGACGCTGTCGGTCACGCTCGGCATTCTGGTCGGGCTGGGGCTGAGCGGCACGACCTATGTCGTGGTGCTGGGCGCGGTCGGCCGGGCGGTGGCGCCGGAGCGGCGGAGTCTCGCCTTCGGCATCGTCACCGCCGCCGGATCGTTCGGCATGTTCGCGGTCGTGCCGGGCGCCCAGGCGGTGCTGACCAGTTTCGACTGGCAGATCGCGTTCCTGGCCCTGGCGGCATCGGTGGCGCTGACCGGCCTGCTCGGCCTGGGCGTCGCCGGCCGGCCCGATCCGGCGGCCGGCGGTGCGCCGCCCCAGTCGGTCATCGCGGCGCTCGACGAGGCCGGCCGCCGCTCCGGCTACTGGCTGCTGTCGCTCGGGTTCTTCGTCTGCGGGTTCCATATCGCCTTCATCGCCACCCATCTGCCGGCCTATCTGGCCGATCACGCGATCTCGCCGCAGGCGTCGGCCTATGCCCTGGCGATGATCGGGCTGTTCAACATCCTGGGGTCGTACGGGTTCGGCGCATTGGGCGGGCGGTGGCGCAAGAAATACCTGCTGGCGGCGATCTATCTGGCCCGCGCCGCGCTGTTCGCGGTGTTCCTGATCGTGCCGCTGACCCCGGTCGCGGCGATCGCGTTCGGCGCGGCGATCGGCTTCCTGTGGCTGGGCACGGTGCCGCTGACCAGCGGCATGGTTGCCCAGATGTTCGGCGCACGCTATCTCTCGATGCTGTACGGCGTGGTGTTCCTGTGGCACCAGCTCGGCAGCTTTCTGGGCGTCTGGCTGGGCGGCATCGCCTACGACCTGACCGGCAGCTACGACATGGTCTGGCTGGCGGCGCTGGCCCTGGGCGTGATCGCCGCGGCGATCCACCTGCCGATCAAGGACGCCCCGGCGCGGCGACTGCAAAAGGCGGAGGCGCAATGACGGATCATGCCGGGATTTCTGCCGGAACCCGGCCGGACTCGGCCGGGCGGCTGCGCGCCGGCCTCGCCCGCCTGCTGCTGGCCGCGATGATCGCCGCGGCGCTGCTGGGCGGCCTCTGGCTCTGGCACCGCTGGGGCGCCCTCGTGGCGCTGGAGGGGATGGCGACGTTCTGCCTGTGACCGGCGCTCCACAGCGAGATGCCATCCCCTGCGGCCAGTCGATCGGGAATTCCGGCGGCGGCCGAACCTGCGCGAGGATTCTGAGGCAACTGCTCAGCGAATGAAGAGCAGGTACATGATCAGGCAGACCAGGCCGGTGCCGATGACCTGCCAGATCCTCAGCGCCGCGGGAACGAGGAACCCGCCATCATCGCCTTTCCAGGCCAGCACCCCCTTCTTGATGAAGACCATCGGCAACCGGATAACCCCCCAGACCAGACTCATCCCCATCAAAGAGACGATCGCGCCATCGGCTTTCTCCAACGCAGTAAAGAACACGATCATTAAGGCGGCGAGGCAAACTATTCCAACAACCCCCATGTCCCGCAAGAAGGTGCAGAGGTGCTTCAAGACCGCCATGCTTTTCCCTCGGCCGTTGCGCCGTGCCATGATTGCCTCCAATCAAGCAAGAACCATAGCAGTCGAAAACCCCTGATCATTGAAGCAGGATCATCTTGACGTGTTCAGGTTTACGCCACGCAATGCCAGTTCTTCGCGGTACGCCGCGACTCTCGAACCGTAGTGGGCGCTTGTGGTGCCGGAGGCCATGGCTGTGAGCCCCGCCGGTACCGCCCAGATCGACAAGGCCTTATTGAGTGTCGTATTTGCTCCTGCTCTTGCCTGTAAGGCTGTGATTCCAGTCATGCCAAAACCAACTCCGCCTGTGATATCCGCAATCCCCGAGGCGGCGCCGCCACGTCGCTCGAAAGCGTTAGATGTTGCACCAGCTCTTCGTTGGTCATCAGGGCCGGGAACCAGAACGGCGCCCGAATTGCGCGATGCGCACGTTGGATCAGCGCGTGTCCGATCACGATGGCGTCACGGCCGTGCTGCGACAGCAGATCCACCCGGCGCCGCATCTCCCGGTGCTCTTCCGCGGTCATCAGGCGGATCGACAGCATCTCGCGCAGTACGTGCCGCACGCCCGGCAGTTCCGATCCCGGCACCGGCTGGGCTTCAAGAACGGCCCAGCCGAACAGCCTAATCAGCGTCGCGCCGCGCAGTTTCCACACCGCAGTCAGTTCGCCATCCTGGATGTGCCGCGGAAAGCCCGGCTCGCCCCACCGCCGCGCCGGATCGGCAACCACCGGCGGCCGGCCGGCCAGGGGATCCTGGGTCATGATGCTGTCCTGCAGCCATTGGGCCTAGCCCCATTCAATCTCTTTTATGTATGAATATGTCAAGATATTCAACCTAGAATTCATAAACGAATGCTCATCATCATTGAGTTCGGGCGGCGGGACGGCCACCCTTGAACCGCCCGGTCGCAAAGGCTCCAAGCCGCCCGTCTCTGCGATCGCGCGTCTTCTCCGTGTCCCGGTGCCTTGGTGGTCGATCTCTGGTTCGGCGCAAAGCCATCGCCCGCCCCGACATCGGTGCATCCCACGCGCCCCCATGCTATATGTTGTGGCATGATCGAGTCCTGGGATAATCCCCCGCCGGATCGCGGCGTCCCCGCCCCGCCGGCTGCCGCCGCGGCCTATCTGCATGGCCTCAACCCCGCCCAGCGCGCGGCGGTGGAGGCGCTGGAGGGGCCGGTGCTGGTGCTGGCCGGGGCCGGCACCGGCAAGACCCGGGTGCTGACCACGCGGCTCGCCCATCTGATCGCCACGCGGCGGGTGTGGCCCAGCCAGATCCTGGCGGTGACCTTCACCAACAAGGCGGCGCGCGAGATGCGCGAGCGGGTTGCGGCGCTGATCGGCCAGCCGACCGAGGGCTGGTGGCTCGGCACGTTCCATGCGCTGGCCGCCCGGATGCTGCGCCGCCATGCCGAGCTGGTCGGGCTCAAACCCAACTTTTCCATCCTCGACACCGACGACCAGATTCGCCTGCTCAAGCAGGTGATGGAGGCCCAGTCGATCGACGGCAAGCGCTGGCCGGCGCGGCTGCTGCTCTCGGTGATCGAGCGGTGGAAGGATCGCGGCCTGACCCCCGACCAGCTCAAATCCGAGGATGCCGGCGAGGCCGCGGGCGGCCGCATGCTGGCGCTCTACCGCGCCTATCAGGCCCGGCTGGCCACGCTCAACGCCGCCGATTTCGGCGATCTGCTGCTGCACACCCTGTCGATCTTCCAGCGCGACGCCGAGGTGCTGGCCCGCTACCACCGCCAGTTCCGGTACATTCTGGTCGACGAGTACCAGGACACCAATGTCGCGCAGTATCTCTGGCTCCGCCTGCTCGCCCAGGGCCACCGCAACCTGTGTTGCGTCGGCGACGAGGACCAGTCGA
>CAZTNV010000196.1:0-7846 GCA_964615535.1 uncultured Mycobacteriaceae bacterium | reverse complement strand
CGACGAACCGGCCTTCTGGATTCATGCCTGATCCGAAAATGGCCAAAGTCCAGCTGAGAACACCCGATCGAAAATCCTGTCCAAAATACGCGAAAAAGCTCTGGGAATAAGCCGAGATGCCGATATGGATGGAGCGAAACGCGGAACGGATTCTGGTCGAGAGGATCGCGGAAAGGCAACCTCAGGAGACGGTTGAGGATCTGGTTGCGATCGGCCTGTGCGTGTTGAAAAAATTCGACAAGATTTACATCTGGGAAGCCGCTAACGACGGCAAGGAAGTGTCATTTTCTGAATACAAGAGGATAGCAGGTAACTTCTCGGAGCGCGATATCCAGGAGATACAGTCGGTCGCGCAACGTGCTCTGGCGCAATACGTTCAGAATCACCTGGCAACCCAAGTCAATGTTGGTGTCGGCCAAATCATTGATTTCTTACCAAGAGAAAAGGGTTGGGCTTACGGATTCTGGCAAAGTTTCTGGGCCACGGCAGCCTGGTCCTCGATAATTCTGGTTTGCTTTCTGATCGCGAGATATCTTGGGTCCGATTTATACACCTATATCTGGATACCGCTGTCCAACGTCTATTAGGCAAGGCGACAAGGGCTGGCCCCGAACCTGAATGGCTCGGGGAAGCGGGCATCCCGGTCCTTGCCCGGTGCCTTGTCTCGCCTGGACGGGACGGCGGCGGTGCGCGTCGACCTCGGCAAATTCGGCACTTGCGGGGAACGCCGCGGACTCCGTAAATCCCCGCCCGATGCTGCCCTCCTCCTCCCTTCCCGCCCGGTCGATCCGGATCGCGCTGCCCGATGAGGCGGCGACCGCGGCGCTGGCGGGGCGGCTGGCGGGGCGGTTGCGGCCGGGTGATGTGGTGGCGCTGTGGGGCGGGCTGGGGGCGGGCAAGACCAGCCTGGTGCGGGCGGCGATTCGCGGCGTGCTCGGCCCCGGCGTCGAGGTGCCCAGCCCGACCTTCACCCTGGTACAGAGCTACGACCTGCCGGCCGGCACGCTGTGGCATTTCGATCTCTACCGGGTGAGCTCGCCCGAGGAGGCGGTCGAGCTGGGCTGGGACGAGGCGCGGGCCGGCGGCATCGCCGTGGTGGAATGGCCGGACCGGCTGGGCACGCTGCTGCCTGCGGACCGGCTCGACCTGGCGCTCGACTTCGCCGATGATGCCGGGGCGCGAACGGCGACCCTTACGGGTCATGGCGGCTGGGCCGGCCGGCTGGACGGGCTGGACGCGGGAGGACCGGCATGACGGCCAGGGCGGCGCACGACATGACCACGGCGATGGTGCTGGCGGCCGGGCTGGGACGGCGGTTATGGCCGATCACGGCGACCCTGCCCAAGCCGCTGATCGAGGTTTCGGGCAAGCCCGTGATCGACCATGTGCTCGACCGGCTGGCGGCGGCCGGGATCGGCGAGGCGGTGGTCAACACCCATCATCTGGCCGGGCAGGTCCAGGCGCATCTGGCGGCGCGGGACCGGCCGGCGATCCGGGTGCTGCACGAGCCGGAACTGCTGGGCACCGGGCGCGGCATTCTGCGCGCGCTGCCCTGGCTGGGCCGGGACCGGTTCTGCGTCGCCCATGCCGACGTGCTGTGGCTGGACGGCCCGACCCCGGCGATCGACCGGCTGGCCGAGGTCTGGGATGACGGGCGGATGGATGCCCTGCTGCTGGTGATCGCCACGCCGCGGGCGTTCGGGGTCGACGGCATGGGCGATTTCTATCTGGATGCCCATGGCCGGATCCTGGATGACGGGCCGAGCCGGGTGCGGCCCTATTACTTCGCCGGGGTCCAGATCATCCATCCCCGGCTGTTCCGGGATGCGCCGGACGGACCGTTCAATCTGCGCGCGCTGTGGCGGATCGCGATGGCGGCCGGCCGGCTGTGGGGCGTCGTGCATGACGGCGCATGGTTCCATGTCGGCTCGACCGACGGCCTGGAAGAGGTCCGCGCGCAACTGGCCGACGGCCATCTCCGCTGGGTCGACACGTGACCGCCGGGCCCAGCGTCTACACCGTGCCGCCGGGCGTGCCGTTCGTCGAGGCGATCGCCGCCGGACTGCTCGACCGCGCCGCGGGCGACCCGCTGGCGCTCGGCCGGATGACCGTGCTGCTGCCCAACCGCCGGGCCTGCCGCAGCCTGCGCGAGGCGTTTCTCCGGCTGGGCGGCGGCCGGCCACTGCTGCTGCCGCGGCTGGCGCCGGTCGGCGACATCGATGCCGAGGCGCTCGGGCTGGGGCTGGAGGAGCTGCCCGGCCTGGCCGGCGCGCTCGACCTGCCGCCGGCGATCGACGGGCTGCGCCGGCAATTGTTGTTGGCGCGGCTGATTCTGCGGCGCCCCGATCTGGAGATTGCGCCCGATCAGGCCGCCTGGCTGGCCGGCGATCTGGCCCGGCTGATCGACCAGGTGCAGACCGCCGGGCTGGAGTTCGACCGGCTGGCCGGGCTGGTGCCGGCGGAGCTGGCCGGGCATTGGCAGCTCACCCTGGATTTCCTGAAAATCGTCACCGGGCACTGGCCGGCGATCCTGGACGAGGAAGGCGCGATCGAGCCGGCGCAGCGGCGATCCCTGATCCTGGCGGCGCAGGCCGAGGCGTGGCGCCGGCGTCCGCCGGCCGATCCGGTGATCGCCGCCGGCTCGACCGGCACGATTCCGGCGACCGCCGAGCTGCTGGCGGTGGTCGCCCGCGACCTGCCGCAGGGGATGGTGGTGCTGCCCGGCCTCGACCGCGGTCTCGACGAGGAGAGCTGGCAGGCGCTGGACGAAACCCATCCCCAGTTCGGCATGCGCGAGCTGCTGGGCGTGATCGGCCTCGACCGCGCCGCGGTGGCCGACTGGCCGGCCCCCTTGCCCGCCGCGCCGCGCCCCGATCGCGGCCGGCTGATCCGCGAGGCGATGCGCCCGGCGGCGACCACCGAGGCGTGGCGGGCGCTGGACCCGCTCGATCCCGGCGCGCTGCGCGATCTGGTGCGGATCGACTGCCCGACCCCGCGCGAGGAGGCCGAGGCGATCGCGCTGATGTTGCGCGAGGCGCTGGAAACCGAGGGCCGGACCGCGGCGCTGGTGACGCCGGATCGCGGGCTGGCCCGCCGGGTGGCGATGGCGCTGCGCCGCTGGGGCGTCGCGGTGGACGACAGCGGCGGCCGGCCGCTGGCCGAGACCGCGGCCGGCAGCTTTCTGCGGCTGGCCGCGGACTGCGCGGCGGAGCAAGCGGCGCCGCTCGCCCTGCTGGCGCTGCTCAAGCACCCGCTGACCGCCGTCGGCCTGGCGCCCGCCACCTGCCGGGTCCGCACCCGCGCGCTGGAACGCGCCGCGCTGCGCGGGCCGCGCCCGGCACCGGACTTCGCCGGGCTGGCCGCGGCGCTGGACAGCGCCGGGCGCGACCGCTTCGACCGGCCGGACGACCGCGCCGTGCTGGCCGGCTCGCTCGACCGGCTGGCGGCGCTGGCCCGGCCGTTCTTCGATCTGGTCGCCGCAGCTTCGGCGGGGTTCGAGGATCTGCTGCGCGCCCATCTCGAGTTCGCCGAGGCGCTGGCGGCGAGCGATGCCGCGGACGGGCGGGAGCGGTTGTGGCGCCATGACGACGGCGAGGCGGCGGCCGCCCTGATCAACCAGCTCGCCCGCGCCGCGGCCGGTTTCCCGCCGATCGCCGGCCGGCATTATCCCGGCCTGTTCGAGGCGCTGATCGCGCCGGCGGTGGTCCGGCCGCGGTTTGGCGAGCATCCCCGGCTGGCGATCTGGGGACCGCTCGAAGCGCGGCTGCAACAGCCCGATCTGGTGATCCTGGGCGGGCTGAACGAGGGCTCCTGGCCGCCCGATCCGGCGGTCGATCCCTGGCTGTCGCGGCCGATGCGGCGGCAGTTCGGGCTGCCCGCGCCGGAGCGGCGGATCGGCCTGTCGGCGCTCGATTTCGCCCTGGCGCTGGCCGGGCCGCGGGTCGCGCTGACCCGGTCCGAACGGGTCGAGGGCGCGCCCACCGTGCCGTCGCGCTGGCTGCTGCGGCTCGAGGCCGTGCTGGCGGCGGCGGGGCTCAGCCTGCCGGTGGTGCGCTCGGCCGCCCCGCATCCCTGGCTCGACTGGGTGCGCGCACTGGACGAGCCGGACGCGGTGCAGCCGGTCGCGCCGCCGGCCCCGCGCCCGCCGGTCCTGGTCCGGCCGCGCCGCCTGCCGGTCAGCGCGATCGCCACCTGGATGGCCGATCCCTATGCGCTCTATGCCCAGCGGATCTTGAAGCTGGAGCCGCTCGACCCGATCGAGGCCGATCCCGGCGCCGCCGAGCGGGGCCAGATCGTGCATGCCGCGCTCGGCCGGTTCATGAGAGCCTGCGGCGATCCCCTGCCGCCGGATGCCCTTGACCGGCTGATCGCGGAAGGCCGCGCCGCCTTCGCCGGGATCATCGCCTATCCGGCCGTCGCCGCGTTTTGGTGGCCGCGCTTCGAGCGGATCGCCGCCTGGGTCCTGGAGCAGGAGGCCGGGCGGCGGCCGGGCGCCGTGCCGCTGGCGCTGGAGGTGGCGGGGCTGATGACCCTGGACGGCCCGGCCGGGCGGTTCGAGATCACCGCGCGGGCCGACCGGATCGACCGCATGGCCGATGGGCGGCTGGCGATCATCGACTACAAGACCGGCACCGTGCCGAGCGGCCCCCAGATCGTGCAGGGCCATGCGCCGCAACTGCCGCTGGAGGGTGCGATTGCCGGGATCGGCGGCTTCGACGGCATCCCGGCCTCGGAGATCGCCGAGCTGGCCCATTGGAAACTGTCCGGCGGCCATGCGCCGGGCGAGATCCGGGCGCTCAAGCCCGATCTGGTGCAGGCGGCGATCGAGGATTCCTGGAACGGCCTGACCACCCTGATCGAAACCTTCGACGACCCCGCCACCCCCTACCTGTCGCAGCCCCGCGCCGGCACCGCGCTGCGCCTCGACGGCGACTACGCCCATCTGGCCCGCGTGGCCGAATGGTCGGCCGGCACGGGCGACGGGGAGGGGTGATGGCCGCTTATCCGGCAGCCCTCCGCGTGACCAGGACCGGCCGGCGGAATGGGAACAGGGTGCGGCCGTCGGGGCGGGCGAGGCAGGCCTCGGCCAAGCGGCGGCGGGGTTCGGAAAATCTCAGATAGCGCTCCGGATTCCAGGGCATGGCCGCGGCTCAGCCCGGCAGGTCGAGCCGGAACACGGTGCCGGCCGGCCCGGTGTCGACCAGCCGGATCTCGCCCTTGTGCGCGGCCACGATCTCGCGGGCGATGGCGAGGCCGAGACCGGTGCCGCCCGGCCGGGCCGAGCCGGCGAAGGGCTGGAACAGGTGGGCGCGGGCGCGCGGCGGCAGGCCCGGACCGTTATCGGCGACCAGGATCGCCACGCCCGATGCACCGGGTTCGGCACTGACCGTCACGGTCTCGGCGCCGGCCTCGAAGGCGTTGCGCGCGAGATTGACCAGAACGCGCAGAAGCTGCCCCGGATCGGCGTGGACGGTGATGTCGGCCGGCACGGCGTTGACCCAGCGCGACCGGCCGTCGATCACCGTCGCCAGTTCGGTCTCCGCCTGATCGACCACCGCCTTCAGGCTCACCAGACTGCGCTGGAGCGGCGGGCCGCCCTCCCGGGTATAGGCCAGGGTCTGGCTGCACAGCTCAGCGGCGCGATCGAGCGAGTGCATCAGCCGTTCGGCGCTCCGCCGCACCGCCGGATCGTCGCTCAACGCCAGCGATTCCGACACCACCGAGGCGGTGGTCAGGATGTTGCGCAGGTCGTGGTTGATCCGGGTGACGGCGGTGCCGAGCGCGGCCAGCCGGGCCTGCTGCTTCAGGGCGGTCAGCACCGCCCGCTGCATTTCGCACAGCTCGCGTTCGGCCAGTCCGACCTCGTCGGTGCGCCGGCTCGGCACGATGACGTTGGCGGCGTCTTCCGGATCGCTGCGGAACGCCATCATCCGTTCCGCCATGCGCGCCAGCGGCCGCACCGTCAGCCAGTGCAGCGCGACGAACACCAGCCCGGCGGTGATCAGCGAAATGATGATCGACAGGGCCAGAATCCGCCAGGAAAAGGCCAGCATGGCGGCAACCAGCGGCGCTTCTTCCAGGATGATTTCGATCTCGTCGCCCGGCGTGCGCGCCGAGGTGCCGACCAGGCGCATCATCCGGCCCTGACCGGAAATCATGCTGTCGAAGGCATCGGTGATCAGCATGACCGGGTCGCGATCCATCAGATCGACGACATGGGTGACCGGGGCCGGCGGCGCTTCGCCCAGGACGTAAAGCGTGTCGCCCGGGCGGCGCAGATAGATCGCGTAGGCGCCGGCCTGGCGCAGCAATTCGCGTTCCAGCTCGGGCGTGACCATGCCTTCCGGCGCGGCCACCGCCGCCATCACCGCGAGCTGCCCGACCGACAGCCGGTCCTCCAGCCAGCCCAGCCGGAATCGCGCGATCGACGGCGTATAGATCAGCACCTCCGCGACCATCACGAAAAAAATGGTCAGCACCAGGAGCCGCGCAGACAGGCTGCGAGCGAAGCGGGGCGGCGACATCGCGGGTTCTCCGGCTCGGCCGAACGGGAGCGCGGCCATGCTAGCACGCGCCGGGGCACCGTGCCGCATCCTGAACCGCAGCCGCATGACCGAATGCAGACGGATCGGACAGGCCGGCCGGACTCGTGGCCCGGAATGTCAGCGTCCAGGGCTATGGCGCGGTGACCCGGCGGATGAACGCCACGGTGTGCTCCAGGACCGGCGCCTGGCCGCGGAACGGCTCGACCAGGGCCATCAGAATGCCGGCATGGCCGATGCCGGGATACAGCCGCGCCTCGGCCGGCGCGCCCAATTCCCCGAGCCGTTCGGCCAGCCGGGTCGAATTCCGCGCCCGGACGGTCTCGTCGGCGTCCCCGGTCAGCAGCAGCATCGGCGGCGCATCCGCGCGCGCGAAGGTGATCGGCTGGGTCACCGCGGGATCGCCCTCCACCGCGAAGATGCGCTGCCGGGTCTGCCCGGTGATCGGCAGGAAGTCATAGGGGCCGGCCAGTCCGATCGTGCCCCGGACGATGCCGGGATCGACCCCCGCCGCCGACAGATAGCGCCGGTCGAGGGTCAGCATCGCCGCGATATGGGCGCCCGCGGAATGGCCCATCAGGACGATCCGTTCGGGATCGCCGCCATGATCCGCGATGGTATCGCGAACCCAGCGGACCGCCAGGGCGCCGTCCTCGATGAACGCCGGAAAGCGCGCCTCGGGATAGACCCGGTAATCCGGCACCACCACGACGAAGCCCCGCTCGGTCAGGACCCGGCCGACGAAGCGGTAGGGTCCGCGCCCGCCCGACTGCCACCCGCCGCCGTAGAAGAACACCACCACCGGCGCCGGATCGGCGCGGTCGGCCGGGCGGTAGACATCCAGACCGTTGCGCGGACCCGGGCCATAGGCCAGATCGTTGACCGGCACGGCATTGCGGTTCGGCACGATCGCATTGAGCAGATCGAGCCCCGTGATGCAGCCGGACAGCGCCAGCCCGCCGCCCAGGGCGGTCAGGATGCCCAGCGCCATCAGGAGGAGTCGCCGCGTCCGTCGCGGCGAACGCTGCCGGGACTGTGTCATGGCCGGATCGCTCGCCCTTCACCCCTGGAACAGAAAGTCGATATCGGCGGTCTCCAGCGCGCCGGCCCAGGATTTCTCGTCGAGAATGGCGCCGGCCAGCGAGCCCTTGCGCGCCTGCATGTCGACGATCCGTTCCTCGATCGTGCCCGCGGCCACGTCGTACGCGACCCGTCGCACCAGCAGGTGCAGCACGCGGGCCTGCTCGCGCGGGCTGAGCGCCTGCCAGACGGCCTCGATGTCGGCCAGCGCCGCCGCCACGTCG
>CAZTNV010000195.1:0-7847 GCA_964615535.1 uncultured Mycobacteriaceae bacterium | reverse complement strand
CCAAGGATGGGGCTGCGGCCTACGACCACCGCATGCCTGCCCTGAATCTCGATCTCGTAGTGCTGCAGGATGCGTATGATGCCCTGCGGCGTGGCGCACCCGTAGGCGGGCTCACCCATTGCCATGCGCCCGAAACCCAGGCAGGTCACACCGTCGACGTCTTTGTTGAGTGCAATGGCATCGAAGCAGGCACGCTCGTCGATTTGCGTGGGAACAGGGTGCTGCAGCAGAATCCCGTGTACGTCCGGATTGGCGTTCAACCTGTCAATTTCTGCCAGCAGTTCCTGCGTTGTGGTGGTGCCTGGCAGTTCTATCGCCAGCGATTCCATACCCACGCGTCGGCAGGCGTTGCCTTTCATTTTTACATAGGTAGCCGAGGCGGGGTCATCGCCGACCAGTATGGTAGCCAGGATCGGCGTCTTCCCACCGGATTTCTCGCGGATACGCGCAACGCGCTCCAGCAGTTCAGATTCGGTATTGGCGGCGAGGGATTTGCCGTCCAGGAGAAGAGCGGACATGCATTGGCTTCCTGACTAGCGGGGTGCCGGTCGACGCCCCTGAAGGCGGGTATTGTCCCACGTGTGCGAAGGCAAGTTAAAGAGGCGCTCTGCATGGGTTATACTGGGGCTGTTCACATGACCTCAAGCCAGGGCCAGGCCAGCGGAGATTGTGTGAACAGGCCCTAATGTCGTTGACGCTCCCCAAGGTGGTGAGTATCATGCGCCCTCCTGAAAACAGGGGTGCAGCATGGTTCAGGAAACTGAAATATCGGGGTATAGCGCAGTCTGGTAGCGCGCCTGCTTTGGGAGCAGGATGTCGGGAGTTCGAATCTCTCCGCCCCGACCAGCCACCGGATCGTGTCCAGGAAAAGAGCCCGACGGGTCGTCATGCATCATGTTCGAATCTATCGGCCGTCGAAGACCGCCATGCAGTCCGGGCGCGCCAAGTCCAACGAATGGGTTCTCGAATACGAGCTGGCCTCGCCGCGGCGGCCCGAGCCGCTGATGGGCTGGTCCAGCGCCGCGGATACGCTCAGCCAGATCCGGCTCCATTTCGCGACGAAAGAGGATGCCGTTGCCTTTGCCGAGCGGAAGGGCATGACCTATGCGGTCGAGCCGGAGCATCGGCGGCGGGTCCAGCCGCGCAACTATTCCGACAATTTCAAGCCCCGGCCGGTTTGACCCGCTCCGGTTTGACCCGCTCTCTTGCATCGCACGTTTTCGCATCGGGACCCCGTAGCTCAGCCGGATAGAGCACCTGCCTTCTAAGCTGGTGGTCGCAGGTTCGAATCCTGCCGGGGTCGCCATTCTTTTCCGGTCCGGCGCGCGACACCGTTCCGCCGGCGCCGCATCGCGGTCGCGATCCGCATTGCCCGTGGCGACCGTCACCCCGTGACCCGCCATCCCCGACGATCGCCATCCCCCGTGACTGCCGTCACAGCGCGATCCCGGCGATCCGGCGATGATGACGGCATTCGGCGACGATATTTCAGATCTCAGGGAGCGGCGTCATGGAAATCTATGCCAACCGGCCGGCCCCGGCCGATCGCTCGGATCGCGCCCGCACCGCCGCGGCGCGCGAGGGCGTGTTGCGCGACCTGTCCGGCCGGCTCGATGCCCAGGCGATCGCCGCGCTGGACCGCGCCCAGATTCCCGCCCTGATCCGCCGGGTGGTGGAGGATCTGATCGCCGACCGCCCGGCCGCCCTGGCGCGCGACCAGATCGCCCTGCTGGTCGCCGGCGTGGTCGAGAGCCTGATCAGCGTCCGTCTGCCGGCACCGGGTCGAGCCGTCTGATCCGCGGGCGGGGCTGGGCAGGTCATCGACGGGGTTGCCCGTCGGACTCGACCTCGACCGGATCGAACCTTAACCGCGACCACGGGCGGCCTTTCCAAAGGGGGAGGCACCGGATATGACGGGCCGGTCGAGATCGGCTTGTTCTTCAGCCCTGTCCGGTGCCGAAATGCTGGCGAAACGAACGGTGTTTGCCGCGGCCGGGGGCCTTGCCATCGGGCTGGGTATGGTGCCGGCGGCGTCCGGGTCCGAGATGCCCGCGGTCCCGGCCGACCGGCTCGCCTTTACCCATCTGCTGGCGGAGATCGACCCGGCGCGGCGGGTCGAGATCGCGCTCGGGCAGCGGCTGTTTCTGGTCGATTGGCAGATCGCGCCCGGCCCCGACCCGGCGCTGGACGGGCTCGGGCCGGTCTACAACCGTGTCTCCTGCGCCGCCTGCCACGTCCGCAACGGCCGCGGCCGGCCGCCCGACGGGCCGGACCAGCCGCTCGGGGCCATGCTGATCCGGCTGAGTCTCGCCGGCGCCGGCGGGCAAGGGGCACCGATCCCGCATCCGCACTATGGCGACCAGCTCAACGACCGCGCCATTGCCGGGGTGCCGCCGGAAGGCCGCGCCACGATCCGCTGGCAGGAAAGCTCCGGCGCCTATGCCGATGGCGAGCCCTATCGCCTGCGCCGGCCGGTCGTGGACATCGCCGACCCGGCGTTCGGTTCGCCGGGTCCGGAAACCCTGCTCTCGGTCCGGGTTGCACCGCCGCTGATCGGTCTCGGCCTGCTCGAAGCGGTGCCCGAAGCGGCGCTGCGTGCGCTGGCCGATCCGGACGATGCCGATGGCGACGGCATCGCCGGCCGGCTGAACCTGATCCCCGATGCCGAAGCCGGCGGGCTGCGGCCGGGCCGGTTCGGCTGGACGGCGGATGTCCCGACGCTGCGCCAGCAGGTCGCCCGGGCGGCGTGGAACGATATCGGGCTGACCTCGCCGCTCCATCCGCAGGCCAATTGCCCGCCGGTGCAGACCGCCTGCGCCGCCGCTGCGGCCGCCGATGGCGGGACGGGGATCGAGCCGGACCCGGATCTGGACGGGGCGGCGCTCGACCGGTTGACCGCGGCGCTGCGCGCCCTGGCACCGCCGCCTCGGCGGAACGGTGCCGATCCGGTGGTGCGGCGCGGCGAAACCCTGTTCGCCAGGATCGGCTGCGCCGCCTGCCATGTCCCGGCGCTGGTCACCGGACCGTCGCCGGAGATGCCGGAACTGGCGTTCCGCACCATTCATCCCTATACCGATCTTCTGCTCCACGATCTGGGCGAGGGGCTGGCCGATCCTCGCCCCGGCCCTGCGGCGTCCGGCCGCGACTGGCGCACCGCGCCATTATGGGGCATCGGCCTTGGCGTGGCAGTCGCGGGACACAATTTCATGTTGCATGACGGCCGGGCACGCGATGTTGCGGAGGCGATCCTTTGGCATGGCGGCCATGCGGAGAATGCACGCGAGGCGTTTCGCCATTTACCGGCGGCCGACCGGGCAGCGCTGCTGGCCTTTATCGGTTCGCTTTAACCTTTATTGGCCCGTGCGGCGATGTTTTCTGGCAATTCCGCCCTGCCTGGCGACAGAAAACCGCCCCAATTCCGGTTGTCCGTCGGCATTGCAGGTCAATGACCGGCCGGGCAGCCGCCTCCGCCAAATAATCGTTGACTTACCCGGCCTGGAAAGCCACTTCTATCCCATCTTGAGACCGATGGCGGCGCCTTTGGGCGTGGCCGGTCCGGCGGCCAGCCAAGCTTTCGACTGTTCTTGGCAAAGCCGCACCCTTTATTGGAGGCGTAAGGATTGGCTGGCCCGTGCCCTGGCGCGGTGCCATCGAATGCCGCTCGTAGCGCGCGCCTCCTCCACCCCACTCGAAGGAGGACGAAGATGACTTCAACGCTCGCCGGCAAGACCGTCGCGATCCTGGTGGCCAACGGCTTCGAGGAACTCGACATGACCGAGCCGCAGCGTGCTTTGTTGGCCGCGGGGGCGCAGCCGAAGCTGGTATCGCTCGAGCAGGGCCTGGTCAATGGCTGGCTGGGCAAGGCGTGGGGCCACTATTTCCCGATCGACGTCGCGCTGTCCGCCGCCCTGGCGGCCGATTTCGATGCCCTGCTGATCCCCGGCGGCGAGCGCAGCATCGAAAAGCTGGCCGGCAACGCGCATACCAAGCGGGTGCTGAAGGGTTTCATGGATGGCGGCAAGCCGGTGGCGGCGATCGGCCACGGCCCGGTGCTGCTGGCGGCCTCGGAACGCGCCGCGGGGCGCACCCTGGTGTGCGACGAAGCGGTGCGGGGCACGCTCGAGGCGGCCGGGGCGAGGCTGGTTGAAGAGGAGCCCGTGGTCACCGACGGCAATCTGATCACCTTCGACAGCACGGTCGATGCCGCCACCCTGAAATCCGCCATCGTCAAGCATTTCGACGAGATCACCGCGAGCCTCGCCGACGCCGCGTGATCGGCCGAGGGCAGCCGACGGCCGTACGATCAGATCCAGAACCGCGCCGGCCGCTTAGGCCGGCGCGTTCCGTTAAGGGGGCTGGGGATCAGGCGGCCATCGCCCTTTGCCGCGCCGTCGCCCCGCGCGCCGGCTGCGCTTCGGCTGCCGGCCGCAGCTCGAACGCCAGCCACAGCAGCAGCGTCAGCAGCACCAGCGCTCCGGCCTGATGGAGCGCGCCCAGCCAGACCGGCACGTACAGCAGCAGCGTCGCGATGCCCAGCCCGGTCTGCACCAGCGCCATCGCCGCCGCCCCGGCGGCCAGCCGGCCGGCCCGACCGGACAGCCCGGCCGATCGCGCGGCCAGCCACAGCGCCGCCACCGTCAGCGCCGTCGCCACGCCCAGCCAGCGATGGACGAACTGCACCATGGTCGGGGTTTCGAACAGGTTCAGCCAGGCCGGGCTCGCCGCCCAGGCCTCCGGCGGCAGCACCAGGCCCCCCATCAGCGGCCAGGTGTTGAACCCCAGCCCGGCATCCAGCCCGGCGACCAGCGCGCCCCAAAACATCGTCACCCCGGTGACCGACACCGCGATCCAGGCGAACCGCCGCACCCTGTCCACCGCCGCCGCCGGCACCAGCGCCCGCACCGGCTCGACCCGCGGCAGCAGCAGATCCAGCGCCACCCAGACCAGCAGCCCGTAGATCACCACCGCCAGCCCGAGATGCGCGGCCAGCCGGTACTGGCTGACCGTGGGCCGGTCGATCAGCCCGCTCATCACCATGTACCAGCCCAGTGCGCCCTGCGCCGCGCCCAGCAGCAGGATCGCCAGCAGCCGGGGCAGCAGCGGCCGCGGAATCCGTCCGCGCACCCAGAACCACAGGAACGGCACGGCGAAGGCCACGCCGATCATCCGCCCCCACAGCCGGTGCAGCCATTCCCAGAAGAAGATCTCCTTGAACTGGTCGAGCGTCATCATCGCCTGAAAGGTCAGGTGATACTGCGGCGTGTCGCGATACAGCGCGAACAGCCGCTCCCACTCGGCCTCGGACAGCGGCGGCAGCGCCCCGATCAGCGGCGCCCATTCGACGATCGACAGCCCGGACTCGGTCAGCCGGGTGATCGCCCCGATGACCGCCATGGCGAACACCAGCCCGGCGCAGACCAGCAGCCACACCGCGATCGCCCGCTCGGCCCCGGCCGCCGCAGGCCGCGCCGCCGTCCCGACAGCAAGGGTGGTCACGTTCAGAACCCCCGCGAAACAGGAATGATACGTTCCGGGCGTTTATGCGCCGCCCCCGCCACGCCGTCAAACCGCCGCTGCGCGGCGTGCGGTCGCGGCGCGTCGGCCGACGGTTGCGCTCAGGGCAGAGGCACCGCGCGCAGCAGCGCCACCGGGTCGCCCTCGGCATCCATCAGCTCGAGCACCTGGCCGATGATGCGCCAGCTTCGCGTCGCCGCCAGCGTCTCGCCGAGCCGGCCTTCATGATCGTCGAGCGGCGGCGGGCAGGCCATCATCGTGCTGGCGACCTGGGAGAAGCGCAGGGTCATGCCCTCCACCTGGTATCCGCCGATCATCTGATTGCATCCGACGGTCGCCGAAAACCGCGGCGGCGCCTCGTCGCGCAGCAGCAGGTGCGGCTCGCGATGGTCGTCGACGGGCGCGATCTCCGCCCCGCCCAGTCGCCCGCCCAGACGGACGATGCGCCAATGCGTCCCGGCCAGGGCAGCGTCGTCCCGGTTGCGCTCGCAGGTCTCGCCCGGCCAAATGCCGATGAACCGGTCGACCACCAGTGTGGGCACCGGCCCCGGCCCTTCCATGGGCGGGCGCGGGACGATCTGCCCCTCGATGGTCGCCAGCAGCGGCTGGCCGGGCTCCGTCCGGGCGTCCAGATAGGCCCGCTCCAGCTCGATATAGGCGCCTTCCATGGCGACCGGATAGGACCGGCCGGTCCGGCACTCGGTGAAGCGGGCGGCATCGGCCATATAAATGAACATGCCCTGGAGGCCCGGCGCCGGCTCGGCTCGCCGGACCTCGCCGGCCCCGGCCGGGCGGTCCGGCGCGGTCTCGGCCGCTTGCGCCGCGGCGGGCAGGGCCGCGGCCAGCAGGATGGCGAGGACAAGCAGCCGCTTGGGCATGGGCATGGGCATGGGTTCGCACCTTAGTTCCGCCGGCGATCCGCCGCCCGGCCCAGCCGGCATCTACTCACGACTCCGGACCGCAATCAAGCATGCCCTTGATCGCGATGCCGATCCACCAGACAGCCGCCCTGCCGGGGGCCGAGGCTACGGTGGACCCATCTTGCGACGATAAAAATGGAAGCTCGATAAAAAGTGGCAACAAATGCGATCGTGCCGGATTGCCGCGCCGTTAACCACATTGCATTATCAAGTGGCTGCAGGGTCGGGAGGGCGCGGGGACAGAGGATCGATCCGGCTCACCCCGCCTTCCATCAGGCCGTTTCCGAGGATGCTGCATCATATGGTTCGCGAAGCGTTGCGAGATCGGTTTCTTGCGGCCTTGACCGCGCAGGGCGGCAGCGCCGGCAATGCCCGTCTTCAGGCCGAGCTGGGCTGGACAGAAGAGACCTATCGGCGGGTTCAGGCCACGCTGGTCGAGGAGGGTGCGATCACCAAGGGACGCGGACGCGGCGGCTCGGTCGTCCTGGCGAACCGGGCCGGGCCGAAACCGGCCCCGGCCGGGACCGTCCCCGAACGGACGGTGGAGGAGGCGCCGCGCGCCGCGCGCGGGCCAAAGCCGAACGGCCGCAACGGCGGGGGCGGCTTCGAACAGACCTTCAAGGCGATCGACGATGTGTTGCGGCAGGAGGCCGGCTGCACCACGGAACTCGACTACACCGAGCAGACCTCGTGGATGCTGTTCCTGAAATACCTGGACGATCTGGAGCAGGAACGCGCGCTGGCCGCGGAACTGGAAGGCAAGACCTATACCCCGATTATCGACGAGGCGCATCGCTGGGGCGTCTGGGCCGCGCCGAAGACCAAGGATGGCACGTTCGACCATGACCGGGCCATGACCGGCGACGATCTGATCGAATTCGTCAACCGCGACCTGTTCCCCTATTTGCAGGGGTTCAAGACCAGCGCGGATCGGCCCGATACCATCGAGTACAAGATCGGCGAGATCTTCGGGGAGATCAAAAGCAAGTTCCAGAGCGGCTATTCGCTGCGCGATGCGCTCGAATTGGTGGACGGCCTGCGGTTCCGGTCGCAGACCGAACGGCACGAGCTGTCGCACCTGTACGAGGCCAAAATCCGGAACATGGGCAATGCCGGGCGGAACGGCGGCGAATATTATACGCCCCGTCCGCTGATCCGCGCCATGATCCGGGTGGTCAAGCCGCAGATCGGTGAGCGGATCTATGACGGCGCGGCGGGGTCCGCGGGGTTCCTGTGCGAATCCTACGACTACCTGCTGCCCCAGGCGCAGAGCACCGGGGACCGGGAGAGGCTGCAAAAGCGGACCTTTTACGGCAAGGAGAAGAAGAGCCTCGCCTATGTCATCGGCATCATGAACATGATCCTGCACGGCATCGAGGCGCCGAACATCATCCACACCAACACGCTGGCGGA
>CAZTNV010000194.1:0-7911 GCA_964615535.1 uncultured Mycobacteriaceae bacterium | reverse complement strand
TGCGGCGCCGATCCGGTTCGGTTGCAGCACCTGCATTAGCTGGATAGGGAAACCCATCGAAAGCGCCATCTGGCCATAATCGAACCATTCCCACAAGGCTGAGTAATGCTCATGCTTTTTATGAAGTCTTACGCCATGGTTGGCTGAGACATTATCCTTTTCAAGGACGATTACGATCTGTCGGTCAAAGTTTTTGGGTTTAATGACACTATCTTGTTCGTCCTCGCTGACCTCCGGTTCGGAGTCTGATTCTGACTCCGAAGCCGATGATTCCAGATCCTCGAGGGACAAGCCGTACCGACCCATTGAAAGCCTCCATCCTTTCGGAATCAGGATCACCTAATTTTCAGTATAGCGAATAACCGAACGAGGACGTGTGATGAGGGGCACAGCCAGGGCCCTTCTGAAAGAGCGGGTCTCCAAAGGAAGGTTGCGACCAGTGTTCGCACTGTCGGCGTCCCTGGGGCGGATCGCCCTTGGTTTTCGGGAGGTGGGAGCATCAGCCAGCTATGACGCGAGAGTGGTTCGCGACCAGTTTCTCCGTCCGGTTGGACATTCGGCAGATAGATCGGACAGATCCTCCAAGATGGTCAAAAAAACCTATCCAATCGGTTGGAGCAAAATCTCAACCGATTCTTTTTGTACATTGAGTCGACCGCTGCATACTCCTAAGTTGAAGGTAATCGGAAGCGACCTGCGGCGAACTGGAATGCGCCCGGCCCTCCGGAAATAGTGCAGTAGTCAAAACGGAAAGGATCACACCGTGATGCCGGCCATGCAGATGCCAATGAACCCGATGTCCGCGATGTCGGCCATGATGTCCAACCTCATGCCGATGATGCAAAGCATGATGCCGAACATGATGCCGATGATGCAGAACATGATGCCCGGCATGATGCCGATGATGCAGACCATGATACCCGCTGGGATGATGCCGGCGGCCGGCATGATGCCCATGCCGACGCCGATGATGATGAGCATGATGTCCTGCGAAATGACCGCCGACGGCATGGTCTGCACCATGAAGCCGATGGAGGGCATATCGATGGACATGATCAAGGACTATTGCGAGCGGCTGACCACGATGATGGGCTATGGCATGCCCGCCATGATGATGTGCACCGGCACGCCTATGATGGTGTGCGTGCTTGACAAGAAGTAGCCTGGACAAGACGCAGGTCCAACGCAGAGCCTGAAGATCTTTCGGTTGGCCGGCAAGACGGAGGACGGAGCTGCGCAGGCGATTTGCCTCTGGCAGAATCGGCATGCGTCCATTCCCTCTTGTGATTGACCTATGACGAAGCGTGACGAAGCCGAGCGGTTTGCGGAGCTGCCCCATCAGAGGGTGCCGGCGGACACCCCCGAGCCAAGCCGCGTCTTCGCACGGTCGAACGCCACCAAGGGGATGAGGAGCGCCCCAGGGAGCCGCGGGCGTCGACGACCGATGCAGAAGCCCGGGTGATGAAGATGGCTGATGGTGGCTTCCGTCCCGCCGACAATGTCCAGTTGACCTGCGACACCCGGAGCGGCGCCATCGCTCGGGTGTCGGTGGATAACTTCGGCTCCGACATGGGCAAGATGGCGCCGATGAACGTGCGCCTGGCCGATGGCGGCTTCGCCAGGTTGGCCGACATTGCGGCGCTGGCGCAGGTGGGTGTCGGGCCCTTCGTGCCGGTGTCGGCGCCGCGCACCGCCGGGCAGGATCGGTATGCGCCGCGGCCCGATGATCCTCCCGCTGTGGCCGGGTGGCGCGAACGCATGAACACCGCCGAAGCTAGGGAGATCGGCAAGCGGCGGGCGGCCCCGTGGAGTGCGCCAGCGCCCAGGCGCGCAGTCGCGGACTGGCCCGGTTCCTCGTCCGCGGCCTGAACGCCATCATGCCCGTGGCCCTATGGTATGCGCCGACCCAAAACATGCTCTGCACTTGGCGCCCCCTGAGCCGCCCACAGCGAGCGGACGCCCACCGCCAGCAGGGCCGCGTGGTCCGTCCCACCAGACCCCGCAGCACCCTTCTCGCGTTCACCCGATCCCATTTTGGCTCCTGTGATCAGCCGCTTTCCCGAGGGCGAGCGCTTGCGAATTGCCGTCACAGTGCGCTTCGCTCAGCCGAGTCCGATTCGTTCTCAGCCTTTTAGCCGGTTTTCGCCGCGGCCGGGGCCGGTGACGCGGCCGAGTCCGGGGCCGATTGCGGGGCCGGCGGCGGGATCGCAGCGCTCCTGGCGTAATTGATGCGGTCGCGCGACACCGCGCCGCCCGACATCACGAAGGTCATCGCCTCGTTGGTGCTCCAGTCGAGATAGATCAGCTTGGTCACCGGCACGATTTCCAGATAGCCGCTGGTCGGGTTCGGCGTGGTCGGCACATAGACCGCCGCAAGGGTATCGCCGGTATCGGCATCGGTGAAGGTCCGGGTGACCAGTCCCAGCGCTTTCATCTCGGGCGACGGGAAATCGATCAGTACCACGCGCTGGCCGGTCGCCGGTGCCTCCGACAGCGAGACCACCAGCTTGCGCACTGCGCCATAGATCGACTTGGCCAGCGGGATGCGGGACATGATGCCGTCGAACAGCGCAATCAGCCGGCGGCCGATCACCGCAGAGGCGATCGCGCCTAGCACGTACAACCCGACCAGCACGATGACCAGCGCAATCACCGACTGGACCCACGAGTCCAGCAGCCATTCCGCCAGATCCGGCGCCCGGGGCTGGATCACCAGGGCGAAGGTGGTGACGAAGGGGCGGCCGAACGAGATCAGCAGCCGGACCAGGAAATCCATGATCCAGTAGGTGACCAGGATCGGAATGACTGTGACAATCCCGGCCAGGAGATAACGCTGCGTCCTTGCGCCCATACTCGAATCCTTTGCGACCCGGGAAGCCCCGGCCGGAGTCGACGGACTCACCGGCGGGCATGCATCGGATCTGACGAAACCGAAGAGAATATCAATGGCCGCCCGCCCACAAGCAGCCGCGCCTGCCTGGCCGAAGGATCGGTACGGTGCCGGTCGGGTCCGGCCGCCGCGGCCACCCGGCCCGAACTATACCAAATCAAGAAGATCGCTGCCAGAAGACAGTCAAGAGCTGAACCGGTCGCTCGCGGCCGGGATCTTTGCCGGCCCGGGCCGCGCGACGGGCATCCCTCATTCTCCGCATTGCGATGGGTTGGACGGGGCGGCATCCGAGGGTAGGATGGCTGCCGCAAGAATAGCGGCGGGGCGGGTGGGGTTGCGGCCGGGCGACACGGTCGCGCGCTGCGGCGAGAGCGCGGCGGAGCAGATGAAGGAGCGGGTCTCCTGACTCGCCCTGCCCCGCCATTCGGTGTGCGTGGTGGTCTTGATCGGGCCGAGAAGCGCTGGGAAGCGAGGCTCGCCGGGGAGGCGGCGGTCTCACCGGTCAGCCAGTCGACGTCATGGCTGACGGTATCGCTGCGGGTCTCGATTCGACCGTGTTTCTTGTCCGTGATGGTGACCGTCTCAAGCCGCTCGATCCGGCGATCGTCGACAGACCCTCGACCTCGTCGTGCAGGCTGGGCTGGTTCTAATTCCAGGCGCTAACTCCCCGCGGATTGCCGCAGATCGCGCAGCAATTCGCCGACCCGGCGGTGCAGCGCCTCGATCAGTTCTCCGGTGGCATCGGCCGCGGCGCCGACGCGGAACGACAGACCGCCCAGCGCCTCGGTGTCCCCGGTCACCGTGACCAGCCGGTCCGACAGCAGCCGCGTGCTTTCCGCCGCTTGGCGCATGCCGTCGGTGATGTCGCGCGCGGCATCCTGCTGGGCGCTCACCGCGTCCAGCATGTCGCGGGTGATTCGGTCGATATCGGTAATGGTCGTGCCGACCTTGTCGATCGCCGCCACCGCGCCGCCGGTGGCCGTGCGAATCTCCTCGATCTGGGCCGCGATCTCCTTGGTGGCATTGGCGGTCTGGCTGGCCAGCGCCTTGACCTCGGTGGCGACCACGGCAAAGCCCTTGCCGGCATGGCCGGCGCGCGCCGCCTCGATCGTGGCATTCAGCGCAAGCAGATTGGTCTGGGCGGCGATTTTCGAAATCAGTTGGACCACCTCGCCGATTCGCCCGACCGCTTCGGCGAGACCGGCGACCGTCCGTTCGGCCTGCCCGGCTTCGTGCACCGCGGCACGCGCAACGGCGCTGGTCGAGTCGATCTGGCGGCCCATGCCGGAAATGGTCTCGCTCAGGCGGTTGGCGGCATCGGCGCTGATCCGCACGCTGTCGTTGGTTTCGGCGGCGGCGCGGGCGATCTCGCTGCTCTCGTCGTTGACCCGCCCGGTTGCTCCGGTCATCTGCTGGGCGACATCGCGCAGCGTGCCGGCCTGCGCCGCCACCCGCCGTACCGCGCGGTCCAGTTCGCCTTCCAGGCCGTCGCTGATGGCGAGCTGGCGGTCACGGGTCTCCGCCACGCGGCGCCGTTCTGCCTCCTCGGCTTCGGCCTGAAGCCGTTGCACCTTCTGGGCGTTGTCCTTGAACACCTGCACCGCCCGGCTCATTTCGCCGATTTCGTCGCAACGGGCCATGGCCGGGATCGCGATATCGAGATCGCCGCTGGCCAGGCGCTGCATCGCGCCGGTCATGGCCGTGAGCGGCCGCGAGATGCGCCGTCCCGCGGCAATGCCGAGCAGGGCGACAACCAGAACCGCCAGAACGCCGCCGATCAGCCCGCCCTGCCGCAGCTCGGTCACCGGGCGCAGCACCTCGTCCAGATCGGCTTCGGCGACCATGGCATAGCGCACGCCGAAGAAATCGACCGGCGCGAAAGCGGCCATCAATTGCCGCTCCGCGTCCGACCCGGCCGGGGCTGCCGTGATCTCCCGCACACCGCTCTCCCCGGCCAGGGCCGCGGCGACCTCCGGCGTGTCGAATTCGGTGACCAGAATGGTCGGGCGGCCCGCCAACCGGGCGCTGGACCGCAACAGCCGATCGCCGCCGATCAGATAGGCCTGCCCGGTCGCGCCCATGCCGGTGGCGTCGCGCATCACCGAATCGACCGGATCGACCGGCACCACCAGCCCCAGCACGCCCAGCAGCCGGCCGTCCCGGCCGGTCAGGCGCGTCATCATGACTCCGGCGACCGGTCCTTCCGGCGTTGCGGCGAAATCGACGAAGGCGGTCTCCGGCGTCTCCGTCCCGGTGGTCTGTCGGAAGGCCTGGCCGAGCGGACCGTCACGCAGGGCGCCGTCGCGCAGCGAGATGGCGAACCGGTCGGTTTTGGCCACGCTGTAGACCACTCGCCCATCCGGCGCCATCAACAGCAGGTCCAGATAGCCATAGGATTCGACATGCTGTCGGAACCGCGGATGATACCGGCCGTGCGCGATCGAGTAGATGGAGGGATCATTGGCAATGTCGAGCCGTTGGCGCTGGCCGGCCGGATGGGGATTGTCCGCAATGTACAGGCGGCGAAGCTGTGCCGCCGCGTCGCCGCGCACATCGGTCCAGCCGGAAACGAACGCCGGCAGCGCCATCAGTACCTCCGAGTCCTCGGCCAGCCGCCTCAGGTCGCGCGCCAGGGCCTGCTCGACCGAGCGCAGCGCCGTGCGCCGGGCCTCGAGCTGGGCCGCGAGCTGGTTTTGGATGCCGGTGCGCAACTGCACGGTGGCCAGACGATCGGTGATCATGCCGACCGCGAGACCGGTGAGAACTGAAGCCGCCGCGATCATCGCGGGCAGTCTGCGGCTGAAGCGCCAGAATGTGGGCATGCCCATTCCCTCCGCATCATGATCGCGCCCGGCCCCGGACGCTTTCAGTCTCCGCACTCATCTGCGCGGAAGAGGACCTGGACCAGAGCGACAATCCCATCGGTCCAGATCAATGTTGATTGATGAAAACACTCAACGGAACATGAATCGCGTAGAGACTTGCGATTAGGCTGGGACACAATTAAGAGACCGTTAATATTTCACCTGAAACAATTGCAGAGTTTCCCCGATTTATATTCGCACATTGTTTCGTCGCATAGAGGAATTGTCAATCAAGAAACGCCAATATCAGATCCATCGGGCGGCGTTGTGGGTAGGAACAGCAATCTTCACGCCGATTGGCAAACGCGCGCGGAACCGATATGGCATAGTGGGAGATGGTCATGAAACTCATGTTAGTCAAAGCGGCGGGCTGGAGTGTCTGGATTATGGCCGCCTGGCTGGTCGCTGCCGCCCCGGTAGCTGCCGATCCGCTGAGGATCGCCACGGAGGGTGCCTATCCGCCGTTCAACAACGTCACCGACTCCGGGGAGGTGGTCGGCTTCGATGTGGATATCGCCAATGCCCTGTGCCGGGCGATGGAGCGCGACTGCGTAATCGTCACCGAGCCCTGGGCGACCATCATCGACGGTCTGCTGGAGCAGCGCTTCGATGCCATCATCGCCAGCATGTCGGATACGCCGGAACGGCGGCAGCGGGTGGCCTTCACCAACCGCTACTACAGCACGCCGATGCGGCTGGCGGGCCGCGAAGACGCCGGTCTGACCGACGATGCGGCGGGCCTGACCGGGCGGCGCATCGGTGCCGCCACCCAGACCACCGCGATCGAATACCTTCGCCGCGAATTCGCCGGGATCGCCACCATTGTCGAATATCCCAGCCAGGACGATGCCAACCAAGCGCTGCGCGACGGCGAGATCGACGCCACCATCGCCGACGGTCTGGTGCTGTGGCAGTTCCTGCGCTCGCCGGAGGGTGAGGGCTTCGGGTTCTTCGGCGACCCGATCAACATCAATTCGGATATCGCCATCGCCCTGCGACCCCAAGATACTGCCCTGCTTCAGGACTTCAACCGCGCCATTGCCCTGATCATCGCCGACGGCACCCATGAAGAAATCAACGCCAGGTATTTCCCATTCAGCATCTATTGAACCGGATATCTCTTGACTGGCACCCCGGAAACGGCCGGATGGCCGTCAGACCATCCGGCAAGTCGCCAAACGTTCATCCGACGCGTTTCGCTTGATTGCCTGGAAAGGCAGTGCCGACGCGTCATGTGCCGCCACCGCGACCTCGCCTGGGTGGGCTGGATGTTTACGCTCACCGCCACCGCCTACAACATGGTGCGCCTGCCCAAGCGGCTCGCCGCCGCATAGGGGCGGACTCCGCCGGCACCGCGCCAGACCGGCACCAGGAGGCCGCCATCGGCGGCACAACCGAACCTGAACCAGCCCGACCAGAGCCAGAAACACTCCGGCAACCCGGGGATCAATCGATCCAGCCGGCTTCTTCCGCAGCCTGTTAGGCCGGCGCATGCCGCCGCACGCCGATCGGCCCGCCCGCGCAACGAGTGCACAACCAGGCGGGCGAGGTCGGCCCGGCTGAACCGCCGCCGGCCATCATCGCCGTGCCGCCGTCGCCGACTCTTCGCTTGAGCGGATGCCGTCCTTGCTTTATGGAACCGGCGGCGGCGTAGAACTTCGCCGCCTGGGTGCTAGGGACATGCTATAGAGCGTCTTCGTTTTTCAGCCCTCTGAGAAAAATCCCCTCAATGTTCGCCAACCTCCTCGGCTTTCTCTCGGCCGACATGGCCATCGACCTCGGCACGGCCAACACTTTGGTGTATGTCAAGGGTCGCGGTATCGTGCTCAACGAACCATCCGTGGTTGCCATCGCCACGGTGCGCGGCAAGAAGCAGGTGCTTGCCGTGGGCGACGAGGCCAAGCAGATGCTCGGCCGCACACCCGGCAACATCCAGGCGATCCGTCCGCTGCGCGACGGCGTCATCGCCGATTTCGAGGTCGCGGAGGAAATGATCAAGCATTTCATCCGCAAGGTCCACAACCGTCGCAGCTTTGCCAGCCCGCAGGTGATCATCTGCGTGCCGTCCGGCTCGACCGCGGTCGAGCGCCGGGCGATTCAGGAATCCGCCGAGTCGGCCGGCGCGCGGAGGGTCTTCCTGATCGAGGAGCCGATGGC
>CAZTNV010000193.1:0-7919 GCA_964615535.1 uncultured Mycobacteriaceae bacterium | reverse complement strand
ATGGACGAGCTGAGCGAGGAGGACAAGCTGACCGTGGCGCGGGCCCGCAAGATCCAGCGCTTCCTGTCGCAGCCCTTCCATGTCGCCGAAGTGTTCACCGGTACGCCGGGCGTGTTCGTGAACCTGGAAGACACGATCAAGGGCTTCAAGGGCATCTGTGCCGGCGAATACGATCACCTGCCCGAATCGGCCTTCTACATGGTCAGCACCATCGAGTCGGCGGTCGAAAAGGCGCGCAAGATGGCGGCCGAGTCGGCCTGAAGCCGGCGACCGAGTCACCGGGCCTGCGGGGCCCCATAGGCCCCGCACAGCACTATGTTTGAGGGCATCATGGCTGCGAAATTCGCGTTCGAATTGGTGTCGCCGGAGCGTCTCCTGCTGTCGCAGGAGGCCGAAATGGTCGTCGTACCGGGCGGCGACGGCAATTTCGGCGTGTTGAGCGGCCATATACCGCTGATCTCCACGGTACGCCCGGGGGTGATCGACGTTTATGAGAGCCGCCGCGATCCCCCGTCGCGGATTTTCGTCGCCGGCGGCTTCGCAGAGGTCACCGGCGGGCGATGCACCGTGCTGGCCGACGAGGCGATGCCGGTATCCGAACTCGATCGGGCGGCGATCGACAAGCAGGTGGCCGAAATCACCGAAGATCTGGCCGATGCCAAGGACGAGGCCGGGCGCGTGGCGGCGGAGCGGGCGCTGGCGATCGCTCGGGCCAAGCGCGCGGCGGCGCTCGCGGCCTGATCGATAGAAGGCGCGCGACAGAGAAATCCCCAATTGCTGCCGTCTTGAATTCCGTGCGGAAATTTCCGAGATTGTGCGCCGCATGATGGCGGTCTGCAGCCTCGTGAGCATTTTGCCAGACGGTGGGAGTGATGGCGTACAAGCACTGGACGCTCGACGACATCCCGTGGGATCGGTTCGACCGAACCAAAGTTGATCCCGATCAGGTCAAGGTCGTCAAGGCGGCGGCCATGGTCGAGTACAATGCATCGAGTTACGTCAGCTATCTCGAACATGTATTTCACGACGATCCGGAATTCAGCGAGGCGGCGCGGCAATGGGGCCGGGAAGAGGTCCAGCACGGTCAGGCGCTCAGCCGATGGGCTCGGATGGTCGATCCGGATTTCGATTTCGAGCAGCGGTTCCAGGTTTTCCGCGAAGGCTACAAGATCCAGCTCCAGGCCAGCCAGTCGATCCGCGGCTCGCGATCGGGAGAGCTGGTCGCCCGCTGCATGGTCGAGGTCGGCACCAGCTCGTATTATTCGGCGCTGGGCGACGCCGCGGAAGAGCCGGTGCTGGAGACCATCTGCCGCAAGATCGCGGCGGATGAGCTGCGCCATTACAAGCTGTTCTACGATCACCTGAAACGCTATCTGGATCGCGAAAGCCTCAACCGGCTCCAGCGGCTGCGCGTCGCCCTCTCCCGGGTGGCCGAAACGGAAGACGACGAGCTCGGCTACGCCTATTACGCGGCGGTCAACGAAGGCGAGCCCTACGATCGGGAGAAGCACAACTCCGCCTATCTGAAGCGGACCTATTCCTATTACAAGGCGCCGCATATCGATCGCGGCATGGCGATGATCTTCAAAGCCGTCGGTTTGCGCCCACATAGCACCCTGTTCAACGCCGCCTCGGCGGGCGTGCGCTGGTATCTGCAACAGCGCCAGAAGCGGCTGGCCCGCATGGCGGCTTGAGGCCGGGCCCGGCGAGGCAAGAGGAGGGACAGGGACGATGATGGGTGCGTTGCTGCGCCGGGCATTGTTGACGGCCGTGCGCCATGCTGCGGCCAATCCGCGCGTTCGGGCCAAGGCGGTCGAGACCTTTCACACCGCCCGGCCGCATATCGCTGCCGCCGCCCGCGGCGTCGCCGCGGCCGCCCGCAGCACGCCACCGCTGCGCGATCCGGTCGGCTTTGCCCGCGCGGTCCGGGACCGGGTGATGAGGCCGCGCTGAGCCTGGCCCGGCGCGATCCCGAGGCCGCCGCGGCCCCGCTCCGGCCGGGCACCGGTCCTCTGCCCTTGCCGCCGGCGAGCGGTGCCGGCTCGGCGTTTTCGGGGACGGAACTGGCCTGTCTGCGCGGCGCGCGCCTGGTGTTTGCCGGCCTGTCCTTCCGCCTCGAACCGGCCTCGGCGCTGCTGATCACCGGGCCGAACGGCAGCGGGAAATCGAGTCTCCTGCGCCTGATGGCCGGCCTGATCCGGCCGTTCGCCGGCGAACTCGCCTGGGACGGCGCCGCCCTGGCCGAGGAGCCGGATGCCCATCGCGGCCGGGTCGCCTATCTCGGCCATCTGGATGCGGTCAAGCCGGCGCTGTCGGCGCTCGACAATCTCGCCTTCTGGGCCGCGCTGGCCGCGCCGCACCATGCGCAGGGCCGCGCGATGGAGGCGCTCGGGGCGTTCGGCCTGGGCGAGCTGGCGGCGGTGCCGGGGCGCTATCTTTCGGCCGGGCAGAAACGGCGGCTGGCCCTGGCGCGGCTGCTGGCCGCACCGGCCCGGCTGTGGCTGCTCGACGAACCGACCGTGGCGCTCGACCGTGACGGCGTGACACGGCTGGAGACGGCGATCGCGCAGCACCGCGCTGCGGGCGGCATGGTCGCCCTGGCCACCCACACCGCGCTCGACCTGCCCGGCGCCGCGGCACTGCGGCTTGACGATTTTGCCGTCGATCCGGATGACGAGCCCGACGGGGAGCCGGCGTGACGCGTTTCCTGCGGCTGGTCGGGCGCGATGTGGCCCTGGCCCTGCGCGCCGGCACCGATGCCTCGGTGGCGGTGATGTTCTTCGTGATCGTGGCGGTGCTGTTTCCGCTGGGCGTCGGGCCGGAGACCAACATCCTGGCACGGATCGCCGCCGGGGTGATCTGGGTCGCCGCGCTGCTGGCCTCGCTCCTGTCGCTGGAGCGGCTGTTCGCCAACGATTACGAGGACGGCGCGCTCGACCTGCTGGCGCTGTCGCCGCTGCCGCTGGAGGCGGTGGTGCTGGCCAAGATCCTGGCGCACTGGCTGGTCACCGGGCTGCCGCTGGCGGTGGCGGCGCCGGTGCTGGCGGTGCTGCTGCATCTGGATGCGGCGGGGTTCGGCGTGCTGATGCTGACCCTGCTGATCGGCACGCCGGCGCTCAGCCTGATCGGCGCGATCGGCGCCGCCCTGACGCTGGGCGCGCGGCGGGGCGGAGTCCTGCTGTCGCTGCTGATCCTGCCGCTGTTCGTGCCGGTGCTGATCTTCGCGGTGGCCGCCATCGACGCCGCGGTGGCCGGCCTGCCCGCCCGCCCGCACCTGCTGCTGCTGGGCGGCATCCTGGCGCTCAGCCTCCCCCTCGCCCCGCTCGCCGCCGCCGCGGCCTTGCGCCAGGCGCTGGAATAGCTTGCGGTTTTGATGGTACCTTTGACGAATAAAGGTCCAGAATCAGGTCGTTGATGCCTACCTTGACTCTGCCTGCGGGTCGTTTAATGTCCCTGGTGTCCGCAAAGAGTAAGGAGTCAAACGATGCGAGTGGATGGAGAATTCGGATTGTGAAATCCTCACCGGCACGATAGGTTGAGTACCGCATCGCGGAGGCTCAATCTATCGAGGGCGCTATGGATCCTGGGACTGCTGTTTTATTGAGTGCAACAATGGCGACGATAGGCTGGTTTGTGACGAATCGGCAGAATCGGATTCTTGCCCGCCGAAAACATACATATGAGTTTTTGCAACAGTTTCTTCACAACGATAAACACGTCCAGAGAATAAAGAGGTTTGTCAAGGTTATCAAAATGAACCAGCTTCCTGACCCCGACGACGCGGTGCGTGAGGATGACGTTGAGAGCATTCGGTACGTACTTAATCATTACGAGTATCTGTCAGTTGGAATGATTAATGGAGATATGGACGAGAATGTCATATTTGATACAGAAAGGACGTTTTTTATAAAGGTCTTCGATCACTCCCTGCCCTACATAAACAAGTTAAGGCAATTAAGGAAACAACCTTCGGCATATAAGGGCCTGGAATACATTGTAAATCGCTGGAGGACCGAAAAACGGACGTGGACCCAGCGCATCTGGGAGTACTTGGTAATCGAAATGAAGAAACCCGAGAGATCATAATATACTTCATGCACAAATTCGCCAATCCCGCCCGCTTCCTGCGGATCGCCGCGCTGGTGCTGCCGTGGAGCGTCGGGGCGACGGTGGTTCTGCTGGCCGCCGGCCTGTATCTCGGGCTGTACGCCTCGCCGGCCGATTATCAGCAGGGCGACACCGTCCGCATAATGTACATCCATGTTCCGGCGGCCTGGATGGCGCTGTTCGTCTACGCCAACATGGCGGTGGCGAGCGCGATCGGGCTGGTGTGGAAGCATCCGCTGGCCGAGCTGTTCACCAAGGCGGCGGCGCCGATCGGCGCCGGTTTCACCGCGGTGTGCCTGATCACCGGCAGCCTGTGGGGCGAGCCGATGTGGGGCACCTGGTGGGTGTGGGATGCCCGGCTGACCAGCGTGCTGATCCTGTTCTTCCTCTATCTCGGCTATATCGCGCTGGTGAACGCGTTCGACGATCCGACCCGCGGCCTGCGCGCCGGGGCGATCCTGGTGCTGGTCGGCGTGGTCAATCTGCCGGTCATCAAGTTCTCGGTGGATTGGTGGAACACGCTGCACCAGCCGGCCTCGGTCAGCCGGGTCGGGGTGCCGGCGGTCGATCCCAGCATGCTGGCTCCACTGTTGGTCATGGCGCTGGCCTTCACCGCCTTTTTCGTCGCCCTGGCGCTGGTCCGCACCCGCACGGAAATCCTGGAGCGCAAGATCGCCGTGATGCGGCTGGTCAAGGCCGGCGACGTCGCCGGCCTGCGCGCCGCCGCGGGCCGCGGTCGCTAAAGGGCGGCAGCTTTGCCTGCCAGGAAGCCCGGCGGATAGCCCACACCTTCAATCGAGGCGACGCCCTGGCACGAGCGGCGGTTTGCGCTCTGGGCATGGGAGGCTTCGCGATCGGCAGCCGGATCGCGCTCGATACCGAGGTGAGGCTCTGGCTCTTCTTGCTGTCCCGGGCGGGATCCGGCTTGTCGGAAAATCCGAAACCTTTCGCTCCGATATCCGCGTGCCTCGCCGAGCCGGATCGCCCCGCTCAATGTAGACAATGAAGGACGGCTCGTTCCTGTCCTGCGTTGAGAGGTGTGGCATGTGGCGAAGCATTTGGGGCAACCTATCGGGTCAAGAGACCTGTGCCAAAGGGGACGGAATGAGCAGGCATGCATCGGAGCCCGCCACTGATCTCGACAGGCTTGGCTATCATCGCTTGAGACTCCTCTCCTGCGTGACGCCGGTGGGGCCCGGCGCAAAGCCTTTCTCACCAAATCCAGGCGAAGACATCTTCGCAGCCTACCGTGTTTATGCACAGCAGATAGCGGAGGCGTGGCAAGCCGAAGACGATCTGGATCCGGTTTCCCGCAGCCTGATTGCGGCCCTCCAACTGCTTGCCGGAAAGATCGACGCAGCCGGAGACATACTGAACGCTTTGCCCGCTGCGCCGGTCACGCTTGATCATGGCGCCGGCTATTGCCTGAAGGTGCCGTTCGAGGCGCTCGCCGCCGTGCTGCCCTTGCCGCAAGAGCTTGCCGATAGCGAAATATGGGTTTGCGGGTCCGACATCGAACGGTCTTTATGCGACTGGTTGGCCACACACCGGGACCGCTTGGCCTGGGACGATCAGGCAGCAACCTATCGGCTGATCGGTTGATCGGCCGCACAAAATGTCCCGCCTTGCAAGGACAAGCGGGCCCGTTCTCGGCGAAGACCTCATATTTCCGATATCTTATGCTGCACCTTGGTCATGGCAATCCAAGCGGAAAATATATGCCGCAAAAAAATATCGATCAAACTATTTAGTGTCTTTTTCAAAACTCAGTTAAATCTTTCACAAAAAACACTTCTGGCGTTGGTTGTTGTTGTTGACCAAAGGTTAGTTGACCGCACTCCCTGAAACCATTTCTTTTATGCCATATTTGCGGCTCTGGTTCATCCATCATGGAAGAGGTCATCAAGGTCTTTGCTCCGCGCTTTTTCATTTCTGTCTCCCAGAAATGAAACAAGCCGCGGCCAACGCCGTGCTGCCTATAAATTTTCAATACCCAGATTAAATCCATGTAGGGGATACTGCCCCAAAACATACTGAAACGGAGAAAGCCTTTTCTTTCCTGCCCGTCTACCGCAATGATATATTCACCGTTATGCAGGCATCTGTTGACCCATTCAGGAGTGACATGCTTATCATGCTCTTGAAGCCACCCAAAATCGCTTTCCTGTCCGTATCGAACATCCATTTGTTCTGCCTGCCTACTCAAACTTTTTAGTGGCAAACAATTTGCAGGTATTTCCGTGGCTGGCGAAAAAAGGAGAACCGTGACTGGAGGACAGTGCAATGACCGGCAGGTCGAAGGTCGAGGAGCAGGACCGAAGGGCGATGGGCAGCCCGGCCTCGGATGCGGACACCGCGGCGCCGCCCGCCGAGGACCCCGGACGCCCCGCCGATCGCTCCGAACGGTAGCGCCGCGCCGTCTGCAGAACCAGAATAATGCCGCCGCACGAAGCCCGGCGATGCCGCCCGGTTCCGTGCGGCACTGGGTCGCGGCGGATGGGCCGCATATCCGCCGTCGCTCCCGGCGGCTATATCTGCGGCGGTACAGTTCGGGCGCAGCGGAAACGGGCGGGGTGTGAGCGAATTCCTGAGCATGGGCGGTTACGCCCTTTATGTCTGGGGCGCCTATGCCGTCTGCGCCGTGGTGCTGATCGGTTTGGCGGCGATCTCGTGGCATCGGCTGAAATCGGCCGAACGGACCTTGCGCACGCTGGAGCAGACCCGCCGGCCGCGGCGCCGTGGCGCTGAGCCCCCTGCCGGGACATCGCAACAGGCGGAATCGGTGACTCATGACGCGTAAGAAGCGGCGGCTGATGGTGCTGGTGCTGTGCCTGCTCGGCCTGGGCACGGCGAGCGCGCTGGTGCTCACCGCGTTCCAGGACACGCTGCTGTTCTTCTACAGCCCGAGCGATCTCCAGACCCGGCAGATCGCGCCGGGCCGGGCGTTCCGGCTGGGCGGGCTGGTCGCCGAGCAGTCGGTCGAGCGGCTGCCCGACGGCCGCACGGTGCGCTTCGTGGTGACCGATCTGGCGGCCGAGGTGCCGGTGGTCTATGCCGGGATTCTCCCCGATCTGTTCCGCGAGGGTCAGGGCGTGGTGACCGAGGGCCGGATGCGCCCCGACGGCGTGTTCGAGGCGCGCGAGGTGCTGGCCAAGCACGACGAAAACTACATGCCGCGCGAGGTCGCCGACGCGCTGCGCGCCTCCGGCCAATGGCGCCATGCCGAGCCGGCCGCACCGGGCGGCGCCCAGGCGGCACCGATGGAGGACCGCCGATGATCCCCGAACTTGGCCATTTCGCGCTGATTCTGGCGCTGCTGCTGGCGCTGGTGCAGTCCACGCTGCCGCTGGCGGGCGCGGCGCGGGGGGATGCGGCGCTGATGGCGGTGGCGCGGCCGGCCGCGCTGGGGCAGTTGGCGGCGGTCGCGATCGCCTTCCTGGCGCTGACCACGGCCTATGTCGTGTCCGATTTCACCGTGCTGAACGTCGTGCAGAACAGCCATTCGGCCAAGCCGCTGATCTACCGGATCACCGGGGTATGGGGCAATCACGAGGGCTCGATGGTCCTGTGGGTGCTGATCCTGGCGCTGTTCGGCGGCATGGTCGCGGCGTTCGGGCGGAACCTGCCGCCGCCGCTGCGCGCCCGCGTGCTGGCGGTGCAGGGGATGATCGGCGTCGGCTTCCTGCTGTTCATCCTGATCACTTCCAACCCGTTCCTGCGGGTCGATCCGCCGCCGCTCGACGGGCAGGATCTCAACCCGATCCTGCAGGACCCCGGCCTCGCCTTCCACCCGCCGTTTCTCTATTTCGGCT
>CAZTNV010000192.1:0-7976 GCA_964615535.1 uncultured Mycobacteriaceae bacterium | reverse complement strand
CGCGATCGGCCAAGACAGAACTTTTGCAGAACCTGCCTTGCCTGGATAGGGAATTCATCCTGAATGATGTTTGTAAGAAAAAACAAATTAGGACGCTAAGTGACGTATTTAATGAGATAATTTCCCCTGAATATCACAAACGAGTGCGCGAAATCATGAAGAAACCTTATAATTATTTCAAGCATGCAGACAACGATCATTCTGATAACCTCGAATATTTTAATCCACTAATCAATGAGATAGTTCTATTTGATTGTTGTTATGGCTCTAACGAAGTATATGGTGTGTTGCCAACAGCGCTCGGTGTTTACCAATGTTGGTTTAGTGCCGTTTATCCACACTTTTTTAACGATGAAAATCGCAGAATTACACTAGAAGATGTATTGGATTGTCTGCATCTGAAGCCTCGTTGTGATCAACTAAATATTGGCAAAAAGATATTGTATAATCATTTAAAAATGAAAGATGAAAAATTGCCGATAGAGGAATGGGAGTGGGATCAGTAATCAACCTTTATATGGGTTCTTGCCGAGTCCGGCGTTTGTCGCATAATCGCTATTATGGCTTATAGTTAATGCCTGAATCGAAATTGCCTGCAAGTCTCCGAACCGCGCCGCGGGCCGGGCCGTTCTGAGGACTTCGAATTGGCAATCCTCTAATCCTCCACGGCGCCGGTCAGGCTTGCCGACTGCTTGCCGGGTAAGGCGACCGCAGGGGCGACGGCGCGGGTCGGGCCAACGCAACCGCCCCGGCGATCAAGCCGCCGGCCAACCCCGGCCCGGGACGTGACCTTCACGGGACATTGGAGATCATGCGGCGGTCTGAACCGCCGCTTGCCACATCCCGGAACGCTTTCTCGCATCCAGTGACCAGCACGGCGGCCGTCTGCGCCCTCACGCTCCGGCCGTCGGCCGAGGCTCGCGCATGGCCGCAGATCAGCGGAGCTCCCCGCGGCTGGCCATCGCGGCGGCGTCTCGCGCGCCATGGATCACCCGGACGATGATCAGTTCGTCCGGTTGAACAAGATAGTAGATGGCGTAAGGGGCATGAAACGTCACGCGAAGCCCGGGCGCGAGCTCGTCGCGGGATGGCGCGGCGAAGGGAAAATCCCGAACCGGTTCGAATGCGGCTTCAAGCTTGCCGAGGAACCGTGTGGCAATGATTTCCGAGGATGCGGCTGCAATATAGGACCAGTTCTCCGCAAAATCGGCTTCCGCCGCCTCGGTCAGACGGAGCGAGAGCGGTCTTTCAATAGCGTCCTCCCCCGTTCGATGATGCGTGCCGCGTCGAAGTCATGCACGCGGCCGGCGTCAAGATCCGCCAGTCCCTTGTCGATGTCGGCTTTCAGGGCGGCCAGATCCTGAATCCGTGTGTTCCGCTTTGCCCGCCAGTCCCGCAGCGCTTCGCAAATCACTTCGCTGGCCGAGGCGTACTCGCCCGCTTCGACCGCGCCCTTCACCTCGGCCGCCACCGGCTCGGGCAGGGTGATCGTAAGCCGCTCGATGTCCGGCATGGCTGTCTCCCTTCGCACCGCCTCATACTATGCCATATTTTCATTTCTGTGCGGCCAAACGGAAGCCGATGATTCTGGCCCTGACGTCCGAGCGCAGGAAAGCCTGCCGAATCAAGGGCTTTTATCCCATGTGGTGGGCCGTTCCAACGAACCCGGCGGCCCTTCCGATCAACTCGTTGCAACTTCGGCAACGGGTGGCCTCGATCGATCGGACCATTGCCGCGAACCCCGGGGAGCCGCGATGGTCCATCCCTATCCCCTCTCGCTGCGCCCGCTGGCACCGGAGGAAGGCGGCGGCTGGCTGGCCGAAGTGCCGGACCTGCCCGGCTGCCTGCCCGACGGCGCGACGCCCGAGGACGCGGTCCGCAACGTCCAGGTCGTGATCACCAGCTCACCGACATCCCGCCGGTCCCGGTCCCGCTCAACTGAACATCGCGTCGATGTCGAGCTGGTCGGCGGTTGTGGAGGTTGTCTGACCGCTGTTGGGCGCCTTGATGTCGAGCCGCCCCACCACGCGATCCAGACGCTCCTCGATTGAGGTCAGGCGGGCGATCACCTTGCGCATGTGCTGACTGGTGAGATCGGGGAACGAGCACGCTTCGAAGATCGCGGTGAGCTGCTGCTGGATATTGCGGACGTCGGCGGGATTGCCGACCGATTCGATGACTTCCGAGATGGCTTCCGCCGCCTCGATGATCTTGGTGGCGGCCTCTTCGGTGAGCGAGACGACGCTGCGCAGATCGTTGTCCGAGGCCCCTTCGGGGGCCATGGCCAGCGAGGCGAGTTCGGTATGCGCCCCTGCGAGATCGGATTCGAGCGTGACCATTTCGATCGCATTCCGGACTGCGCCGAAGGCCGCCAGCAGGTCGGGCAGGCCGGCTCGCGCCGCGGCGACATCCCAGCTCTTCAGCAGCTTTTCCAGCCGGGCGGCGATCTCGGCCAGGGTCCCCGCCCCGATATATCGGGCGGCGGATTTCAGGCTGTGCGCGGCGCGATGGGTATCCTCGTGGGGAATTTCAGACTCTTCGGCCAGTCCGGCGGCCAACTCCGCCAGCAGATCCTCGGCCGACATCACGAAATTCTTCAGCATCGAGGCCATTTCGGCCGGGTCGGCACCGGCGATCTCGGACAATGCCTCCAGATCGACGACCCCGGTCAGATCGACCAGCAGGCTCTGCCGGGACGAGGCATCCTCCTCGATCGGTTCGCGCAGCAGGTCCGCGCCCGGCAGGTATTGCTCGATGGCCGCATTGAGGTCCTCCAGCTTCACCGGCTTCATCAGATAGCCGTCCATGCCGGCGGCGGCGCAGCGTTCCGCGGTTCCCTTCACCACGTCGGCGGTGAGCGCGATGATCGGGCGCCGCCGCGCCCCGGTTTCCGTCTCGTCCCGCCGGATGGCTTCGGACAGCGCCCAGCCGTCCATCTCGGGCATGTGGCAGTCGGTCAGCACCAGGCCGTATTTCGGGGCCTCGTCCGGATCGAGCAGGATGCCGAGTGCGCTCCGGCCATTTTCCACCATGTCGTGAACGACGCCCAGGCGGTTTAGAATCCGCCCGATCACGTCGCGGTTGGTCGGGTTGTCCTCCGCCACCAGGATCGCGGCGCCCTGGGCGGCGGCGACGGCCCTGGTCGGTCCATGGAATCGCGGGACGCGAGCACCGCCGTGGCGGCCTTGCGCCTCCGGCGGCGGGTCGGTGGGCATCCACGGCAGATCGAACCAAAAAGTTGAACCCTGATCCAGCACGCTGGTGCAGCCGATTTCACCCTTCATCAGGTGCACCAGACCCATGCAGATCGACAGGCCGAGCCCGGTTCCCCCGAACCGCCGCGAGGTCGAGTCGTCGGCCTGGCTGAACGGCCGGAACAGTCGCTGGCGCTGCTCATCGGATAACCCGATCCCGGTATCCGTCACCGCAAACGATAGGCCGCCCTCGGGCCGGCGGCGCAGGGCGATGTCGACCCGGCCCTTTTCCGTGAACTTGATCGCATTGCCGATCAGATTGATCAGGATTTGCCGCAGGCGGACGCCATCGCCGGTCACCCAGCCGGGAACCGCGGGGTCGATCGTCAGTTCGAGGCTCAACCCCTTTTCCTGTGCTTTGGCGTTCATCAGACTGTAGACGCCGTGCGCCACCTCGCGCGGCTGGATTGCGATCTGTTCGATGTCGAGTTTGCCCGCCTCGATCTTCGAGAAATCCAGGATGTCATTGATAATGGTGAGCAGGGACCAGCCGGAGTCCCGGATGGTCCGCACCATGCTGGCCTGATCTGGCGTCAGCCGGGTTTCGGAGAGCAGGTCGGCCATCGCCAGAACGCCGTTCATCGGCGTGCGGATCTCGTGACTCATGGTGGCGAGGAAGGCCGACTTGGATGCGGTCGCCGCCTCCGCGCTCTTGATCGCCGCGCGGATCTGGCTGACATCGTAAATCCACATCAAAATGCCGGGCTGCCGCTCGAACGTCACGCGCTCCAGCGAGACCAATGCATGCAGCGTGCCGTTCGGCGTATCCTTGGTGATTTCGACGTCGCGCACCGCTTCGCCGGTTTCCAGGGCCGACAGAAGCTGGTCGCGCAGGGTGGTATCGCCGTTGAAGGTCAGCATCGCCGCTTCGGCGAAGGCCTCCCCCTGAACGCCCAGAATATCAATCAGGCGGGAATTCCAGAACAGCACGTGACCCGCGGCATCCAGAATCGCCGCGCCGACCGGCGAGGCTTCGAGCACCGACAGCAGCGCCTCGTCGGAGGCGCGGAGTTGCAGTTCGGCCAGCTTGCGGTCGGTAATGTTGTAAAGCCAGGTCAGCGCCGCCGGTTTGCCTTCGAACTCGATCCGTTCGATGCTGACCGAAGCCCATATGTGCCGCTGGCCCGGAAAATTCAATTCGATCTCGATGTCCCGAACAAACCCGTCCCGCACGAATCGCTTCAGCAGGCGCCGGTACACGCCAGGCGCCAGAAACGAATTCCGCGATGCCGCCTCCGAGAATGCCTCGCCCTGCAACCCGTCGGTGATCTCGATCAACCGGCTGTTCCAGAACATGATTCTCTGCTGGGCATCGAGGATCGCCACGCCGACCGGCGACGCTTCGAGGATGTTGAGCAGCGACTGCTCGGTGCCATGGCAGGGCGGCCGGGCGCAGGTCGCATCATCGAGCAGGGGATCGGTATAGGTCGCATGATTCATCGGTCTTGCACCATGGCGATCGATTCGGGGGGGCGATCGCTTCGGAGGCTATTTCGTCTTCACTTCGATCCAGACATTCTCGATGTTTTCGCCTGCACTCATACCGCGCAGGCGTTGCAGGCGCCGATCGGTCAGAACGGTTCCCTCACCGAGCAGGATGACACCGGAAGCGCTGGTGATGAGGCGCGACAGTACGGCTCCCGGCTGGACACTCGCCAGCCGCGAACACACCTCAGGACCGGCCCGAAATGCGGAGGGCCCCAGCCGGCCACTGCTGTCGCCGCCTCTCGACGGATTCAGCCGGCGGATCATCTCGCTGCGCAGCACTGCCGGAGCCGCCGCCGAGGGATCGGCCGCAAGATTGTTCGGCGATTCCACCACCTCGATTTCGGCGTAATGCATGGCCGGGCGGATGGTCGGCTCTTCGGACAGCGCCTTGGCCAGCTTGGTGCCCAGGGTCTTGGCCGATACCGGCTTGGTGATGAACGCGGTGACATCCAGCCGCATCGCCGTCTCGACAATATCGCGGTCGCTGTGCCCGGTCAGCAGGGCGAACGGGGTGGAGGCGGCGATGCCGGTCTTGCCCAGTCGCACCTCCTTCAGCAACGCCAGCCCGTTCATCAACGGCATGTTGTAATCGGCCAGGATGCCGCCGATCGGAAGTCCGCCGGTCGAACTCGGCGGCTCGTTCAACAAGGCGCACGCCGCCGTTCCGTCCGATGCTTGAAAAACGGAACGGAAGCCGAAATCGCGCGCGATCTGAACGGCGATCCCGCGGGCGAATCGCTCGTCGTCGACGATCAAGAGCGGTTGATCGAGGAACGAAGTCTTCATCGTGGTCTGGCCCGCTCAGGTTTCTTGGGACAAGGGCGAGAGGACGGCATTCGCACGAGGGCGAGGGACCGGCGCAGGCCATCCAGGGCACGATGCCGTCGAAACGACGACCGGAGCGCCTTGCAACCACAGCCCAAAAACGGTTTAACGGCAAAACAACAATAATAGGTAAAAATGCATAATGAGAATATCAATTCTTTTTAAATCCAGCGCCGCGTCGAGCCGGCCCCGCAAGGATCGGACGGGCGATCCGGCCGTTCTACGACGCTCGGTCGCCGGGCCGCAGCCGGACTCCGGTGGCGCCTTCGATCGTCTCGACGATGTAGCGCGCGACGAAAATGTAACCCTGACCGGAGAAATGGATGCCGTCGGCGGCGCGCAATGGCCTTGCGCGGCCATCCCCCAGATCGCGCGATGCAGCAAACCGGCCATTCAGCGTGGTGAGACCCAGCAGGTCGATGTAGACCGCACCGGTGTCCGGCCCGGCGACCGCAGCCTCCTGGGCCGGGCGGATATGGCGATCGATGGCGGGGCCGAAGGCCGGGTGGCGAATCGCCGGCTGGCCGATCCAAAAGGTCGGAATGCCGCGACCGGCGGCGGTGTCGATCAGCGCCCGCAGCCGCTCCCCGTAGCGGGCGGTCCAGCGCTCGCCGTACAGCCTGCCGCCGATCGGCATGCCGACATCGTTGGCGCCGATCGCGATGACCACCATGTCGATCCGCGGCGACGGCCGGCGGAGCCGCTGCTCCAGCATGGCGGCGACATCGGGCCGGCCGTGGCGGGGGATCACGCCGCTGCCGACCGAGGCCAGCCGCTCCACCTCGGCGTTGCGCCGCTCGCCCCCTCGCCGATTGGGTGCGACCACGTGCTCCATCCCGGCGGCATACCCCACGCCCAGCGAATCGCCGACCACCAGGATGCGCACCACGCCGTCGGATGCGGCTGCCGGGGACGCGGTCGAGTGCATGGCCAGGCCGAGGGCCAGAACCATGACCGTGCGGCGGCCGACAAGGCGGGGCGACATGGAGGGTGATCTGCGCGTATTGAGCCGGTTGACGAACGCTTCCAGAATGAGCGCGCATCTTTAGGGAGAAAACCCCTGCAGGCGGATTATCCCGCTTCGGGACGTCAGCGCCGGTTCGGGCTTGAGGGTCGCCAGCCCCGGCGAGCCTCTTCGGCGCATTGACCGATTTGGCGGTACCTGCCTGCGCCCTGGCCGCGGACCCGGCCACGCAGCAATTGCGCCGCGACGAAGCTCCGAATCGCCGACTTGTCTGCCTGGGTCAGGCAGGCCCAGACGCCGACGAATCCTTCGGGATGCGTTCTGATCACCTCCAGCAGGCTCTCGATCCGGGTCGGATTGCGATCGCCCAGCAGCAGCCGGAACCAGAGCCGGTCGCCCACGGCGACCGGCGCCGATCCGCCGCCGACCCGAACGCCGCTCAGGCTCAGATCGACGACGGGCTGCACCTGCCCGGCGACCTCGATGACCACATCGGCCATGCGGACCCGCGGATCGCGCCGGCGGTCGCGATCGGTCAGCAGCACGCCGCCGGGCTGGGCGGGCCGCTCGACCGGCGCTGCCGAGGGCGCCAAGGACCGCGAAGGCGCGAGATCGGGCGGCAGAACCTCCATCGCCGCGGCGTCGATGATTTCGACGCGATTTTCGTCCTCTGTCGCCGCGGAGGGAATTCTTGCACGATCCGGATCACCGGGGTCCGGCGGGTGATTTCGCATCGCGACTCCTGACCGGCAACGGCGAGCCGTCACATAAGACTATTCTTGTGAACAGTTGAACAATGGTGAATGCTGCGTCGGTTCTGCGAGGACTTTGCCAGTCTCGGCATCAAACAGGTGAATCGCGCCGTCTGCAACCGACAGGGCCAGCAGATCGCCGGAGCGTGCGGAGGTATCGCCCGGCAGACGGGCCAGAAGGGTCGCGGACTCCTCGCCCTCGATCCGGCCATGGACGATGGCATCGGCGCCGAGGCGTTCGATCATTTCGCTGCGTACCATGATCCGGGGGCCGGGTTCGGCAGGGCCATTCAGGCCGAGGTGTTCCGGCCGGATGCCGACCGCGACCGGGCGGCCGGGACTGGCCACGCACGACGCCGGGGTAACGATGCTCTGTCCGCCGGGCAGATCGACCGCGCCGCCGTCCGCCGCGATCCGGCCGGGCAGGAAGTTCATCCCCGGCGAACCGATGAACCCGGCGACGAAGCGGGTCGCCGGCCGGTGATAGACCTCCTGCGGCGTGCCGATCTGCTCCGCAATACCGGCGTTCATCACCATCAGCCGGTGGCCCAGCGTCATGGCCTCAACCTGATCGTGGGTGACGTAGAGGCTGGTGGTGCCCAGCCGCTGCTGCAGCCGCCGGATCTCGATCCGCATCTGGCCGCGCAGCTTGGCGTCGAGGTTGGACAGCGGCTCATCGAACAGAAACACCGC
>CAZTNV010000191.1:5017-7987 GCA_964615535.1 uncultured Mycobacteriaceae bacterium | reverse complement strand
ATCGGCCAAGACAGAACTTTTGCAGAACCTGCCTTGCCTGGATAGGGAAATCAATATAACTGCATAATACTCTTGCACTATTTCGACTCCAATGTAGGCTCGGCCGAGCTTTTTGGCGGCGACCAAAGTGGTGCCGGACCCTGCGAATGGGTCGAGGATCACGTGATCACCCTCTGCTGGAACCAGCAGGGTGACCAGTCTCTCCATCACTGCTAAAGGTTTTACGGTACAATGCACATTCAAATCTGGCGGCTTGCGTCCGCCGTAGCCTTCAAGAATGTTCGATTGAAAAGCTCCGTTTGGTAGCTTTGTATTGAACAAACCGACACCGTAGGTCGTTAGAGTGTCAAGATAGTTGTTTTCGAGCGGCTTCTGCATAATCACAACCGGTTCCCATTCGGCCCGCAAGCAACTGTGCCATCCCGCCCATCGCCCGGCGCTGTCGTCTCCGCGCTTCGCAAGTTTCGATGCTACGTTCAAGCCCTTCGGGATACCGCTTGATCGCCGCCAAACCACAATATCTCGAGCGTAAAATCCGGCATCTTCCAGTGCTACCTGAACATGAGCGGCGGTTCTGGTGCTGCTGAATACAGCGATGAGCGCACCTGGCCGGCATACTCTGAAAACCTGTTTACCCCATTCGCTGCACCATCTTCTATAGTCAGAATTGTTTTGGCGATTTCTTTCGTACCACCTTGTATTCCTCACCCCGCCCGCCAGCCCACTGCCATAGGGAATGTTCTTTACAAGAGTTGAGGAGTTATCCTTGATACGAGAAAGCCGACGGTTGATTTCATCATGGTCCCATTTATGGCCTATGAATTCATAATTGTATGGAGGGTCTGTAATACAAGCAGAAATCGAATTCTCTGCAATCCTCTTCATGATTTCTCGACAATCACCTATAGTGACAGAATTCAATTCTAGCGGTTTCGATGGAGCATCAACAGGCACAGCCGCCGGCAACAATGCGCTCCCAGAATTCTTGGCCATGGAAACCCTCTAGAATGCTATCATGAGTCGAAGGATCTTGGTGTCCATTAGGAAAACGCTTCGGAAATCCAGACATAGGGTTTGTGTCGGTTCCAGGCACAACATTTTGGCTGCCGTATCGGGCCTTGCTGACAACTCTCAACGGACACTTGCGGCAATCTTCGGGAGTGCATCCCAGGTTTGCAGCGATCTGGTCGTGGCTCCGGTATCACGCCTCATCGGGGCCTCCCGCCCTGCCGGGCCGACGTCCAGGCCAGCAGCGCGGCCGCGATCAGGGTCGCCAGCGCCGCCACGGCAAGCCCGAACAGGGCGGCCTCGATGAAAGGCGTCAGCGGATCATCGCCCAGTGCAGGGAACGCCGCGAGATAGACGAACATCGTCAATGGAAAGGTGATGGCGAAGACCCGCCGCACCCAATCCCCCACCCACCGCCAGTCGATCCTGCCCCGCATCGTCCCGAACCTCGCCAAATCGCCTCGGAGCCTCCGCCGAATCGCCGATCGTCAATATGCGTATTCGCCGAAGACGGGATCGATCGAACCGTTCCAATCGGTGCGATAGCGTTCCAGCAATTCGTCGGCCGGCGTGCGGCCGGACTGGGCGATGACCTGGAGAGCATGCAGAAACGGCGCTTCGCTGCCGCCGCCCGCATCGAGTTGGCTGCGCCGCTCCAGTCCGCCGGTGGCGATTGCCAGCACCTCAAGCGCGAGTTCGCGCACCGTCCGATTGCGGAACGGTGTGGCCAGCGCAATTCTCGGCACCGATCGGCGCAGTGCCGACCGTTCCTCGGCGGTCCAGTCCTTGATCAGATCCCAGGCAGCGTCGAGCGCCTGATCGTCGTAGAGCAGGCCGACCCACAGGGCCGGCAGCGCGCAGATCCGGTTCCACGGTCCGCCATCGGCGCCGCGCATTTCCAGAAACCGCTTCAGCCGCACCTCGGGAAAGGCGGTCGACATATGATCGACCCAGTCGCTCAGCAGCGGCAACTCGCCCGGCAGCGCCGGCAGCCTTCCGTCCAGAAAGGCGCGAAACGATTGTCCCGACGCGTCGACATACTTGCCGTCGCGAAACACGAAATACATCGGCATGTCGAGCATGTAATCGACATAGCGCTCGAATCCGAACCCGTCCTCGAACACGAAGGGCAGCTCGCCGGTGCGATCGGGGTCGGTGTCGGTCCAGATATGGCTCCGATAGCTCTGAAAGCCGTTGGGCCTGCCCTCGGTGAACGGCGAATTGGCGAACAGCGCGGTGGCGACCGGCTGCAGTGCCAGGCCGACGCGGAATTTCCGCACCATATCGGCTTCGTCGGCGAAATCGAGATTGACCTGGATGGTGCAGGTCCGGGTCATCATGTCGAGCCCGAGCCGGCCGCGCTTGGGCATGTAGTCGCGCATGATCCGATAGCGGCCCTTGGGCATCCAGGGTATGTCCTCGCGCCGCCATTTCGGCAGGAAACCGAGGCCGACCATGCCGATGCCGAGTTCCTGATTGACCTCGCGGACTTGGCGCAGATGCTCGTGGACCTCATCGCAGGTCTGGTGGATGCTGACCAAGGGCGCCCCCGACAGTTCCACCTGTCCGCCCGGCTCCAGGCTGATCGAGGCGCCGTGCTCGTCGATCAGGGCGATGACCTTGCCGTTCTCCTCCAGAGCCCGCCAGCCGAACCGCATCAGTGCCTGCATCAGGGCACCGATGCCGTTCGGACCCTCATAGGGCACCGGCCGCAGATCATCCAGGAAATAGGCGAATTTCTCGTGTTCGGTGCCGATGCGCCACTCGGAGGCGGGCTTGCCGCCGGCCTCCAGATACTCGATCAACTGGCGCCGTTCGGTGATCCGGACGGTGCTCTTGGGCGGTAGGGCGGACATCGGTTCGGCTCGATCTGGCTGAGGAAAGCTGGGCTGAGAAAGGCGTGAAGGCTGACCCGTTCAACACTCGCGCGTGGCCGCCGTGCGGGGCGCGGGAGTGTTGAAC
>CAZTNV010000191.1:0-5007 GCA_964615535.1 uncultured Mycobacteriaceae bacterium | reverse complement strand
GAACGCGCGCTGGCCGTCGGCGAGACGCAGCTGCACATCGTCCTCGGCAAGGACGGAGCGAATGCGCGATGCATCATCAGCCTCTGGATCACCGGTCGCGTCCGTCTCCGGCCAGCGCCTGCCAGCAGGCCAGCGCGGCCAGGGCCGCAGTGTCGGCCCGCAGGACTCTGGGTCCCAGTCCGATGGCATGAACAAACGGCAGTTTCAACAAGCCGTCAAGCTCAACCTTGGCAAATCCCCCCTCCGGCCCGACCAGCAATGCGGCGGGCCGGCCGGCCAGCGCGGACACAGCCTCGGCGATCGGCTGCGCCGGCCCGGCCTCCGCGGCGACGACCAGGGCGCGCCCGGCCGGCCAGTCGCCGACCAGCGCCGCCAGCGCAACCGGCTCGCGGACCTCCGGAACGTCCAGCCGCTCGCACTGTTCCGCGGCTTCCACCGCGTGGGCGCGCAGCCGGTCGAGATTGACCCGCGCCGCATCGGTGTGGCGGGTGAACACCGGCTGCAGCACGGCGGCGCCCAGCTCGGTCGCCTTTTCCACCAGCCAGTCGATCCGCAGCCGCTTGATCGGCGCGAAGCACAGCCAGACATCCGGACCGGCCATGTGCGGCCGGGTGCGGCGCAGCACCGTCACCGTTCCGCCGGACTTGCCGAGCGCCTCGATCCGCCCCAGCCACTCGCCATCGCGGCCGTTGAACAGCGCGACCACGGCACCCGGCCCCAGCCGCAGCACGGTGCGAAGATGATGCGCCTGCCCATGATCGAGTCCGGCCGGGGCGCCTTCGGCCAGCGCCGCCGCGACGTACAATCTGGTTTCGGGGTTCACAACCGGCTCGGACATCCGTGGGGGACCTTCTTGTCGCCGCGACACCGTTCGGACTGCACGCACGGCCACCGCATTGCCACTCGGTCGACGGCGCCGGCTCGGCTAGACTGCATCGCCTTGTTCCCGGCGACGGCCCAGGCTCCTCCGATGACACCCACCGACACGCCCGATCCCGCCACCGACCAGGGCTTTACCGACATCCGGCGCGGCGACTGGATCGATCGCACCGTACCGCCCGCCCTCCGCCCCTATCTGCGGCTGATGCGTCTCGACCGCCCGATCGGGACCTGGCTGCTGCTGTTCCCCTGCTGGTGGGGCATGGCGCTGGCACCACGGCCCGACGGGTTCGGCGCGGACGATCTCTGGCTGGCCGTGCTGTTCGCGGTCGGCGCGGTGATCATGCGGGGCGCCGGCTGCACGATCAACGACATCCTCGACCGCGATGTCGATGCCAAGGTCGAGCGCACCCGCACCCGCCCGATCCCGAGCGGCCAGGTCACGGTGGTCCGGGCACTGGTCTTCCTGGCGGTGCTGCTGGCGCTCGGCCTGCTCGTGCTGGTTCAGTTCAACGCCATCACGATCTGGCTCGGCGTGGCGTCCCTGGCTCTGGTCTTCCCCTATCCACTGATGAAGCGGATCACCTGGTGGCCCCAGGCCTTTCTCGGCCTGACCTTCAACTGGGGCGCGCTGCTCGGCTGGACCGCCGTCACCGGCGCGCTCGACTGGCCCGCCCTGGCACTCTATCTGGCCGGCGTGGTCTGGACGCTCGGCTACGACACGATCTACGCTCATCAGGACAAGCTGGACGACGCGCTGGTCGGCGTACGTTCGACCGCCCGGCTGTTCGGCGCCGCCAGCCGACTCTGGGTGGCCGGGTTCTACGCGCTGACCGTGCTCGTCCTGGGCATGGCGGCGGCCCTGGCCGGACTGCACCCGGTCGTCCTGCCGGCGCTGGGGCTGGCGGCGCTGCACCTGGTCTGGCAGGTGACGCGCTGGACGCCGGACGACCCCGCCGACTGCCTGATGAGGTTCCGGTCGAATCGCTGGTTCGCGGCCATGGTGCTGGCCGGCCTGATCGCCGGCCGCGCCATGGCATGAACCGCCCGCCCCCGCGCCGCGCCGGCTTCCGATCCGGCTCTACGCGTCCTGCAGCGGCGTGATCAGGGAAACCATCGCCCCGGTCGGGTCGGCGATCACGCAGAACCGGCCGACATTCGGGATATCGGCCGGCTGCACCTTCACCTCGCCGCCCAGCCCCACCACCTTGGCGCAGGCCGCATCGACATCGTCCACGGCGATATAAGCCATCCAGTGCGGCAGAATGCCCTGACTGACCGGGCCCGCCATCCTGAACATGCCGGCCGTATCCTTGTCTCCGGCCATGAAGATCGTGTATGTGTCCGCCCCCGGTCCCGGCGGCATCTCCACGTCACGGCTGGTCCAGCCAAGGATCTCAGCAAAGAACGTCTTAGCCGCCTCCGGATCGGGCGTCACCAGTTCGTTCCAGAAAAAGGTGCCGTGCTGTGCCATGCTTGCTCTCCTCCATCGGCTGCCGCGCGCGTCACCCCGCGCCGGCGACATCTGCGATACCCCACTGAACGAGAGCATGACAAGCGTGGACCCTCGCGGACTCATGACGCCCCAGGAGAGCGCGACCTTCATCCGCACTCATACCGCGCTGGCGGCCCCGCCCCTGACGCCCGAAATCCGCCTGCATCTGGCGACCGCGATCACGCCGCTGTGGCAGGCGACCGAGGAAACCCTGGAGAGATCGAACCTGCCGCCACCGTTCTGGGCCTTTGCCTGGGCCGGCGGCCAGGCGATCGCGCGCTATTTGATTGATGCGCCGGCCCTGGTCGCCGGCCGTCGAGTGCTCGATTTCGCCGCAGGCGGCGGGCTGGTGGCGATCGCCGCCGCCCGGTCGGGGGCGCGGCGGGTCATCGCCAACGACATCGATCCGCTCGCCCAGGTGGCGCAGATCCTCAACGCCCGCGCCAACCGCGTTGCCGTCGAAACCCTCTGCCGCGACATCATCGGCCGGCCGCTGCCCGATACGGATATCGTGATGGCCGGCGACGTCTTCTACGAGCGGGCGGTTGCCCAGCGAATCGAGAGTTGGCTGCGCGGCCTTGCCGCTGCCGGCAAACTGGTCCTGGTCGGCGATCCCGGCCGGACCTATCTGCCGAAGCACGGGCTCGAACCGGTCGCCTGCTATCCGGTGCCGACACCTCTTGAACTCGAGGATCTGGAGATCCGGGAGACCACCGTGTGGCGGGTTCTGCCGGGCTGAGCGCACCGGCCGCCCCTCTCCGCTCCGCTTCCTACCGCCCTTTCACTCGCTCCAGGTCAGCGGCCCGCGCTGCAATCGCTCGCTGCGCTGGGCGCGGGTCACCGGGCAGGCGATGACCTGCCGGATGAAGGCGTCCAGCACCGCGTCCGGCGCCAGATGACGGCAGGCCAGGGTCAGCACGTCGACCTCGTAGAGCGGCATGTCGACCCGGCCTTCGGCGGTGATCGCGGCCAGCGGGATCGGCCTGCCTTGCCAGCGCAGGGGGCGACGCCGGCCGGCATAGGCGAAGGCATGACCTAGCCGGCCGATCCCCTCGACCTCCAGGTCGAGCGAGTCCAGCCGCGAGAACTGGTAGTTGATCGTGCCCTCGGTCTCGTGCATCCGGTCGAGCTGGGCCGGGGTCAGCCAGATGACCGAAACCTCCACCTTGGCCCAGGGCGTGGGATAGAGCATGGCCGGCAATGCGCCGTAACTGGTGAAATGGCCGGAATAGACCGTGTCGTATCCCTTCAGCCAGCCCAGCGACACCGGGATCGTCGTGCCCGGCGGCCAGGCCCGGAACTTGGCGGCAAGCTGATGCGGCGCGCGATTGGAGCCATAGGCGATCACCGGAATCCGGCCGTCGATGACCGGCCGGGTCAACTCCTGAACCGTGCCGTCGGCATACAGATAGGACACGCGCGGGATGTGATACGGATAATCCTTGGCGCGCGCGACATCCATGGAATTGAGGATCATTCGCCACCGCGCAACATGGCCTGGCACAGGGCCGGCAGGGGTGGCCGGGGCGGTGCTGCAGCCGGCCGCGTCGGCGGGGCGGCGGGCGGCGCGAACCACGCCATCAGATCGGTGCCGCAGCCCTCGCCGGCGGGCAACGGGTCTTGCGGCCGGCAATGCCGGCCGTCCGGTGGGCAATGCAGCCGGATGTGAAAATGCGAATCATGCCCGAACCACGGCCGCACGGTGCGTAAAAAGCCGCGGTCGGACCAGCGCATCTCGCACAGCGCCAGCTTGATCGCCGGATGCACGAAGATCCGGTCGACCCGCGGATCGACCGCGGCCAGGCGGATCAGCTCGCCATGCGCCCGGGTCCAGATCGCCGGATCGACCCGCTGCGCGCGCCGGTCGACCACCACCACCGAACTCAAATCCTCGCGCCGCGCCCGCGCCAGCATCGGCAGGTCGAGCCGCAGCCAGATATCGGCATCCAGCCCGGTCTGGTGGCTGCGATGGCCGGTCAGAAACGGCCCGCCGCGCGGCATGGCGATGTCGGCGACCAGCACGGTGCCCAGCCCGGCCGCCGCCGCCCGCCGGCCCATATCCTGCAAAAAGGCGATCATGGTCGGGTGGCCGTAATAGCGGTTGCGGCTCAGCCGCACCACCTGATACCCCTCGCCCTCGGCCGGCAGTGCCACCCCGCCCTGCAGGCAGCCATTGGCGTAACTGCCGATCGGTTCGGCCGGTCCGGCCGACGGCGCCGTGAACCCGCCCCAGGGCCGGTCCTGAGCCGCCGCCCGGCCCGCTCCGATGATCGCCGGCCCGATCACCATCAACCCGATGATTGCCGCTCTCACCGCCAGGCCGAGGATCGGCCGCCATCGCCCCTGCATGGATCGCGTCTCCCGGTCGACACTTCACGTCAGCGTCTACATTAGGCCGGGAGATGGCGGACAATCAATCGTATAGCGATCCTTCTTCGCGATCCCGGCGAACCTCCGCGGCGGCTCACCCCGCCTTCTTCAGCTCCGCCTCCAGCTCCGGCACCGCCTTGAACAGGTCGGCGACCAGGCCGTAATCGGCGACCTGGAAGATCGGCGCGTCCTCGTCCTTGTTGATCGCGACGATCACCTTGGAATCCTTCATGCCGGCCAGATGCTGGATGGCGCCGGAAATG
>CAZTNV010000190.1:0-8005 GCA_964615535.1 uncultured Mycobacteriaceae bacterium | reverse complement strand
TCAATGACGGCGACTGGGTGGAGAGCTGCACCGCCCTGGTCGAACATGCCTCCGGCGAGCTGGAAATCCTTTACTGGGCGGATCTGGTCCGCCAGGCCCATTACACGCCGGCTCCGAAAGAGCGGGAAAAGGCCGTGGCCTGAGTCGCGCGGCCGGAGCCGGCCGGGCCGAAGGGAACACCGCGGCTCCAACAATCCGGCCCCAATAGCGAGATGCGGTTGGAAGGCGAATGGCGGCTGCCGGCTGTTCCTCGGCCTTGTCCCCGGTTCCCGAACAGGGCAGGGACAGGGGCGGGCAGCATGACCGGCTATCTGTTGTCGCTCCGGCTTATGATGTTTGGCATTGTGCCGGTCCGGCCGCGGCGTCAGCCTTGCAGATCGGGTTCGATCAGGCGCGATAACCGGAAAGCGCCGTTGGCAGCGCCCTGGCCCTGGACGATCTCGACACCAAGGTGGGGGAACCCGTTGGAGCCGTTCTTGCCGGTCTCGTCCGGCGAGATCGGAGTGCGGTGGATCAGATCGGCGGCGCAGAGGGCCGCCTGGGTGCGGTTGGCGGCACCGAGCTTCCGCATGATATGCCGGACATGAACCTTGACCGTCGATTCGCGCATGCTCAACTCTCTAGCGATCACCTTATTGGATTTGCCCTGTTTCAGCAGCATGTGTACCTCGATCTGCCTTTCCGTCAGAAGGCGGGACTTCTGACCGTCCTGATCGGCCGACGCGGAAGGACCTTCCGAAGTCCTGACGTCGTCGTTTTCGCGCTCGAAATACTGTAGAATCGCGGATGGCGGATAGAACGACCCGCCGCCGAGGATGAAGGTCAGCGCCTGCAGGGCAATGGCCGGCTCGATGCTGCTGGGGATGAAGCCGCGGGCTCCGGCCTGGAATGCCGCGACCACTTCTTCCAGCTCTTCCCGGTCGGAAATGATGGCCAGAGGCGTGCCGGGCAACAAGGAACGGATCTGGTGGATACAGGGCCGGCATTCGGGATCGCCGATGCCGCTTCCACCGACATTCAGGATGGCCAATCGACACTCCGCGGCATCGTTCATTTTAGAGTCGATCGCCGCCGCCTCCACGATCATCAGCCCGCCGGCGTGGGCCCATGATTCGAGAAAGGCCGAAATCTGTGCGCGCCGCAGGCTCATGGAATCAATGATCAGCACGTATCGGCCGTGAGTCTCCTGAAACGCTATCTGTTCCATTTTATCACCGTTTGCCTCGTATCCCCCCAGGAAACCACCCTGCCCTTGGCGCTCGGCAACCGGGTGCCAAGAGACAGAGAATATCGGTCGGGCCTGCCTCCCGAACTTCTGCGGTCGGTTGATCCGGCCGGCTCGGAAAGCGTGACGCTCCAATAGATCAGGCCCGTCTCGCGGCCCCAATCAAGCGGCTGAACACCTAATCACGCTTGTGAGAACTGGCAGGTCGATAGATGCCCGATCCGGTTCTAAACAGAGACTGGTTTGGGAGAACGTCCGCTCCCTTCCCGCTCTTTCTTCAATCCTTACCCAACGGACCGGAAGATAACGAACTCTCCTGAGCCAGAAAACTGCTCAATGGATTTACTTCGAATGAAACGCGCATGATGTAGATATATTGGACAAAGATCGTAACCTCATTTCGCCCTCATGGCGGACGATGAAGGGAATGGCGTTTCGCGATGGTGGAGCCTTTAGGAGTAGCCCGGGTCCAGAGGGCGGTAAGACGAGGACGAGGCGTGGCCGGGAGGAGTTCACCGGATGCGGGAGACTGAGGGCTCTGGCGGAATGATCGCGTGGCGGTATCGTCGTCATGTCCGATCCGATCGCGGCGTTAGCGGTGCGCTCTGCGCGCTGGAACTGCCCGCTTTGCTTGCCGGCGTCCGGCCGCGAGATGCGGTTATTCGGGTTTTCGGGAGACAGTGAGGACGATCGCGCGAAACACCATTGCGGTTCGGCTGGGCCATCACGCGGCCCGCGGCCGATAGCCGGCGTCGAGAGTCCGGGTCCGGCTGCAACCGCCGCGGACGGCGCGGCCGGACCCGCGCGAGCGGTCGACCGGCAGGTCCACCGCCTCTTTCAGTTCACTGCGGAAACGATCGAACCGCTGACGCTGGAAAGATCCTCGGTCGCCAGAACAGAAATGTCGGCCGTCGCCGATGTGTCGTCCCCGAAGGCTTCAACGCTGAACGTCGTCTGAGCCGTATTGCCGGTGATGTCGACATCCGACGCAATGTCGATATCGATGTCTGTCGTGTTGGCAATGACAGCGCTGTAGTCGTAATCGCTGACCGCGATGCCGGTGGCGATGTCGGCTGAGAAAAATGGCGAATCGAAGCTGGTGGTCTGGCTGGCGATGCTGTCGCCCTCCAGGAAGACAAGGGCATCGGTCTCGGCATCCGTGTCGCCCGAGGCGATCGAATAGCCGAAGCCGATTGCGATGTCGGACGATTCCGTATCGGCCGCGAAGGTCTGCGCGGAACTGACCGAGGTCGAACCGCTACCCGAGGCGCTGCCGCCGGTGAACACCTCGACGCCCGTTCCGGACCCATCGGGGTCGCCGGTATGGGAGACGCTGGTGCTTTCGGTGAGCGCCTGGGATTCGCCGCCCGCTTCTCCGGCCGCGTCCGATGTGCCGCCCGCCGCACCCGAAGAGGCGGCGCCGGTGGTGATGTCGATCACGCTGGTGCTGGTGGCCGAGGTTTCGACCGTGCTGACGGCGATCGATCCGTTGCCGCTGGCGAAGCCATTGGTGCTTCCAGTGCTCACCGTTTCCGAGCCGGCGCCATCCTCGACGGAGGACAGGGCCGCGATCGTCGTCGCAGCCAAGTCGTCGCCGATGGCAATCGCGATGGTATCGGTCGATGCCGTGTCGACGCTGGTGCCGTTCGCGGCGTTCGCTTCGGCCCAGACCCCGACGAGAGTATCCTCGCCGAAGGCAAGGGCATCGAACTCGATTTCTGCAATAACGGTGTCGGTCATGGTCTTATCCACATTGCCGAATGTCACGGGATCAAAAGCGTATTGCAGTCCGGGACATGGCGGCTGCCAGTCATCCGGACACCGTCATCCTGATCGCCCGGCAGTTTTTCAACAAGCTGGCACAGGGCCATCCGCCGCTCGCTCCCATGCTTCGCCAAGGGGGCACATCCATTCGATACGGCCGCCGGCCAAGAATGGTAGGTTGGTGGCGTTTGGCCTTGCCGAACCACCCACCTTCGAGCGGGACGACCGACGCCACCGGCCCCGTTCCGCCGGACAGAGGAGAAGGGCCGGCGAGCGGTCCCGCCGGTTTCGATCCATGCCGGAAGGGATGCGAGTCTCAGGCGAAGTGGCCGGCAGTGTCCGGCAGGTTGATCGCGATACCGATGGCGATGTCGAAGGCGTCTGCCGGCAGGTTCGGGTTGGTCATTTCCAGGTAGGAGCCGAGGTCGCGGCTGATCGCGATATCCCCTTCGGCCTCCACCCAGGAGTCGGCGTACTGGTAATCGTCGCCCGAGGCACGGGAGGTGGCAAAGCCGATGGCGATGTCGATCTTGTGATTGCTCATGGCGATCGTCCATGTCCGGCTGAACGATGTCGAGTCGTCGCCCATGCCGGTGCCGCTGGTGCCCGCCGTGACGGCGGCACCGGAGCCGTCACCGCCATCGGTGTAGGAGTAGCTCAGGATTTCCGTATGGGCCAGTCGATCGCCGGCCGCGAATGCCTTGGTATCGGTCGTCGCGGTGTCGAGGACGGCTCCGTCCTTGGCCTTGACCTCGATCGAAAGGTCGGCGCGGGTGGTTTCACCGAGTCCGAGAGCGTCGGCCTTTACCCAGGCCAGAATCTTGCCAATTCTCATGGTATTTGATGACCTCCTTGAGTGGCATGCCCGTCATGGGCCGCCCGGATCGAGCCCATGGTCGCCGCCGGGCCGGACGGCCGCAAGCCGGCACAGGACGATCAGCCGGCCGCGCCCAGCGCGCCGTCCGGCTGCATCGCCTTAAGGCGGAGATCGGGATCAAGATCGGTACAGCCGCCAGACACCGCCGGCCGCGGCGAGACGGACGCCGTTCCCAGGGGATCGAGATCGGTACCGTTCCGGTTCAAGATCCGGTCACGTCCCGGCCTCGGCGTTCATCGCCGAATTCGGCATCATGGAACGGTGCGCCAGGGCGCATCCGGCGGGCGACGGCGTTCCGAGCCGTTGAAGCGTGTCGGCCCGGTTGGCCGCCGCTGCGGGGTCATCGGGCTGGAGGCCGAGGGCGGTGTCGAATTCGGCGAGTGCCTCGTTCAGCCGGCCGAGTTGGATGAGACATCGGCCAAGGCCATTGTGAGCAACGGCAGCGTCACGCCATTGCCCGATGATCTCGCGATACGCAATGGCGGCCTCGGAAAACCGGCTTTGCGCCTCCAGGGACTGCGCCAGGGTCAACCAGGCTTTCGAAGACTTCGGCTCCACGCTCACGAGCGTCCTGAACAGGGCTTCCGCCGCCCGGTGATCGCCGCGCATGGTCATGAGCTGCCCATACCCGTAAAGCGTATTGGAGCATCGGGGATGGACATGAAGAATCTGCCGATAGCCGATTTCGGCTTCGGCCAGCCGGCCGGCCTTGTGGAGGGCGATGGTTTGCCGAAGCACGACCGGTATGCTCCTCCGGTCCAGGCGATCGCCCAGATTCTGCCGGTTCTTCGTCGTAATGACGATATGCCTGATGGTCCGTTCCGTCGGCCCAAAGGAATATTTGTAGGGCTCGTTGCCCCGCAGGAAATCATAGGTCGTGAAGCCGTTTTCGATCGCGTACCTGATGCTGTGGGCGTGCAGGACCAGCCCCGGCGGCGGATTGTCGAACGCCTCGTCACGCGCGCCGATGAAAAAGAGCAGCGATCCCTTCTTCTTGTCGATCAGGGTCGCCAGCGCCGCCAGAGGCGTCTCCCCCCGCCAAAGCACGGGCAAGAACAACGCGTCATTCTCGAACGCATGCCCCAGCATGAGGCGACAGTTGTTCTGTATGCTTTCTGTGCGGCGGCCCTTGCGGCCTCGCCATTTCAGCTCCCAGAATCGGAGAAGTATCTCCAGATCCCTTTCGAAAGTGGCGGACTCGGCATGCGTTATCCGGAATTCATCGGAGTCTTCGACTTTCCGAAGAAAACGCCTGAGTTTCTGCCGGGTATTCGCACTCAAATGGCCCTTGAGGTAGGTTTCCCAATCAGACGGCAGATCGATACGCGGACATATGCCGTTGTCGATAGAGTCGGATGTGTTGACGAGGTCGATTTCCCGAATGTCGAAATCGGCTTGAGCGATATGATGCATGAACAGGCTGAATCGATCTTCGGAAGCGCACAATTGTTCCAGGTTCAGCACAGTCCAGTTAAGTTTCTGGATGCCTATAGAAAAGGCAGGAATCACGTGATTTTGAGTTTCCGGCGTGCAAATAAATCCGGTGTAGTCGGCGGTGCGGTTTCCGGCCATCGCCACTTCATTGAAAAAGCCGCCAGCCTTGTTCATTTTTGTGCGGAGCCGCAGCGGGAAGAAGCCGGTATAGGCGGGCGCCTCGGCACTCGGTCTTGCCGCCAACACGAACCACTGGCTTTCCAGCTTTTCGAGCCATTTGGACATCCAGGTCCAGGACAGGAAGAACTGCGCCTCCGGATCGGCCTCGTACACCGAGTCCCAGTTCTCCTTGAGACGCAGGAATGTTTCGAACCGGTCGATGACTTCGATTTGCATGACTTCGCTCCAGCCCAGGCGTAGAGCCGATCTTCAAGGCTAACCCGGTCCGAAACCGGCAAGGGCCGGAGGGCGCCCGGGCCCCCTGGTCGCCAGGCGGTACCCAGTCCCCGAGATCCGGGGAAAAACCGGCCGCCAACGCGCCCTGCCGCATTCCCCCCGGACTCCGGAATCCGGCCATCGCCCTTCCGGAATAGGCAATACTCAGTGGAAAATCAGGAAGACATCATCGGCGAGAAGCACCGTGCCCGCTTCTGCGAATGAAGTCACGGCAACGCCCAGTTGGCCTTCGACGACGTCGAACTCCAGCTCGGAGTCGAATTTGAAGACTTCGGTTTCGTCGCCTTCCGGCGCCACCGAGGCCTCGACCGTCTCGACCGTTTCGCCCGACGCGCCGGCCTCGGCGAGGCCGACGGCGATGTCAAGGGTGCCAGTGCCGGCCGCCAAGGTGACCGCACCGCCATACGCCACCGAACCGTCGCCGGTGGCTTGACTGTCGGTGTTCGCCTCGACGCTGGTGACGGACCCGTCGCCGCTTTCGACGGAGGAAGTGCTGGTGATCCCGGTCTTCGCTTCGACGTCGCCGGCCGCGAACGTGACGACCTCGGTCTTCGTCGCCTCCAGTTCGGCGCTGTCGATGGCGGAGATCTTGAACGAGATGCCGGCGTGGCCGTCGCCCGACGCAAGGGCTTCGGCGCGAAGCGTCGAGAAAAGTCTGTCCATCATGGTGGTGGTCCTGTCGCCCCAGTCTCTGGAATTCAAAAAGGGTTGCCGCGATCGGGCTGCCCATTTCGTGATCATCGTGATCGTGCGAACCCGGTGGCCGCAAGCCGCCACAGGACCATCCACCGCTCGCGCCCGCTCCGGGGCCGTCATACCACCTTCAATCTGGGATGCCGCGTCAGGTCCGCGTTGCGGTCGACAGACCGGCCATGGCCGCGGCCCCGGCCCGCCGGCCGCTACCGCCAAGTGCGTAGGCGCGGACGCGGATCATCGCCGCGGCCATAAGGACTTATGCAATATCAAATTGCCGTACCTCATTGGGGGTTCAATCTCCCGAGATTTTGACCCGGCCGGTCAAACCATGCACCGTGGGTTTGCCGGTTCGGGAAATCGCTCCTGAGACAGGCGATGTGACAGATCGCTACGATCCATTTACGGAGACTGCGCCATGAGCAACTCTTTTGACGACGATTTCAAGTTCGATCTCGACAAGGACGTCAAGATCGATGTCGAGCTGGAACTCAAGCTGGACGTCGAAATCAAGAAGGATGTCGAGATCGACGTCAAAATTGACGCCGACGCCGACGTCAAGGGCAACATCGCCGAGGTGGTCTTCGACGCTCAGGCTTTCGGCGACGACACCTTCGTGCAGGCCGATATCTTCACCATTGCCATTGAGGACACCATGTCGTCCGCCAGTGGCTATGTCGTGTCGGCGGTCGGCTAAGCTACCTTACCGACGCGAGATCGGTGCCCGCGGGCGGCCCCCTTCCACGGAAAAGCCGACCCGCGGGACCATGGCCTCTTGAGGTTGCAAGCCGTACCTCAAGGCCGTTAAAGGCCGTTAAAGGCCGTTACAAGCGACCACCCCGCAGCGTGACACGCTGCGGGGTATCTTTCGTTGCACTGAACGAACAGAGATTGGTGCGGCGGCGGCCCCCGGGCAAGTCCGCGGTGCTGTTCGTGCGCCGCAGTCGGTGCGCCTGGCCGTCTCGACGCAGTCCCGTTCTCGGCCGGCGCGGGCCGGGGTCTTCCGGTGCGGCGTGATCCGGCGGCCGCGACGGGTATCGGAACGGCGACCGCACAACGCAAGGCCCTCAACCCCCGGGCCGGCGAGCGCCAGAAGGGTGATCCCCCATTGTCGCGCGGACCCGGTGCCGGTTACCGCCAAAGCCTGTTCACCCATGGTGCCGTTGTATCCAGAGCATTGCCGTGTACTCTCGGTGGACAGAAATCGTGTTTTCAGCCCATCCGAAAGACTCCAGACCGGGAGATTGTCAAATGCCGACGTTCATTGAAGTAACAGGCTTCACAGAAGGGAATGATTTCAAGAGAATTACGACAGCGGGCAGCTTCAAGGCCAACGGGCTTGGCGGCGACGACATCATCACGGTGTCGGTTTCGCGGTTCGCGAGGGGCGACGATTCGGACCATCTGATCGGGGGGGCCGGCAACGATGTGCTCACCGCGGCCGGAACCAATGACATCCTTGAGGGCGGAGCCGGCAACGATGTTTTGAACGGCGGCGATGGCGACGACCTGCTCGACGGCGGTGACGGCAACGATACGCTCCTCGGCGGCAACGG
>CAZTNV010000189.1:0-8051 GCA_964615535.1 uncultured Mycobacteriaceae bacterium | reverse complement strand
AGACCAGAAGGTGATCCGTCATGCCCGAGGATTCGAAGGCGGTGGCGTCCCCCCTTTACGAAGGGATCGACAGCCCGACCGCATCCTACGACGATCTGTACCGCGAGCTCCGCACCGTGATTTCGGAGCGCCGCCTGATCCGCGACCCGCTGCGCACCCTGGCCTACGGCACCGATGCCAGCTTCTACCGGCTGATTCCGAAGCTGGTGGTGGTGGTCGAGAGCGAAACCGAGCTGCGCGAGCTGCTGCGCGCGTGCCGCCGGTTCAACGCGCCGGTCACCTTCCGCGCCGCCGGGACCAGCCTGTCCGGGCAGGCGGTGACGGATTCGGTGCTGGCGATGCTGGGCGACGGCTGGTCCGGCATCGAGGTGGCGCCGGGCGCCGATACGATCCGGCTGCAGCCCGGCGTGATCGGCAGCGACGCCAACCGCCGCCTGATCCCGTTCGGCCGCAAGATCGGCCCCGACCCGGCCTCGATCAACGCCTGCAAGATTGGCGGCATCGCCGCCAACAATGCCAGCGGCATGTGCTGCGGCACCGCCCAGAATAGCTATCGCACGCTGGAGTCGATGCGGGTGATGCTGATCGACGGCACCGTGCTCGACACCGGCGATCCGGCCAGCCGCGACGCCTTCGCCGCGACCCATGGCTGGCTGCTCGACCGGCTGGCGCGGCTGAGCGACCGGGTCCAGGCCGATGTCGCGCTGGAAGCCCGCATCCGGCAGAAATTCGCGATCAAGAACACCACCGGCTACAGCCTGAACGCCCTGGTCGATTTCACCGACCCGTTCGAAATCCTCCAGCACCTGATGATCGGGTCGGAGGGCACGCTGGGCTTCATCGGCTCGATCACCTATCGCACCGTGCCCGAATATGCCGACAAGGCCAGCGCGCTGCTGCTGTTCGCCGACATCGTCGAGGCCTGCGAGGCGGTGATCCGGCTGAAGCCGACGCCGGTCTCGGCGGTCGAGCTGATCGACCGGGCGTCCCTGCGCTCGATCGAGGACAAGCCGGGCATGCCGGAGTTCATCCGCGGCCTGCCCGCCGGGGTCACGGCTCTGCTGGTCGAAACCCGCGCCGAACACCATGCCGGGCTGGACGACAACATTGCGGTGATCACCGCCGCCCTGGCCGGGCTGCACACGCTGCGGCCGGTCGCGTTCACCGCCGTGGCGGCGGAATACGACCGCTACTGGAACATCCGCAAGGGCCTGTTCCCGTCGATCGGCGGGATGCGCGAGACCGGCACCACGGTGATCATCGAGGACGTCGCCTTCCCGATCGCCCGGCTGGCCGAGGCGACCGCCGATCTCCAGCGGCTGTTCGCCGAATACGGCTATGACGAGGCGATCCTGTTCGGCCATGCGCTGGAGGGCAATCTCCACTTCTGTTTCACCCAGGATTTCAGCCCGCCGGAAGAAGTCGACCGCTACCGCCGGTTCATGGATGCGGTGTGCGCCATGGTGGTCGAAAAGTACGACGGCTCGCTGAAGGCCGAGCACGGCACCGGCCGCAACATGGCGCCGTTCGTCGAGCTGGAATGGGGCCGGCAGGCCTATGCGCTGATGCGCGAGATCAAGGACATTTTCGATCCCGACAATCTGCTCAATCCCGGCGTGATCCTGAACGACGATCCGGAGATCCACGTCAAGAACCTGAAGCCGCTGCCGGCCGCCGACCCGATCATCGACAAATGCATCGAATGCGGCTTCTGCGAGCGGATGTGCCCGTCGCAGGGCATGACCCTGACGCCGCGCCAGCGCATCGTCGGCTGGCGCGAAATCGCCCGGCTGACCGCCGCGGGCGACGCCGCGGCCGAAGAGTCGCTGCGCACGCTTTACGATTATCAAGGCATCGATACCTGTGCGGCATGCGGGTTGTGCGCGACGGTGTGCCCGGTCGGCATCGAGACCGGCATCCTGACCAAGCAGCTCCGCGGCGACCGCCAGGGGAAGACGGCGCAGAAGGTCGGCGGCTGGCTGGCCGGTCATTACGGTGCCACCCTGGCGGCCACCCGGCAGGGTCTGCGGCTGGCCGATCTGGCCCGGCGAGTGATCGGCACCGGCACCATGGAGGGTCTGGCGCGCGGCGCGCGGCGGCTGTCCGGCGACCGGCTGCCGCTGTGGACCCGGGCGATGCCGACCGCGGTCTCGTTCAAGCCGCAGGGCAAGCCGAACGGCGCGACCGCCGCGGCGGGGGACCGGCCGCAGGTGGTGTATTTCCCGAGCTGCGCCTCGCGCACCATGGGGCCGGCGGCGGGCGATACCGAGCGCGAGGCCCTGCCGGTCAAGACCGAAGCCCTGCTGCAGAAGGCCGGGTTCGACGTGATCTATCCGCCCGGATTGTCGAACCTGTGCTGCGGCCAGCCGTTCGAGAGCAAGGGGCTGATGGCGGCCGCCGACGCCAAGACGGCGGAGGTCGAGGCGGCGCTGCGGCAGGCCAGCCGCGACGGCGCCCTGCCGATCGTGTCCGACACCAGCCCGTGCAGCTATCGCCTGAAGCGCAAGCTGCCCGAGGCGCTGCGGCCGCTCGACATCGCCGAGTTCATCCACGACCGGCTGCTCGACCGGCTGGAGGTCCGCCGGCAGCCCGGCACGGTGGCGGTGCACGTCACCTGCTCGGGCCGCAAGATGGGGCTGGAGGGCAAGCTGCGCGCCATCGCCCAGGCCTGTTCGGAAACCGCGGTGCTGCCGGAGAGCGTCGGCTGCTGCGGCTGGGCCGGGGACAAGGGCTTCTCCCTGCCCGAGCTCAACGCCCACGCGTTGCGCGGCCTGAAGGCCGAGCTGCCCGAGGGCTGCTCCGCCGGCTATTCGACCAGCCGGACCTGCGAGATCGGCCTGTCGCTCCACGCCGACCGGCCCTATCGCTCGATCGTGTATCTGGTGGACGCGGCCACCACGGCGCGGGACGGGGGCGGGTAGACGCCATTCGACGGGCAGATGCCGAGCGGCATCTGCCCTGGCAGGGCCGGCGCGACGGCCTGGCCGATGTGCTGCGGGCGGCCAGGGTGGTCGGGGCCTGCGTCCCCCGCTTCCTTGCGGATTTCAGCACCGATCGCGATCAGGCGCGGCGACGGTCGATCCCGGTCAATCCGTTTGGCTTCGGGGTTGCAGGCTGGTAGGCTTTTACGGATTCAGTCCCGTCGATGGCCGGCCCGCGGTTCGGGCCGTCGCCGAACCTGTCCGGTAGAAGCCTCAACAATGCCGTTCCAGCATGACTGCGCGGGTCGCCCGATCGCCGCGTCCGGGCCGCCGCGGCGACGCCGATGGGCCGGCTCGCGATGGCGTCTTCCGAGCGTGATCGGGGCCGTCGCGCTGCCGTTGCTGGGCTGGGCCGGCAGTGCGCCGGCGCAGCAGGGGGCGACGCCGGTGCCGCCGGCGGCGCGGCCCGATGTCGAGCTGGAGCGGCTGGAGCCGCAGCCGGTGCCCGCACTGCCGCCGCGGGTCGATGTGCCGGGCGTCGCGCCCAGCCGGGCACCGGCCGGGGCGGAGGGCATCCGGTTCGTGCTGACCGGTATCGCCGTGGAGGGCTCCACGGTGTATGCGCCGGACGATCTTCGGCCGGCCTGGGCCGAGCTGATCGGCACCGAGATCAGCCTGGCCGAGCTGTATCAGGTGCTCGACCGGATCACCGCGATCTACCGCGACGATGGCTACATTCTCAGCCGCGCCATCCTGCCGCCGCAGACCGCGGAGAACGGGGCGTTCCGCATCGCGGTGATCGAGGGCCATGTCGGCGACGTGGTGGTGGAGGGCGATGCCGGCGGCGCGCGGTCGCTGGTCGAGCGCTATCTCGCCCCGGTCGCCGCGGCCCGGCCGCTCGATCTGGCGACGCTGGAACGGGCGCTGCTGCTGGTCAACGACGTGCCCGGCCTGACCGCAATCGGCGTTCTGCGGCCGGCCGAGGCGGGCGCCGGGGCAGCGCAGCTCGTGGTTTCGGTCGAGCGCCGGCCGGTCGACGGGTTCGCCGTGCTGGACAATTACGGCAGCCGCTATACCGGACCCTGGGGGCTGGCGCTGGGCGGCGGCGCCAACGCCGTCACCGCGCTGGGCGAGCGCACCCAGGCGATCCTGTTCGTCGGCGACCCGTTCGACGATCAGGCCGAACTGTCGGGCCAGATCAGCGGGCGGGTGCTGCTGGGCGGCAGCGGCCTGTCGTTCGAGCTGCTGGTGTCCTACGGCGCCTCCGATCCGGGTTTCGTGCTCGAACCGCTGGATGTCGAGAACCGGGCGCTGCTGGTCCGCGCGCTGCTGCGCTATCCGGTGATCCGCTCGCGGCTGCTCAGCGCCTATGCCGAGGGCGGGTTCGACGTCATCGACGAGGAGAGCGATGCGCTGGGCGAGGATCTGACGCGCGACCGGCTGCGCGTGGTTCATCTGGCCGGGTCGGTCGAGGTCCGCGACGAGGTCCGCGGCGCCAGCGAGATCCGTTTCGGACTGCGTCAGGGGCTGGGCATCCTGGGCGCCAGCGAGCGCGGCGAAGCCGGCCTGTCGCGGAGCGATGGCGACCCGGAGTTCACGCTGGTCCAGGCCGAGGCGACGCGGTTGCAGGGCCTGCCGTGGAACCTGACCGGGCTGGTCCGGGTCGGCGGCCAGTACGCCTTCGATCCGCTGCTGTCCTTCGAGGACTACCGGATCGGCCGGCTGCGCTTTGCGCGCGGCTATCCGCCTACGGAACTGGCGGGGGATCACGGGATCGGGGTGACCGCCGAACTGCAATACAACGGCGCGACGGACCTGGACTGGCTGCCGGGCTATCAGGTCTACGGCTTCTACGATTTCGGCCAGGTGTGGAACCGCGGCAGTGGCGGGGTTCCGGGTGCGAGCGCAGCCCTGCAATCGGCCGGGCTGGGCGGACGGGTCGAACTCGCCGAGCATCTCCAGGTGCAACTGGAGCTGGCCTGGCCGCTGAACCGCGCGGTCAGCACGCGCGACGATCCGGGGGACCGGTCGCCCGCGGTGCTGTTCCGCACCACCGCCCGGTTCTGAACCGCCGGTTCGGCCGCGGCGCGAGGGTGCGGACCCTGCGCGCGTTCTGCCGCGGATGGTTGATCATCCGAAGGTTCAATTCGAAAAATCGGCGACAACGCGCTATGCTGCACCGTCAGTCCAGCCCGAACCGTCTGCCCCTCGGACATCCCCGGTGCCTTTGCCGCCGCCGCGCCCGCTGTCGCTGCCCCTGCTCACGGCGATGGTCGTGGGCTCGATGCTGGCGTCGGGCATCTTCACCCTGCCGCGCTCGCTGGCCCAGGCGACCGGCCCGCAGGGCCTGCTGCTCGCCTGGCTGATCGCCGGCTTCGGCATGCTGATGATCGCGCGCATGTTCCAGAGCCTGGCCGAGCAGCGCCCCGAGCTCGATGCCGGCATCTTCGCCTATGCCGAGGCGGGCTTCGGCGCCTATGCCGGCTTTCTCTCGGCGCTCGGCTACTGGTCCGGCACCTGTCTGCTCAATGTGAGCTATTTCGTGCTGATCAGCAGCACCTTCGGCTCCGTCATCCCCGGCTTCGGCGCGGGCAACACGCCGCAGGCGGTGCTGGCCTCCTCGGTCATCCTGTGGACCATCCACGCCCTGATCCTGCGCGGGGTGAAGGAGGCGGCGATCGTCAACGGCATCGTGACGGCGGCCAAGGTCGGGGCGATCCTGCTCGCCATCGCGGTGCTGGCGGTGGCCTTCGACTGGGAGGTGATGGCCGCGAATCTGCGGGGCGACGGCATCGGCAGCGCGGACGGTATCGCCGGCCAGGTGCGGGCGGCGATGCTGGTCACCGTCTACGCCTTTCTGGGCATTGAGGGGGCCAGCGTGTTCTCGCGTTACGCCAAACGGCGCGAGGATGTCGGGCGCGCGACGACCCTGGGCTTCGCCGCGGTGTCGGTGCTGTTCGTGCTGATCACCCTGCTGGCCTACGGCATTCTGCCGCGCGCCGAACTTCAGGATCTCCGCCAGCCCTCGCTGCCGCAGGTGATGGCGGCGGCGGTCGGCCCGTGGGGGGCGATGCTGGTGAGCCTCGGGCTGATCGTCGCGGCCGCCGGGGCCTTCCTGTCACGCTCGCTGCTTTCGGCCGAGGTGCTGTGGGCGGCAGCCCGGGCCGGCACCATGCCGCGGCGCTTCGGCGCCGAAACGGCGCGGCGGGTGCCGGCGCCGGCCCTGTGGCTGTCGGCCGGTCTGGTCCAGGCCTTCCTGCTGCTGAGCCTGTTCGCCGAGGAGGCCTATACCGTCGCCTACAAGCTGACCAGCGCCATGATGCTGGTGCCCTATCTGCTGGTCGCCGCCTTCGCGCTCAAGCTGGCCTGGAGCGGCGACTCGCCGTCGCGGCGGATGGGCGGGCGGACGGGGGATTTCGGCGGTGCCCTGATCGCCACCGGCTTCGCCCTGTTCCTGATCTGGGCGGCGGGGATCAAGGTCCTGCTCGCCTCGGCGCTGATCTATGCCGCCGGCACGGTGCTGTTCGTCATGGCCCGCCGCGAGCGGGGGTTGGCGGTGTTCGGACGGATCGAAGCCCTGGTCTGCGCCATCCTGGTCAGCGGCGGGCTGGCGATGACCGTGCTGCTCGCCACCGGTGCCGTCCGGGTCTGACCGGCGGCGCCGGCAATCCCAGCCCGGAGCTTTACATTCCGGGGTAAAAAGCGAAAATCGACCATGCGGCCGCACCTGCTGGATTTCCCGTATGGCATCGTCGATCTCGGGCGGATCGACGATGCCGAGCGGTCGGGGTCGGCACTGTTGCGGTTCGGGCTGCGGCTGCTGAAGCACGTGTTTCTGGAGACCGATCCGCGGGCGCTGGTGGACGAGGCGGCGGTCGCCGTACTGCGGGCCGACCCGGACTTCTTTGTGGCGGCCTTGCGCTATATCATCAGGACCTATCGCGGCGCGGAGCGGCCGGACGAGGAGGCGGAGACCATGTCGACCTGGGCGGAGGAATTGCTGCGCGGAGGCGAGGCGCGCGGCATGGCCAAAGGCAAGGCGGAGGGCAAGGCGGAGACGCTGCTGCGGCAGATGCGCCGCCGGTTCGGAACGGTGCCGGAGGCGGCGGCGGTCGCGGTGCAGTCGGCCACGGCGGAGCAATTGGACCAGTGGCTGGACAACTTCGTCGACGCGCCGACCGTTGACGCGGTGTTCGGCAAGATCCGGCCGAATTGACTTGTGGCGGCAGCAAGGTTTTTGACGTCCACGGCACCAAACCACGAAGAGAAACGAAAATCGGCCAGTCGGCCGGCAGTTCTTCTGCGGGGGCCGGGAGAGATGCCCGGGCCTTGGGCGAGATCGTCGCACCGCACGACCGGTTCTTCCGCATGCCGGTGGCGCGGCCCGGTGTGGCGGATGGGCGGGGGATTTCGGCGGCGCCCTGATCGCCACCGGCGCCGTCCGGGTCTGACCGGCGGCGGCACGCGGCACTCAGCCCGAGCCGAAGGTGGCGTACAGGCTGAAGCCGGCGACGACCGCGATCGATCCCGCGATCACGCCCGGAACACCGATCTCCGCGGCCAGCCCGGGAATGGTGACGAGGAGGATCAGCGCCATCAGCAGCCAGGCCCCGGCCACCCCCAGCAGCCAAAGCCCGAACCCGCGGCACAGCCATCGCAGAAACCTGAACACCATCCCTGCCTCTCCTCGCCCTTGCCTTCCGGTCCGGAATACCGGTCTGTATCACACGGCATCATTGCGCCCTTTCCGCGGCAGTGACCGGGTTTCGGCGCCCCTTGCCGTTCTTCGGCATGGCACAAATGGAGAGGATGGTAGAGTCTGCCGAACCCGGGTCCGGCGTGTCGCGATCCGCGCCGCGGCTGCGGGTTCGTGCGGCTACTGGTTCATGCTCTGGAAGAACTCGCTGTTGGCCTTGGTCTGGCGGAGTTTCTCGAGCAGGAATTCCATCGCGTCGGTGGTGCCCATCGGCATGAGGATGCGGCGCAGCACCCACATTTTGGACAGCGTGCCCTTGTCGACCAGCAGTTCTTCCTTGCGGGTGCCGGACTTGCTGATGTCGATGGCGGGGAAGGTGCGGCGGTCGGCGATCTTGCGGTCGAGCACGATCTCGCTGTTGCCGGTGCCCTTGA
>CAZTNV010000188.1:4398-8057 GCA_964615535.1 uncultured Mycobacteriaceae bacterium | reverse complement strand
CTGCCCGGACGCGTTCGCGGTTCGCTGCACGCGGTGGCTGGCCAGGGCAACGCCGTGCCGCAACTGGGCCGGTTGGATGGGCAGGTCCAGAAAGTGCTGGAACCCGACGCGGAAGGCCCGCCGCCGCAGGGCATGGTTGTCCCGATCGGCCAGCAGGATCAGCCGGCCGCCGGCTTCGGTCACCGACTCGCCGAATCCGAGGCCCGAGCCATCGGGCAGCACGTGATGGACGATCACGGCATCGAACGGGCGGCCGGCATCGCGGGCGTTGAGATAGAGCCCCAGCCCGTCGGCCAGCCGGGAAGCCGTGGTGGTGCGCGCGCCGGCCTCGATCAGGGTATGGAACGCCGACTCGCGAAGCCCCGCATCCTCGGCGATCAGCAGCACCGAAACGCCCAGAATGTCGGTTTCCCCGCCCTGGGCGGTCGGATCGACGATCGGCGCCGGAATGGTGAACCAGAAGCTCGCGCCCTGGCTGGTGGCGCCGTCGCAGCCGATCGTGCCGCCCATCAACTCGACCAGCCGCTTGGAAATGGCCAAGCCAAGGCCGGTGCCGCCGAATCGGCGCGTCGTCGACTCGTCCTCCTGGGTGAACGCTTCGAAGAGGTGACGACCCTTGGCCGAATCGAAACCGACGCCAGTGTCGTGCACTTCGTAGCGCAGCACGACGTGGTCATCCACCGTGTCGAGGCATTTCAGACCGATCTGGACGCCGCCGCTCTGGGTGAACTTCACTGCATTGCCGCAGAGGTTGATCAGCACCTGCCGAATCCGGAACGGATCGGACCGGATGCGCCGCGGCACACCGCGGTCGACGAAAGAGAAGAGCGACAGATTGCGCTGTTTCGCCTGGGACTGGAACAGCTCGGCGATTTCGGTGACCAGATCGGCCGGCGTGGTGTCGATCGCCTCGATCGTCAGCCGGCCGGCCTCGATCTTTGAAAAATCGAGCACGTCGCCGATGATTCGAAGCAGGGTCTGGGCGGCGACGTCGGCGGCGTGGATGAGTTCGGACTGTTCGCTGCTGAGCGAGGTGAACTTGAGCAGTTCGAGATTGGCCAGCACGCCGTTCAGCGGCGTCCGGATCTCGTGGCTCATATTGGCCAGAAAGGAGCTCTTCGACTGGCTCGCCTGCTCGGCGACGACGCGCGCCTCGTCCAGCGCCAAGCTCCGCCGCCGGGCATGCTCGAGCCCGAGCTTGAGCAGCCCGATTCCGGTTCCGATCCCGGCATAGACCGCCTCATGCGTGATCACGAAGCCGCTGTGCAGGGATTGCGGCCGCTGCGTGGCCACGGCACTGCCAATGTCTTCAAGACTGGCCGCGACATCGACTACCAGCGGATCGCGCTGCATCAGACGGGTTACGGAACGGCGGCTGTAGAGATCGCGAAGCAGCGGACGGGCAAAGGTCAGGAGCAGACCGCTGCGCTCCAGCATGCCGATCACGCGGCCATGCTCGTCGGTCACGGCCATGCACGGCCAGTCCGAATGTTCGATGAACAGCGCCAGCGCCTCGCCGCAGGTCACTGAGGGCTTCAGTGGCGGGATCGGCACGAGCAGATCAAGCGCTCTGAAATCCGCGGTCTGATGACCGATCCAATCGCCTTCAGCCACGTTGGTCCCGGAGGTTGTGTTTCGTCAGGGGATCGGTCTGTATTCAAGACCGGCGGCGCCACTGACGGTTGGAACGTGGTCCGCAGGGATCACCATACCTCGAAAGCATGACACCTATTTGACAGTTTGACCGAATTTTGGCAGTGCTGCCGATCAGGGTCCTGCACCGCAGCGACTGACCGGTGCGGGGTCTATGGACGGGGGGAGTGCCGGTTGTAAGGATCTGCGGGCTTGCCTACGCCATGCCATCCGGTCCGCTCTGCATCAGCCGGGCGGCGTCCACGGCGCCGTAGGTCAGAACGCCGTCGCAGCCGGCGCGCTTGAACCCGGTGAGCACCTCGATCAGGCAGCGCGAAAAGTCGAGCCAACCCCGGCCGGCGGCGGCCTTCAACATGGCGTACTCGCCGCTCACCTGATAGGCGAAGGTCGGTGCGCCGAACGTGTCCTTGACCTGGCGCACAATGTCCAGATAGGGGAGGCCGGGCTTGATCATGATCATGTCGGCGCCCTCGTCCAGGTCGAGGGCGACCTCGCGTAACGCCTCGCCGGCATTGGCCGGGTCCATCTGATAGGTCTTCTTGTCGCCCCGCAGCGCCTCGGCGGAACCGACCGCGTCGCGGAACGGGCCGTAGAACGCCGAGGCGTATTTCGCCGAGTAGGCCATGATCCGTACCCGCCCGAATCCCCGGCGATCGAGCGCGGTACGGATCGCGCCGATCCGCCCGTCCATCATGTCGGACGGTGCGATGACGTCGGCGCCCGCGGCGGCCTGGGCCAGCGCCTGTTCGGTCAGCAGCGCGACCGACTCGTCGTTGTCCACGCAGCCATCGCGCAGCAGCCCGTCATGCCCGTGGCTGGTGTAGGGGTCGAGTGCGACGTCGGTGATCACGCCGATACCCGGATGGGCCGCCTTGACCGCGCGCACCGCCCGGCACATCAGATTGTCCGGGTTGACCGCCTCCTCGGCGCCGTCGCTCTTGAGTTCGGCTGCAACCGCGGGGAACAGGGCCACCGCAGGGATGCCGAGCGCCTGCGCCTCGCCGACTGCGGCGACCAGCCGGTCGATGCTCAACCGCTCGACGCCGGGCATCGAGGCGACCGGCTTGTGCCGGTCTTCGCCCTCGATCACGAAAACCGGCCAGATCAGGTCTTCCACCGCCAGCCGGCATTCGGCGACCAGCCGGCGGCTCCAGGCATCGGCCCGGTTTCGGCGCAGCCGGGTGGTCGGAAACCTGCCTGGAAACACGGTCACGGCCATGATGCTGATCCTTCGTCCATGCCGGCACTGTAGGACCCGGCCGCACCGCCTGCAATCCGCCGCGGCACCAGCGAACGCGCTGGGTTTGACATCGGGGAACACGACGATGTCTACTCGCTCTTCCTGCGTGCCGGCGCTGGCCGGTTCGTCTCCCGTTCCGGCTGACTCTGGCAGCCTTCTGGATGAACCGCCATGACAGCGACCCCGAAGGACGACGTGCTGTTCGAGCGGCCCGGTCGTATCGGCATGATCGTATTGAACCGGCCTCGCGCACTGAACGCTCTCACCCTTGACATGATGCGGGCGATCCATCAACGGCTGGACGCCTGGGCGTCGGATGACGGGGTCTCGGCCGTGGTCATCCGCGGCGCGGGCGAACGTGGCTTTTGCGCCGGCGGCGACGTCGTGTCGCTCTATCACGATGGTCTGGCGGCGAAACGCGGGGAGGGCACCGGACTGACCGACCGCCTGTTCCGCGCGGAGTTCTCGCTCAACCACCGCATCCACACCTTTCCGAAGCCGTATGTCTCTCTGCTCCACGGCTTCACCATGGGCGGTGGATTCGGGCTTTCGGTACATGGATCGCACCGCGTCGCATCCGAAACCATCGTGTTTGCGATGCAGGAAACCGCGATCGGGCTGTTTCCGGATGTCGGGGGCGGCTGGTTCCTGCCGCGCTGTCCGGGCGAAACCGGCACCTATCTGGGCCTGACCGGACAGCGCTGCGGGATCGCCGACTGCCGCCATATCGGCTATGTGACCCATGCGGTGGCCGGCGACCGGCTGG
>CAZTNV010000188.1:0-4388 GCA_964615535.1 uncultured Mycobacteriaceae bacterium | reverse complement strand
GGCCATTGCCGGCGAACTGGCCGAGGCGGACTGGACGGCGGGCGAGGCCACTGCGGTGGTCGAGGCCGTGCTGGCGCGACACGTCCGGGACACCGGGCCGGCGCCGCTGGCCGAGCACGGCGCCGCCATCGACCGCTGTTTCGGTTTCGGCACAGTCGAGGCGATCATGGCCGCTCTGGCGGCTGAAGGAACCGAATGGGCGGCCGAAACGGCACAACTGATGGCCTCGCGCTCGCCGACCAGCCTGAAAATTGCGCTTCGGCAGATCAGGCTCGGTAAATCCATGCCCTATTCCAATTGTGTTACAATGGAATTTCGCATGTCGCAAGCCTGCATGGATGGCCACGATTTCTATGAGGGTATCCGCGCGGTGTTGATCGACAAAGACAAATCACCCCGCTGGAGCCCGGCCGAACTGGCCGGGGTCGGGGATGATCTGGTCGACCGCCATTTCCGGTCTTTGGGCGATCAAGACTTGATTGTTGCGCCGTAATGGTTCAGGTAGCCTTATCGTGACATCCGTCGAATGCCGGCGGCCGAGCGCCACGACGGCTTTCGATCATCTTTGGGGTGATTCCCAGGCAATGATCCGTTAAGGTATATACGGTAGATTTCTTGGCGACGTAGACAGTCGGGCGTAAACTATCACCGCAAGGAGGTGCTGGTGCAGCATCCATATTACCAGAGTATCCTGCTGATCGAGCGTCTCCACAGGCACTTTCTGGAAGTGGTGAAGGCCGAACTGGATCGGCTGGGCACCCAGGACATCAACAATGTACAGAGCTTGATCCTGTACAACATCGGAACCGATGACCTCACCGTCGGGGAACTTACGGCGCGCGGCTACTATCTCGGGTCGAACGTTTCCTACAACGTGAAGAAGATGGTCGAGAACGGCTATCTGGTGCAGGAACGCTCGCTGCATGACCGGCGTTCGGTTCGCCTTCGCGTATCGGAAAAGGGGCTTCAGCTTCGCGACAAGCTCAGCATCATGTTCGAGCGCCATGTCAACGCCCTGGACGGCGCCGCGATGTCGTCCGAGTCGCTGGGGCACTTGAATGACGCACTGCTGCGGCTGGAGCGCTTCTGGTCGGGTCGTATCGGGTTTCCCGTCGGCGTCAACACGGCGGCCTGATCGACCAGGCGGCCCGACCGCCCGGTGAACTCGGCTGGGGCGCCCCCGTTTTGCCGGGATCGTCGGTCCCGAGGCCGTCCTTCCTGGGACCCACTTTCCTGGAGTCGTCGCACCCGGTTCTTTCTTGGTTTCCCGCCCCGTGACGGGAAAAGGCTTTACCGGCCGATCGGAATCAGCAAGTCGGCGGTCAGCGGAAAATGATCCGAACCCACGGCCGGTCCGCGGGTCACGGAGGTTGCGTTGATGTCGCCGCCGATCAGGATGTGGTCGATCGGGATACCAAGCCAGCCGCCGACCCAACTGCCCAGGTCCCAGCCTGGGAGCCGTGTTGCCGCGAGCCGCGGATCGTCGAACCAGCGCAAGCTTGCAGGGAAGGTCGGCCATCTCAAGGGGCCGGCCGCGGCATCACCAACGCCGGCCCGGTCGAGGAGATCCGTGAAATAGGGCGACCAGGGCGACAGGTTGAAATCGCCGGCGATCACCCGCGGTCCCTGCAAAACGGCTGCGGCTTCGGCGATCGCGGTCAGATTTCGGTTTCGGATGGCACTCAGGCGGGGTCCCATCGGATAGGGCGGATGAACCGCAATCACGTCGAGCCGGCCACCGGGCAAGGCAAGCTCGGCAACGATGAATACGGGCGGCCCCGCCGCGGCATGGATCAGCCGATGGTGATGGATGGGGTGCCGGCTGAGCAGGATGACGTCGTTGCCCTCGGGCCAGTCCGGGGGCACCCCATGGGGGAACTCGTGCGCCAGCGCGGCGAGCGCCGGCCTCCAGCTTGCGGATGTCTCCTGAAGCACCAGCACGTCCGGCCGAGTCGCACGAATATGCGCCAGCAGCCGGTCATGATCGGGGTTGTCCGAGTTCACGTTGATCGTGGTCAGCCGCAGCGGTACGACCATCTCCACCGGGGAAGGGGCGGTGGGGCCGGCGATGCGCCCCAGGACCACCGGCAGATGCGGCGTCGTCGACAAGGCGGCGAGCAGCCCGATCCAGGGCAGGCGCAGGGCCAGCGCCGCCGGGATCACCAGCAGCGCTGCGGCAAGATAGTGAATGCGGAAATGGGTGAGCAGTTCGAACAGCCACCACTCGCGTGCCGCCAGACATGCCACGGCGATGATGGCCAGACCGCACGCCATGACGCCGATCAACCCGCGCAGAGCCGACATCCGACGTTTTCTTTGGCGCGGAGAAACCCCGATGCCGATCTCAGGGTGCATGTTGGCAAACCATTAAACCTGGTGGCCGACAGTGGCGTGCCGCGACCGGGCCGGCCCGCGGGACCTACCCCAGTGGACCTGCCCCAGTGGACCTGCCCCAGTGGAACCTGCCATGGACTCCACGGAAACTCTGTTCGAATTCAGGCGAATTGGCCGGGTCGTGAAGGTCACGGCGATCGATCCCGAGACCCGGATCGAGGTCTCGATCCAGGGGCCGTCATCGCTGTCCGAGGCTGCTCTCGCGCGGGCCGCGCTTGCCAAGCTTCGGCACATGCTGGCCCGGAAAGGTCGATGAGCGGGGCAGCCGGGCGACCGAAGCCGCCCGTTGCCGCCGGCGAGTGCGGAGTCTGGAAACCCGCTCGTCGCGGGCGGCCGCGGCTACCCGTGCCCCGTCGAATACGAAAAGCCGATTCAGAGTCAGCCGGCCTTGCGACGGCCGCCGTTGCGGGCGCTCCGCCCGAGGCCGATACGCTTGGCGAAATCCGATCGCTGCGCGGCGTAGTTCGGCGCCACCATCGGGTAATCGGGCGGCAGGCCCCATTTCACCCGATACTCGTCCGGCGTCATATCATAGGTTGTGCGTAAGTGCCGCTTCAGCATCTTGAGCTTCTTGCCGTCCTCCAGACAGATAATGTATTCGGGCTGGACCGATTTCCGTACGGAGACCGCCGGCTTCAGCGGCTGCTCTTCGACGATTTCCGGCTTCCTTTCGACGTTCTTCAACGAGTCGTGGACCGCGCCGATCAGATCCGGAAGCCGTTCGGCGGCGACCGGATTGCGGCTCAGATAGGAGGCCACGATTTCCGCAGTCATCCGCATCAGTTCCGTGCCCGCTTCGGCGAGCGAATCGTCTTGGCCTGGGTTCATCTTTGATACCTGAGATTGTACGTCGTTCTATGTTTTGAGGATTGGTCCTAAACATTTCATTTCCGCTAAAATTGCAGGCCCGTCAACAAAATTTTTCAATCCGATCGAATAATCGACCATGAGTATCGTCGTGCAAGACGCAATTCGAGCAACGCTACTGTCATGTTCTTTAACTGGTTTGTCGTGCCCGGCCGTTTGCGAGGACCCGGCCCGGCGGCATTGGCCGAATGCTCTGCGCCGCCCGCAGCGGGGGCGCGGCAAACCGTGCCGCCTGTGGAATCGTGCATCCGCTTATTAGTGCAGGCATACCAATCGTCCGCGATATGTGGTATTGAACAATGCAAATCACCGTACGGAGGAGTTGGGATCACATGGCCGATCTGGTCGATGAGATCATCGCCATCGCTTCGGACCATGCCGGTTTCGAGCTGAAGGCGGATTTGAAGGAGCATTTGATTGCGGCGGGCCGACAGGTGCTCGATCTCGGCACCGACAGTCCGACCTCGGTCGATTACCCCGATTTGGCCTATGCCATGGGTGAGGCGCTCGAGATGGGCCGGGCCGGTCGCGGGGTGCTGATCTGCGGCACCGGTATCGGGATCAGCATGGCGGCCAATCGTTTGCCCCATGTCCGCGCCGCCCTGTGCTACGACGCAACCACTGCGCGGCTTGCACGTCAACACAACGATGCCAATGTCCTGGCTCTGGGTGCGCGGACCACCGCACCGGAGATGGCGAGACAATGCCTTCAGATCTTTCTCGCGACCGAGTATGAGGGCGGTCGCCACGACCAGCGCGTGGCGAAGCTTTCTCCCCGGAAGTCGATGGTGTAACACGCATTCAGCGGGCCGCGGCCCTGGAGCGGCCGGACCGAGGGGCGGAGTGCCGCCTGCGGAATCAGGAGAATAGGAATTGAGTCAGCCCATGACGTCCAGCGCGACCTCCGCCGGAGCGACGAACAATGGTCTCGACCGGTTTTTCGATGCCGGTCTGGCCGAAACCGATCCCGAACTGTTCGCCGCGGTCGGGGACGAGCTGGCGCGTCAGCGTGACCGCATCGAACTGATCGCCAGCGAGAACATCGTATCCCGCGCGGTGCTGGAGGCGCAGGGCTCGGTGCTGACCAACAAATATGCCGAGGGCTATCCCGGCAAACGCTATTACGG
>CAZTNV010000187.1:0-8065 GCA_964615535.1 uncultured Mycobacteriaceae bacterium | reverse complement strand
GGATGATGGAAGACCGTCTTGGCGCCACGCCGATGGTCCTGCAGCTGCCGATCGGTGTCGAGTCGGCCTTCGCCGGTGTCGTCGACCTGGTACGCATGAAGGCGGTGATCTGGCTCGACGAGACGCTGGGCGCCAAGTTCGAGGATCGCGAGATCCCGGCGCGCGGCGGGCCGCTGCCGATCCGGATTTTCCGGGCCAAGCCGCCGGGCACCCGCGGGCTGCCGGTGGTGCTGTATTTCCACGGTGGCGGCTATGTCCTGGGCGGCATCGACGAGAGCGAGCACGAGGCGCGGCGGATCGCGCTGCGCACCCCCGCCCTGGTGGTTTCGGTCGGCTATCGGCTGGCGCCGGAGTACCGGTTTCCGGCGGCGATCGAGGATGGCTGCGACGCGCTGCTGTGGCTGGCGCACCATGCCGCGACCTATGGCGGCGATCGGCGGCGGCTGGCGATCGGCGGCACCAGCGCCGGCGGCGGCATCGCGGCGGCGGTCGCCCGGCTGACCCGGCAGAGCAACGGGCCGCGCATCCGGCTGTGCTTTCTCCTGTGCCCCTGGCTCGATCTGACCTTCTCCCGCCGGTCGGTGGCGGAATACGGCAGCGGCCACGGCGTCGAGCGGACGGAACTCGACTGGTTCGCGGCCTGCTATCTGGGGCCGGACCAGCCTGCCGACGATCCGCTGGTGTCGCCGGTGCTGCATCCGGCGCCGCGCGGCCTGCCGCCGGCCTTCGTCCTGGCCGCGCAATGCGATCCCCTGCGCGACGAGGCCCGGCTGTGGGCCGACCGGCTGGGCGCTGCCGGGGTTCGTGCGACCTATGCCCTGGCGCCGGGCATGGTCCACGCCTTTACCCTGCTGACCCATGTCATTCCCGCTGCGGATGCCCATCTGGATGGATTGGACGACGCGCTGCGGCGGTTGTGATAGCTTTGGCGACGAAGGATCGGCTTCGGGCAGGTTGAAATGCGGTCCGCACCCGTTGCACGGTAGCAATTGCGCCCGGTCCGGCGGCCGGCGGACACCTCGCCACCGGTCCGCGGAGGCCCACCGGTTCACGGATGCCCAATAGCGCCGTTCGCATCACCGACCGCAATCGCCACCAATCGACCATCGAGAGACTGCGATGCCGGCGGAAAACACGTTGGCCAATACCCCGATGCCGCTCCCCCATCCGCCGCCGGCCGAGCCGCGGCCGGAGGAGCCGTCGACCCCGGAGGCCGGAGCCCGCCGGGGCCGGCTCAAAATCTTCCTGGGCGCCGCTCCGGGCGTCGGCAAGACCACGGAAATGCTGACGGTCGGCCACGAATTGCGCCGCGAGGGGGTCGACGTCGTGGTCGGCCTCGTCGACAGCCATGGCCGGGAGGCGGTCGAGGCGCTGGTCGGCGGCTTCGAGGTGATCCCGCGGCGGCGGCTCGCGGTGGCCGGCGACCTCGTCGAGGATATGGACCTCGACGCCATCCTGCAACGCCGCCCCGCCCTGGTGCTGATCGACGATCTGGCCCACCGCAATGCGCCCGGCTGCCGCCATCACGAGCGCCATCTGGATGTCGAGGAGCTGCTCGCGGCCGGCATCGACGTCTTCACCACGCTCAACATCCAGGACATGGAGAGCCTGAACGACGTGGTGGCGCAGATCATCGGCGTCCGGGTTCACGACACCGTGCCGGACGGCGTGCTGGATGGCGCCGACGAGATCGAGCTGGTCGATCTGACCCCGGCCGATCTGATCAAGCGGCTGCGCGAGGGCAAGATCGCCGTTCCCGAGCCCGTGGCCAAGGCGGTCGACCGCTATTTCTCGCCCGGCAACCTCAATGCCCTGCGCGAGCTGACCCTGATCCGGACCGCCCAGCGGCTCGACGAGCAGGTGCTGACCTTTATGCGCGCCGAGACCATCCGCGGTCCGTGGGCCGCCGGCGAGCGCATCCTGGTGTGCATCGACGCCGAGACTTCGGCTGCGGCGCTGGTCCGCTATGCCCGGCGGGTGGCCGACCGGCTGCACGCCAAATGGACCGCGATCTACATCGAGACGCCGGCCCATGCCGGACTCAGCGAGGTCGAGCGCGATCGCATCGCCGACACCCTTCGCCTGGCCGAACGGCTGGACGGCGAGGCCATCACCATCCCCGGCGGCAAGGTCGCCGACGATCTGATCGCCTATGCCCAGGCCAACAACATCACCCAGATCATCGTCGGCAAGCCCAAGCGTTCGCGCCTGATGGAGGTGATCCGCGGCTCGATCGTCTATCGCCTGATCCGCAGGGCCGGTCCGATCAGCATCCATGTCATGGCCGGCGACGACAGCCAGCCGGTGCCGCCCAAGACCGTCGCGACCCGTCCCCCGGCGCCGCGGCTCGGCCTGCCGGGCTTCCTGTACAGCACGCTGATGGTCGCCGGCGCCCTGGCGATCAGCCTGGGGCTCGATCTGGTGCTGCCGGCGGGCAACCTGCTGCTGGTGTTCATGGTTGCGGTGATCGGCAGCGCCTTTCTGTTCGGGCTCGGTCCGTCGCTGCTGGCCTCGGTGCTCAGCGTCCTGGCCTTCAGCTTCTTCTTCATCCCGCCAGTGCGCAGTCTCAATGTCGCCGACCCGAGCAACGCCTTTGCGCTGCTGTTCTTCCTGGTCCTGGCGGTGCTGACCAGCAATCTGGCGGTGCGGGCGCGCGGGCAGATGGAGACCGCGCGCAACCGCGCCCGCATCACGGCCGAACTCCATGCCTTCAGCCGCAAGCTGGCGGGGATCGGCCAGCTCGACGATCTGCTGTGGGCGACCGCCCACCAGATCGCCTCGATGCTGCGGCTCCGCGTCGTGATCCTGCTGCCGGATGGTGAGGGCCTCGCGGTGCGCGCCGGCTACCCGCCGGAGGATCGGATCGACGAGGCCGAACTGGCGGCGGCGCGCTGGGCCTGGGACAACAACCGCCCGGCCGGGCGCGGTGCGGCCACGCTGTCCCGCAGCCGCCGGCTGTTCCTGCCGATGCGCACGCAGCGCGGGCCGGTCGGTCTGGTCGGGATCGACAGCGACCGGCAGGGGCCGCTATTGACGCCCGATCAGCGCCGGCTGCTCGATGCCCTGGCCGATCAGACGGCGGTCGCGATCGAGCGCATCAGCCTCGCCCGCGCGGTCGATGAGACCCGGCTGCTGACCGAGACCGAACGGCTGCGCTCGGCGCTGCTGGCCTCGATCTCCCACGATCTGCGCACGCCGCTGACCACCATCACCGGCGCCATCGGCAGCCTGCGCTCCGCCTGGCTCCAGTTCGATGGCACCGCGCGGGACGAATTGCTGGAGACGGTCGAGCAGGAGGCGGAGCGGCTCAGCCGGTTCGTCGACAACCTGCTGCACATGACCCGGCTGGAATCCGGGGCGCTCGATCCCCAGCGGGAGACGGTGGCGCTGGGCGACGTCGTCGCCGCGGCGCTCGACCGGTCGGGCAGGGCGCTGGCGCATCATGACGTGCGGGTCGACCTGCCGCCCAACCTGCCCAAGCTCCAGTTGGATTTCGTGCTGTTCGAGCAGGTGCTGGTCAATTTGATGGACAATGCCGCCAAATTCGCGCCGCGCGGCTCGACCATCGCGCTCACGGCGCGGTGCCGCGGCGGCAGACTCACCCTCAGCCTCAGCGATCAGGGCCCCGGTATCGCCGCTGCCGATCTGGAACGGATTTTCGACAAGTTCTACCGGCGCGGCGACGCCAAATGGACCGGCACCGGTGTCGGACTGGCGATCTGCCGGGGCTTCGTCGATGCGCTGGGCGGCAGCATCCATGCCCACAACCGGACCGATGGTCCGGGCACCGTCTTCACCATCGAGCTGCCCGCAGAGCCCTCGCCGCCCGAAACGCCCGAGCCGGACCCGCGCCATCATGCCGTCCGCAGCCGGCGGAAATGATCCCGTATCCGGCGATCCGTGGCACCGCCGTTCGGATGAACGCGAGGGCACTTGGATCGCTCAGGATTTTCGCCTATCTGTTCTGAATGACTCAGAACTTGCCCGTCCGGTCCCCGCCATGAACGATCGCATCGCCAAATTCCAGATCGGCCAGGTGGTGAAGCATCGGATCTACCCGTTCCGCGGCGTCATCTTCGACGTCGATCCAACGTTCAGCAACACCGAGGAATGGTGGATGTCGATCCCGGAACCGGTCCGGCCGCGCAAGGATCAGCCATTCTACCACCTGCTCGCCGAGAACGCCCAGGGGCCCTATATCGCCTATGTTTCCGAGCAGAACCTGCTGATCGACGACAGCGACGACCCGGTCAACCATCCGGGCGTGACCCAGCTTTTCGGCGAACTGCGCAACGGCCATTACCAGCCGAAGGCGATCGTGCCGCATTAGGGCCGGGGCAGCAGGCCTTTGAGCAGGGCGAGCCCGACCAGGGCGACGTGCAGGCCGTGATTCATCTCTCCCGCGACCACCGCCTCCAGAAACGGCCCGAGGCTCCGGCGAATCACGGTCAGCTCGGGGGCGGCCGACACCGGCTCCGCGTCCAGCACCAGATAGCCCCAGACGCGGTTGGCCAGCCGGCCGGTGTCGGGCAGCAGGGTTCCCAGCGGGATCAGCTCGCCGGCCGCATACCCGGTTTCCTCGAGCAGTTCGCGCTGCGCCGCAGCGGCCGGGGTTTCGCCCGGATCGACATTGCCGCTCGGCAGTTCGAGGGTGCGGGCGCCGACCGCCGGGCGGAACTGCTCGACCAGCAGCACCTCGCGCTCCGGCGTCAGGGCCAGCACGCTGACGTAATCGGCGGTAACCAGGGCGTAATAGGGCTCCGCCTCGCCCTCCACCCGGCGCGCCTCGACGGCAAACCAGGGGGTGGCGAAGACCACCTCTTCGTCCAGAATGCGGCTCATCCGGCTGGCCTTTCCCGACCGACAATGCCACGGGCCTTCGCCAGAGCTTCATCGATGGTGCGCTCGTAGCTCACCAGCCGTGGCTTGACTCCATGCACGAACAATGCCCGGCGCACCTCGTGAGAGGTGCCGGACAGGATGACGATCACGTTCCGGCGCGCGGCCTTGTGCGCCAAACCGCCGATCATGTTGGCCGCGGTGGAATCGAGAAAGGGGACGGCGGCGAAGTCGATCACCAGCACGCGATGGGCATCGGCGATCCGGTCGAGCACGGTGCCGATCGACGAGGCCGCGCCGAAAAACAGGGCGCCGGTGATGCGGTAGACCACGATGTTGGGGTCGTTCGCGCTGGCTTCGTCATAAGGGGTGCGTTCGCGGATCGCGCCATCCGGTACGTCTGCCGTAACGAAGGGCTTGTGGGTTTCGATCTCCGTCATGGTCGACATCCGGTGGATGAACAGCACGGAGCCGATCGCCACACCGACCACGATGGCCTCGGTCAGATCGCGGAAGATGGTCAGCAGAAGCGTCGCGATCAGCACCGCGGCGTCGCCGCGCGAGGCGCGCAGCAGCGTCGCGAAGGCGTACTTCTCCACCATGTCCCAGGCGACCACGGCCAGAATGCCCGCCAGCGCAGCCAGCGGGATGAAGCTGGCCAGCGGCGCTGCAATCAGGATGAAGGCCAGCAGAAACCCCGCGTGCAGCATCCCCGAGACCGGGCCGTGGCTGCCCGCGCGCACATTGGTTGCCGTGCGCGCGATGGTTCCGGTCACGCAGATCCCGCCGAACAGGCCCGACGCGATATTGGCGGCGCCCTGGGCCACCAGCTCGCAGTTCGAGCGGTGCCGCCGGCCGGTCATGCCGTCCGCGACCACCGCCGACAGCAGCGACTCGATCGCTCCGAGCAGCGCGAAGGCAATTGCACTTGGCAGAACCGCCTGCACCTTGGCGAGCGAGACATCCGGCAGCGCGGGCAGCGGCAGGCTGGCGGGGATGTCGCCGAATTCGGAACCGATCGTTTCCACCGGCAGCGACCCGAGGGCGGTCGCCGTTGCGGCGCCGACCACGGCGATCAGCATGCCGGGCCAATGCGGCCGGACCTTTCTCAACCCGATGATCGCCGCAATCGTCGCGACGGCGACCGCGATCGTCGCCGGCTGCGCGGTGGGCAGGCTGGCCCACAGCACGGGCAGCTTGTCCAGCAGCGGTCCGGGCTCCGGCCCGGTCGGCGTCAGTCCAACCAGATCCTTGATCTGGCTGGCAAAAATGATCACTGCGATGCCCGTCGTGAAGCCCACCGTCACCGGATACGGGATGAACTTGATGTAGGTACCGAGCTGCAGGAACCCGATGGCCGCCAGGATCAGCCCCGACAGCATGGTGGCCAGCAGCAAGCCATCCATGCCGTGGGCCTGGACCGTCGCGGCCATCAGCACGATGAACGCGCCGGCCGGACCCCCGATCTGAAACCGGCTGCCGCCCAGCGCGGACACCAGGAAACCGCCGATGATGGCGGTGTAGAGCCCCTGCGCCGGGGTGGCGCCAGAGGCGATGGCGATCGCCATCGACAGCGGCAGGGCGACGATCGCGACGGTGAGACCGGCCACCGCATCGGCCCGGAAATGCGCCGGACCGTAGCCCTCCTTCAGCACGGTGATCAGTTTGGGTGTGAACAGCTTGATGAAGCTCGGGCCGGCCGCCGTCGCACGGGCAGTTGCTCTGGTGGTCATGGCACCCTGCGGCCCTCGCGAAGGCGGCGGAACCGTCGGCATCCGCCGGCATCGCCGTCGCTGGTTATCCTCTTGCAACTCGCCGGCCCGATCCTGGCGGGTTTGGAGCGGACGCCGTACCGTCGATTCGCTCGCCGCGGTCCACCGTGGACAATCCAGCGGGGCGGCGGCGTACCGCGATGGCACCAGGGTCGGGACATGCCCCACAAACGAGAGCTGATTGGCCGCACTTTTCCTGGTTGAGGGAGCATAGCCCGGCAGCGGCGCGACGATCAACGGTGACCGCAGCGCGGCCCGCCGGTGCACCGGACGGCGTGTCGCCGACATCCGCCGGCCAGGAGATGCGGGGCCGATGATCCGGTCCGTCCGGGGCGAGTCCCGCAGGTTCAAGGGCGGGCGCCGGGGGCCGGGGCGCGCCGCCGGTAGACCCAGACCGCGGCCGGCGGCAGATTGAGCCAGGCCCAGGTCATCCGCCGGCCCTCGACGCCCAGCTTGTCCATGATTTTCGGCGAGACCGGCGACACGGTGGTGTAGGTGAACTGTACGAACACCCCGTCCGGCCCGGTCAGGCCGAGACTCTGATCGACGATCCGCTCGCGGATCTCGGCCGGCATGCCGATCAGGGGCAGGCCGGAAATTACCGCCTTGACCCGGTCGACTCCGGCCTCCGCGGCATGGCGCGCAACCTCGGTCGCATCGCCCAGCACGATGCGCAGCCGGGGAAACCGCTCGACCAGCACGGCATGCATCTCCGGCGTCTTTTCCACGACCAGCAGGTCCTCCGGCCGGATGCCGGCCGACAGCATCTGCCGGGTGAACGCCCCGGTGCCGGCGCCCAGCTCGATCACCGCTCCCGGCCGGCCGGAAGCGATCTGCGCGACCATTGCGCGGGCCAGCGCCCGGCCGCTCGGCGCCACCGCACCGATCCGGAACGGGTCCTTCAGCCACAGCCCGAGAAACCGGAGGGACTCGCCACGCATCCTGAATCGTTCCGTCATGCTCAAGGGATCGCCGGCGCCGCAACCGTGCATCGGGTGCCATGCCGTGCGCCGCGGTGATGCCCCAGATGGTCACGGTCGTGCAACAGATTTCCGATCGCAACCGAACGGGGGACCGGATCGGGTCGGTCCATCGGAAATCAAACATAAATATATCTTTATGCTTGCCTGTTGCCGGCTCGGCTGGTAGTGAACGGGTCGACGGACGGTTGGGCGAAGACCGGGGCGAGGCGAGCGCGCCCCGGTTCGGCATGCCCGGATGCCGCCCAACCCCGAATTCGAGGAGCCCATCGCATGCCCGACGCCATTGCGTTCACCGATTGCAAGGTCAAGGATCTCGGCCTGGCCGAATGGGGCCGGAAGGAAATCGCCATTGCCGAGACCGAGATGCCCGGCCTGATGGCGGTGCGCGCCGAATACGGCCCCGCCCAGCCGCTCAAGGGCGCGCGGATCGCCGGCTGCCTGCACATGACCATCCAGACCGCGGTGCTGATC
>CAZTNV010000186.1:5257-8125 GCA_964615535.1 uncultured Mycobacteriaceae bacterium | reverse complement strand
CGGCGGTGGGCTCGTCCAGCAGCATCATCGCGGGGTCCATCGCCAGCGTGGTGGCGATCTCCAGCGCGCGCTTGCGGCCATAGGGCAGCTCGACCGCCTCCAGCCCGGCGTAATCGGCCAGATTGACCGCCTCCAGCAATTCCATTGCCCGGCCGTTCAGCCGATCCAGACTGCTTTCGGCGCGCCAGAACTGGAACGAGGTGCCGAGCCGGCGCTGCAGCGCGACGCGCACATTCTCCAGCACGGTCAGGTGCGGAAACACCGCCGAAATCTGGAACGACCGCACGATGCCCCGGCGTGCCACCTCCGCCGGTTTCAGCCGCGTGATGTCCTCGCCCTTGTAGAGGATCTGACCGCTGGTCGGGATGTGGAACTTGGTCAGCAGGTTGAAGACCGTGGTCTTGCCCGCGCCGTTCGGCCCGATCAGGGCATGGATCGTCCCCCGGCGGACCTTGAGGTCCACCTTGTTGACCGCGATGAACCCTCGGAACTCCTTGCTGATGCCCCGAGTTTCCAGAATCAAGTCGTCAGGCATTCGCGCACGGTGCTGTTGGTTTCTATTGAAATTTATTGCTTCGGCGCGATCCATTTCAACCGCGACGGCGTTTCCTCTGTTCGAAGCAAATCATAGCATGAACAGCCCGCAGGGCAATATGGCGCCTTGGCCGCAATGCCGGCGATCGGCAACGGTGCCGCACCCTGCCGGCAGCCATCGCGTGCGGCTCGAAAGCCTCAGAGCGAAGGTTCGATGATCTCGATCCGGTCGATCACGATGCGATCGCCGTCCTCGATGCGCCCTGTGAAGGTTCCCCCGAACCCTTCACTCAACGCGTAGCCTTCCTTGGCGGGAACGTCCGAATCGGACCTGAGCATGACGTAGACATCGACGAGGCCGGAGAACCGATCGCCCTCCAGGGTGATGAAATCCGTGGGAACGTCACACTCCAGAAACTCGGTGCGATCCGAAAGACCGGACAGTTCGGCCCAGCCCTCGATATCCGAAGGCCCCTTGGCCATCACCGCTGCCGCGATCCGGCCCTTGAGTTGGTCGTTCTGCCGGGTCGCCGATTTCACCCGCGCCATCCCTTGCCTCCGCGTCAAGCCGCGCAGTGCGCGTTGTTTGATCGCCGAACCCTCATGGCCACGGGGGATGAAGAATCGGACAACGTCCGTAGGCAACCCGTGTCGAGGCGTTCACAAGGCGATCCCTCAGTAGCTCACCGACTTCAACCCGCGTCGATACTGCCAAGCCAATGCAGCCGATAGGCCATCCAGGTCCTGCATGATATGGTAGGCATCGATCCCGAGAGCAAACAGGCGTCGTTCGAAGTAGGGCCGCACATCGCTGGGGATCAGGAACACGTCTTCCTCCAACCCATCGGGCGACCATGGCTCCGTCGGGTTCGGATGGATGGTGAAGAATCCCCGTTGCGCCACGATGCGCGCGGCCAGACTGCCGGGGACGAAAAGCTGCACTTGCCTGACGTCAAAGGGCTCAATCTGAGGCGGCTCGCCCAGCACAAATGACGAGTTTATCTTTATGGCGAATATCTTCGCATTGACTCCGCTTGAGTTGTTGGATGACGCGAAGAATGCCGCGACCAATGGGTTGCTCGTCCAATCCAAGAGCCGCGTCGGCAACCCGTAATGCTGCGCAACGGCCAACCAATCCCAGTTGGTGAGCGCCGATGACCCAACATGAAGGCGCGCTCGACGCTTGAAATTCAGGAACATTGCTTTTTCACGATCCAAGGAATATTCGCCGCTTTCGCTGCGACCGATCTTTGGAACGAGCGTGAATTTCTCCGACGGTACGCCGCGAAACATCCATCGCGAGTCGTTGTGGCGATCCGTAAACGCCATGAACTCGCTCCAGATCTCGCTTCCCCTGGCGACAACAGGGCGTTTTCGGCGCCGTTCAGTAATTGCTGGCTGGCGGAGAGGGTCGTCGTCTTCCGGCATGCTGGGCGATTCCACGGGCTGTCATGCACGCATCCTTCCCACCCAAGCGGTCGCTTCGCCCATGACGAGGAGCATGCTCCATGGGAATAAAACGAATGCGACACAGATGCAACCTGAGAGTGATACGTCCTCACTCTCCCGGCGGCCGGCCCACCGGCGGTACCGACCGCAGATAGATCGCCATGGCCCGGCGATCGGCCGGGGTCAGCCGCGATGTGCCGTTGTTCACCACCTCGGCCATCTCGCCGCCGGCGAAGTCGCCTTCGGGGGTCATGCCGAGTTCGAGAAACAGCAGCAGCTCGTCTTCGGTCCAGTTGCCGATCCCGGCCTGCTCATCGGCGGTGATATTGGGCACCCGCCGGCCGCCCGGCCCCGCGTCGGAACCGCCCAGATGCCGGTCTTCGTCGAGCCCGCCCAGCCAGTCGCGCGGCGTGTGGCACTGGCCGCAATGGCCCAGCACCGCCACCAGATAGGCGCCGCGATACCATTCCGCGGTGCGGCCGAGCGCGACCTGCGGCGGTCCCTCCTCGAAATACAGCCAGCGCCAGACCGGCAGCAGCCACCGCCAGCCGAACGGCGGATCGAGTTCATGCGGCCGGTTGGGCTGGTCGGCCGCCGGCACGGTCTGCAGATAGGCCCACAGATCGTCGATGTCCCGATCGGTCATGCCGGTATAGGCGGTGTAGGGGAAGGCGGGGAAATACACGGTACCGTCCGGTCCGCGGCCTTCGCGCAGGGCACGGCGCATATCCGCCTCGGTCCAGCGGCCGATGCCATACTCCAGATCGGGCGTGATGTTCGGAGAGTAGAAGGTGCCGAACGGGGTTGCCAGCGCCCGCCCGCCGGCCAGCGGCTGGGCCTCGGGCCCGGTCGCGGTGTGGCAGGCGGCGCAACCCGCGGCGGCGA
>CAZTNV010000186.1:0-5247 GCA_964615535.1 uncultured Mycobacteriaceae bacterium | reverse complement strand
GGCGGCGAACACGTACTCGCCGCGGCGCACCGGATCGGCGGCCTGCGGATCGGCGGCACGCGCGCCCGCCACCGGACCAGGCACGGCCGCGCCCAGCATCAGCGCGAACAGACCGGCCAGCGCCCAGGCCGCGGCCGACCGGCAGCGCCGCTGGCCGGGCCGCGCCGCGCCGGTCAATCCTGTCGGGCCGGTCAATCCTGTCGGGCCGATCAATCCTGTCGGAAGGTCTGGTGGCATGAGCTGCATGTCTGTCCAACCGCGGCAAAGCGGGGGCGAAGGGCTTCGGTGTCGCCGGCCTCGGCCGCGGCCAGCAGGGCGGTGGTCGCTTGGTGGGCGTCCCGCGCGATCGGCTCGAACTCCGCCCAGTTTTCCCAGATCGCCGGCAGCGCCTCGCTGTCGCCGACGCCGACCGCGGTGCCGGGCGGAAACAGCGCAAGCAGGTCGCCGGTGACCGCCGCCATGGCCCGCGCGCTGGCCGCGACCTCGTCGATCGAGCCGGTGCCGCGCTGGACGAATCGCGCGATCACCCGGATGTTGTCGCCCAGGATGCTCATCTGATCCTGCCGGTGCTGCACCTGCTCCCCCGGCGTCTGCGCCAGGCCGGCGGCCGGAACCCCGCCGAACACCGCCAGGCCCATGGCCAGCATGGCTGTACCGATCATCCGCGTCATGCCGTAACCCTTTCCGTCGTCGCACCGGCGTGCGGCCGGCGTTCCGGACAGTAGCGTCGGTAACGCTACAATGGGATCAATTGACCGCGATCGGTGCGGCGCGGTCAATTGGTCGCGCTCACCTCGACGAGGCACTGAACGCCTGGACGAACCAGTCGCGGAACGCCGCCATCGGGCGAACCGGCGTGTCCGCCCCCGGTCGCATGCCGGGCGCGAAGCCCCACTCGTGAAACGGCGCCAGCAGGGCGGGATCGCCGCTGATCACGTGCACCGGCACGTCGTGCCCGGCATCGCTGCCGCTCACCGGCCGGATCGGCTGATGGTCGCCCAGCAGGATCAGCAAGGTACGACGATCGGCATGGCGACTCGCGTAATCCTGCAGCAGCCGCAGCTCATAGGCGATCGCGCGCCGGTACTGCGCCCGCATCAGCTCGGCGTCACTCCATACCCGCTCTGGCGGCGGCCCGTCATCGGCCCAGGCGGCGAAGATCGTGCCGTCGCCGATCTGCGACCAGTCCTCCAGCACCGGCGGGATCGGCGTCCAGGGCGAATGGCTGGTGATCAGCGCCACCTGGACGAAAAACGGCCCGCGATGAGCCTCCCGCTCGATGCGCTGCACGACGTCCAGGGTGAACTGGTCGGGCATGGTGACCCAGCCATAAGCCGGCCCGGCATAGCCGAGATCGGCGGCGCGATAGATCCGGTCGAAGCCGAAATGTTCGCCCTCGGGCCAGGCGAGGGTCATCGCCGGATTGGCCGCAACTGTCCGATAGCCGGCCCGCACGAAGAATTGCGTCAGGGTTCGCCGCTGCCCGGTAACCATCAGATCGTAGCGGAGCTGAGTGTCGAGCCTGAGACCGCTCTGCACGGTGCCGTGCGCCAGCCAGGAGGAGCCGCCGAAGGTCGGCGAGGCGAACCAGCCGGAGGCCGCGTGCAGGCCGCGTCCGGCCAGAGCCTGCTCGAACTGCTCCAGCAGCGGCACCGTGGCCGGGGCATGGCGGGGATCGTCAAGCGCGGTCCGGCCGTAGGATTCGATGAACACGATGAGGACGTCGGCGCCCTCCAGCCGGCTCAGCAGGCCCTCGTCCGGAGAACCCGCGAGCCGGTCATGTGCCTCCTCCCGATGGAAGGCCTCGCGCGCCGCGGCCAGGCCGCGGACATGCCGAACCTGTTCCGTGATCCTCGCGACGGCATCGGCCACGAACGGAGAGGTCCCGGACGGCCCCTCCGGCGAGCGCGGCTGCGCTGCCGCGGCGCCGGCCATGCCGATGCAGATTATCCCGATGCCGAGCCGCAGGGCACGATGGCCGTCCAGCGTGCCCTGAACCATGCGGATCGCGGCGATCACGAGCAGATGGAGCCCGACCGCCGCGGCGCCCAATCCAAGCGCGATGACGACGGACCAGGTGGCTCCGAAATTGCCGACCAGCAGATTGGCCAGAGCCGAAACCAGATGGATATCGAAATACAGATTGAGTGGCCGGCCCAGCGCCGTGCGCATCGCCAGTTCGCCCAGCTTGAGCCCGACCACGATCATGACCGCCAGCGCCGCGCCGTGACGCATCGCCCGGCCGAAACGACGGCGCAAGGGCGTGATCATCGCCAGAAGGCCGAGCACGCCGATCCATTCGAGAGAAATCCTGGCGAAAGAGCTCCTGGCCAGGTCCGCCGGGTGAAGCTGCTCCCCGTCGACCGGCAGCACCAGAAGTCCGTTGACCAGCCCGAGTGCCAGGACAAAGCCCAGCGCAGCCAGCACGAACCGTCCGTACCCGCCTCGACCGCATGAAAGCCGGGCCGCAACGCCGGACGATGCCTCGATGGCTGTCGAACGCCGCTCTTGCCATCCCAATTCCGCCACCCCCTGCCCGATATGGCCAACACTGCGCCGGGCGCAACCGCCACGACAAAGCATCGATACCAAACGACCACCGTCAAGTACCCTTCGGTCCCGCATTTCATTGAAATTGCATCATTTCCGCTACAAATCTCCGGTCCTGATACTTCGGAATAGATTGGCGGACCACCGTCCATCACCGAAGTATATTAGAACAATTCTTAGCTTTGACGCGAAAGGTTGGGTCATGTCGTCGCGTTTTTTTGAGACGATTGAGAATTCGAAATTGCGGCAATTGTACACGGATTGGAACCGGCTGCGCGGCGATCGTGACTGCCCCTCGCGCGCCGATATCGACCCCATCGAGTTCAAGTACCTGCTGGGAAACATCGCCCTGATCGATGTTCTGTACCGCCCGCTGCATTTCCGGTTCAGGCTGGTCGGGACGCACCTGGTCACCCGCTGGGGATTCGACCTGACCAGAAAGATGCTCGACGACTTCCCCAACCAGAGCTTTCGCGGTTTCCTGCGGGCGAATTACATTCAGGTGGTCACGCAGCGCCGGCCGGTTCGCGGCACTCAACCGATGGTATTCCAGCGCCAGCTCTACGATTACGAATTCCTGTGGTTGCCCTTGTCCGGAGACGGTCGCAAGATCGACATGATCATGAGCGGCGTGATGTGTCTGCAGAATGACGGATTGCTGCTTCGACAGGATCCCTGAACGGCACGCCGTCTTCCGGCAACGATGAACGGGACGATCGCCCGCGCCTTCTGGATCGTCGCTCCCGGCCGCGGCGAGATCCGCTCGGAAGCGCTGCCGTCGCCGGGCCCCGGCGAAGTCCGGGTGCGCGCGCTGTTCGGCGCGATCAGCCGCGGCACCGAAAGCCTGGTGTTCGCCGGCCGCGTGCCGCCCAGCCAGTACCGGGCGATGCGCGCGCCGTTTCAGGGCGGAGAATTCCCTGCGCCGGTGAAGTACGGCTATCTCTCGGTCGGGCGGGTCGAGCACGGGCCGCCGGACCTGCTCGGCGCAACGGTGTTCAGCCTCTATCCGCACCAGACCCGCTACGTCGTGCCGGTCGACGCCGTGGTGCCGGTCCCGGCCGGCGTCCCGGCCAGGTGCGCGGTACTGGCCGGCAATATGGAAACGGCGCTCAACGGGATCTGGGACGCCGCGGTGCGGCCGGGCGACCGGGTGGCGGTGGTCGGCGCCGGCGTGGTCGGTTGTCTGGCCGCCTGGCTGACCGCGCGGATCCCCGGCTGCGAGGTCCGGCTGATCGACCTCGAACCCGCCAGGGCCGGCATCGCCGGCCGGCTCGGCGTGCCCTTCGTTGCCGCCGCAAAGGCCGAGCCGGCCGGCGACTGCGACGTGGTGATCCATGCCAGCGGCGCGCCCGAGGGGCTGGTCACGGCGCTCGGGCTGGCCGGGTTCGAAGCCACCGTGCTCGAACTGAGCTGGTTCGGCAATCGTCCGGTGGCGCTGCCGCTGGGCGAGGCGTTTCATGCCAAACGGCTGGTGCTGCGCTCGTCCCAGGTCGGCGCGGTGGCCGCTGCCCAACGCGGCCGCTGGAGCCATCGCCGCCGGCTGGCCCTGGCGCTGGCGCTGCTCGAGGACCCGTCGCTGGAAGCCCTGATCACCGGCGAGAGCCGGTTCGACGAGCTGCCCGCGACCATGGCGCGGCTGGCCGCCACGCCGGGCGGTGCGCTGTGCCATCGAATCGTGTATCCCGAAGGCGACTGAAACCGCGCGACACCGATGCGAGGCCGGCCGATGTATTGCGTGCGAGTCCGCGACCACTTCATGATCGCCCACAGCTTTCGCGGCGAGGTGTTCGGCCCGGCCCGGGCGCTGCACGGCGCGACCTATGTGGTCGATGCCGAGTTCCGCCGGCAGGAGCTCGATCCCGACGGCATCGTGGTCGATATCGGCCGGGCCGCCGAGGCGCTGCGCGCCGTGCTGGCCGGGCTGAACTATCGCAATCTTGATGACGAACCGGCATTCGCCGGACGCAACACCACCACCGAATTCCTGGCCCGCGCGGTGTTCGACCGGATCGCCGCACGGATTGCGGCCGGCGAACTCGGGCCGCATGCCGACGGGCTGGCCGCGCTGAAGGTCACGCTGGCGGAATCCCACATTGCCGCCGCGTCCTACGAGGCCGCCCTGCCCGGCGCCGCGCCGGGCTGAAGCCGTGCGGACCCTGCATCTGGTGCTGCCCGGCGATCCGGCGACCCGCACCGGCGGCTATCTCTACGATGCCCGGATCGTCGCCGGCCTGCGCGCCAATGGCCGGCCGGTGACCGTGCATGCCCTGGACGACGGCTTCCCGATGCCGGAGGCTGCGGCGCTCGACCGGGCGGCGGCGACGCTGGCCGCGATCCCGGACGGGGCGACCGTGGTGATCGACGGTCTCGCGCTGGGCGGGATGCCCGACGTGGTCCTGGCCGAGACCGGCCGGCTGCGCCTGATCGCGCTGATTCACCATCCGCTGGCCGCCGAGACCGGGATCGACCCGGCCCTGCGGGACGTCCTGTTCGAGCAGGAGCGGCGGGCGCTGACCGCAATGCGGCGGGTGATCGTGACCGGCTGCGCCACGGCCGCGGCGCTGGCCGGGTACGGCGTTGCGGGCGGGCGTATCGGGGTGGTCGAGCCGGGCACGGATCCGGCGCCGCTCGCGATCGGCGCGGCTGCCGGACAGCCCCCGATGCTGCTCTGCGTCGCCACGCTGACGCCGCGCAAGG
>CAZTNV010000185.1:0-8133 GCA_964615535.1 uncultured Mycobacteriaceae bacterium | reverse complement strand
GCCGGGCTGGCCTTCAAGGTATCCGCCGTGCCGTTCCACATGTGGACGCCCGACGTCTACGAGGGCGCGCCGACGCCGGTCACGGCGTTCTTTTCCGTGGCGCCCAAGCTGGCGGCGATGGCGCTGTTCATCCGGGTGCTGGTGGAGCCGTTCGGCGATCTGGTGGCGCAGTGGCAACAGATCATCATTGTCACCGCCGCCCTGTCGATGATCCTGGGCTCGTTCGCGGCGATCAACCAGACCAACATCAAGCGGCTGATGGCCTATTCCTCGATCGGCCATGTCGGTTTCGCGCTGGTCGGGCTGGCGGCGGGAACGCCGGGCGGCGTTCGCGGCGTGCTGATCTATCTGGCGATCTATCTGGCCATGAATGTCGGCACCTTCGCCGTGATCCTGTGCATGCGGGTCAACGGCCGGATGGTCGAGAATATCGTCGACCTGGCCGGGTTGAGCAAGACCAGCCCGCTGCTGGCCCTGGCCATGGCGATCTTCATGTTTTCCATGGCCGGCATTCCGCCCCTGGCCGGCTTCTTCGCCAAGCTCTACGTGTTCATGGCGGCGATCGATGCCGGGCTGTATGTCCTGGCGGTGATCGGCGTGCTGGCCAGTGTGGTGTCGGCCTATTATTACATTCGGATCATCAAGCTGATGTATTTCGACGAGCCGACCGAGACCTTCGACCAGCCGATCGAGGGATCGATGACTCTGGTGCTGGCCGGCACCGGGCTGTTCACCATGTTCTTCTTCCTGTTCCCGGCACCGATCATCAATGCCGCGGCGATCGCCGCGGGAACGCTGTTCCCGGCGTGACCGCCGCGGGCGACCCCGATTCGAGCGCCGCGGCCGGCCGGGCGGCCGCGCCGGTTCTCCCGCCGGGCTGGTGCGCGGTCGTGCTGGACAGCGTCGGCAGCACCAATGACGAGGCGCGCGCGCTGGCCGAGGCCGGCGCGCCGCACGGCACGATCGTCTGGGCGGGCCGGCAGACGGCAGGCCGGGGGCGGCGCAATCGAGACTGGGTATCCCCTGCAGGAAATCTCTACTGCTCCGCCGTTCTGCGGCCGGGATGTACCGCGGCGGTGGCCGGCCAGCTCGCCTTTGCGGTCGCGCTGGCACTGGGCGAGGCCGTGCTGCGCCTGGCGCCCGGTCTCGACATTCGTTTGAAATGGCCGAACGACGTATTGGTCGGCCGGCGCAAGACCGCGGGTATCCTGCTCGAATCCTCGGTCGCGGCCGATGGCTCGATCGATTTCATCATCGCGGGCACCGGCGTGAATCTGGTGAGCGCGCCGTCGGGCACGGCCTTCCCGGCGACCTCGCTGACGGTCGAGGGCGCGGGCGGCATCGCGCCGCGGGATCTGCTGGAGGCCTATGCCGAGGGGCTGGACCGCTGGCTCGGTCGCTGGCAGGAAGACGGCTTCGTGCCGGTCCGGCAGGCTTGGCTGGACCGCGCCTTCGGTCTGGGAGAGCAGATCACCATGACGCTGGACCGCGAGACCCTGTCCGGCCGCTTCGCCGATCTCGCGGCCAGCGGTGCCCTGGTCCTGGAAACGGCGGACGGACGGTCGCGCCTGGTCACGGCCGGGGATGTGATGATCGGAGGCGGCCTTGCTGCTAGCGATTGACGCCGGCAACACCAATATCGTGTTTGCCGTGTTCGACGGCCGCAAGACCCGCGGCAAATGGCGCATCGCCACCGATGGGCGGCGGACCTCCGACGAATATGCGGTGTGGCTCACCTATCTGATGGGCCTGAGCCAGTTGCGCCCGGCCGATATCACCGCCGCGATCCTGGCCAGCGTGGTGCCGGCCGCCAGCTTCAACCTGGTCCGGCTGTGCCGGGATCATTTCCGCTGCGATCCGCTGGTGGTCGGAACGCCGGCGGTCGAGTTGGGGATGGACGTGCTGCTCGACAATCCGGGGGAGGTCGGGGCCGATCGGCTGGTCAATGCGATTGCCGCCCGCGAGCAATACCGTCCGCCCCTGATCGTGATCGATTTCGGCACCGCCACCACCTTCGACGTGGTCGATGCCGGAGGCAATTATTGCGGCGGCGCCATCGCGCCGGGGATCTACTCCTCGGTCGATGCGTTGCACCGGGCGGCGGCCAAGCTGCCCAAGATCGATGTGGTGAAGACGGCCAAGGTGATCGGCACCGCCACCAATTCGGCAATGCAATCGGGCGTGTTCTGGGGCTATGTCGGACTGATCGAGGGACTGGTCGGCCGGATCAAGCACGAATACGGCGCTCCGATGACGGTGGTTGCTACCGGCGGTCTGGCCCCCATGTTCAGCGAGGCCACGCCGGTCATCGACCATACCGATGGCGACCTGACGCTGCGCGGCCTCCTGCAACTCTATGAGCGCAACCAGACCGCATGACCTCCTCCGACACCGTCGACGGCGCCCTGTGTTTCCTGCCGCTCGGCGGCACCGAAGAAATCGGCATGAACCTGTACCTGTACGGGGCGGACGACCAATGGCTGATGGTCGATTGCGGCATCAGTTTCGGCGACGAAACCACGCCGGGCATCGAGATCCTGATGCCCGACCCGGCCTTCATCGAGGCGCGGCGGGACAAGCTGGTCGGTCTGGTGCTGACCCACGCCCATGAGGATCACTTCGGCGCGATCCAGTATCTGTGGCCGCGGCTGCGGTGCCCGATCTATGCCACGCCGTTCACCGCCGCCTTTCTCCGGCTGAAGCTCGAGGAAACCGAGTTCGCCAAGCAGGTTCAGATCATCGTGGTGCCGCTGTCCGGCACTGTTCAGATCGGCGGGTTCGGGGTCGAGTTCGTGTCGATGACCCATTCCATCCCCGAGCCGAACGCGCTGGTCATCCGCACCCGCCACGGCACCGTGGTGCACAGCGGCGACTGGAAGCTCGATCCTCGTCCGGTGATCGGGCAGGCGACCGACATCGACCGGCTGCGCCGGCTGGGCGAGGAGGGGGTGACCGCCCTGGTCTGCGACAGCACCAACGTGTTCGAGCCCGGCCATTCCGGCTCGGAGGCGGCGGTGCGCGATGCCCTGACCGAGGTCATCCGGGACCAGCCGCAGCGCGTCGCGGTGACCTGCTTCGCCACCAATGTCGCCCGGCTGCGCAGCATCGCCCAGGCCGCCGCGGCCAGCCACCGGCAATGCGCGCTGATCGGGCGGTCGCTGTGGCGGGTGCACGAGGCGGCGCGGGCCACCGGCTATCTCAAGGGCCTGCCCGAGCCCTTCGTGTCGGAGCATGATGCCGGCTTCATCCCGCGCGATAAGCTGGTCCTGGTGGTCACCGGCAGCCAGGGCGAGCCGCGTTCGGCCCTGACCCGGATCGCGTTCGACGACCATCCGCGCATCGTGCTGGAGCCGGGCGATACGGTGGTCTTCTCCGCGCGCGAGATCCCCGGCAACGAAAAGGCCATCGCGCGGGTCCAGAATGCCCTGGTCCGGCAGGGTATCAGGCTGATCACGCCCAATCTCGAGGACATCCACGTCTCGGGGCATCCCAAGCGCGACGAGCTGATCCAGATGTATCAGTGGCTGCGACCGCGAATCGCGGTGCCGATCCATGGCGAGCCGATGCATCTGCGCGAGCACGCCCGGCTGGCCAAGGAATGCCAGGTGCCCGAGACCGTGGTTCCGGCCAATGGCACGCTGATCCGGCTGGCGCCCGGCACACCGGAGATCATCGATCACGTGCCGGTCGGGCGGCTGGCGCGCGACGGCAACCGCGTGATCGCGCTCAACGGCGACGTGCTGCGCACCAGAAACCGCATGATCCACAATGGCGCCGCCGTCGCCACCCTGGTCCTCGATTCCGAGGGCCGGCTGGCCGCCGATCCGCAGATCGCGCTGCTCGGGATCGAGGATTCCGACGGCCGTGAGGAGACCGAAGAGGCCGTTGCGGAAAAGGTCCGGACGGCGGTAGAAAATTTGGCTCGGTCGCGAAGGATCGACGATGATACGGTGCGCGAGACGGCGCGGGTCACGCTTCGCCGCGCGCTCAAGGCATGGCACGGCAAACGGCCGCTGACCGAAGTGCATCTGATTAGGATCTAGGGGAGACGGAACATGATCGGACGACTCAATCACGTGGCCATCGCGGTGCCCGACCTGGAGGCAGCCACGGCGGTCTATCGCGACGTGCTCGGGGCCAAGGTATCGGCGCCCCAGCCGGTGCCGGAACACGGCGTCACCGTGGTGTTCATCGAGCTGCCGAACACCAAGGTCGAGCTGCTCGAGCCGCTGGGCGAGAATTCGCCGATCGCCGCCTTCCTCAAGAACAACCCGAGCGGCGGCATCCATCACATGTGCTACGAGGTCGGCGACGTGGTCGAGGCCGGCGGCAAGCTGAAGGGTGGCGGCAAGCGGGTGCTGGGCGATCCGAAGATCGGCGCCCATAACAACCCGGTGATCTTCCTGCACCCGAAGGATTTCTGCGGGACCCTGGTCGAGCTGGAGCAGGTGCCGGCCGGAGGCGGGGCGCACTGACGCAATGGGCATCGTCTCGGGGATTGTCGTCTATTTCATCACCTGGTGGACCGTGCTGTTCGCGGTCCTGCCATGGGGTGTCAAGCCGCCCGACAACCCCGAGCCGGGCCACGCACCGAGCGCGCCGGCCCAGCCCAGGCTGCTGAAGAAATTCATGATCACCACGATCGTCTCGGCGGTGATCTGGCTGGTCATCTATGGCGTGGTCGAATCCGGCCTGATCTCGTTCCGCGACATGGCCCGGAGCATGTAGGCCGGGCTCGGCTGCGGCGGGCGGAGCGGGCACGATGTCCCAGAGCTATTGCCGGGCCGCATCCGGCCATCCGGTCCATGGTCCCTATCACGATCTGGAATACGGGTTCCCGGCACGGGAAGACGCGGTGCTGTTCGAACGGCTGGTGCTGGAGATCAATCAGGCCGGGCTGTCCTGGTTGACCATTCTGAACAAGCGCGCCGCGTTCCGCGCCGCCTTCGACGGCTTCGACATCGACCGGGTGGCGGCCTATGGCGAGACCGACCGGGCGCGGCTGCTGGCCGATGCCGGCATCATCCGCAACCGCCTGAAGATCGATGCCGCGATCGAGAATGCCCGGCGGGTTCGGTCGATCCGGGACGCGCATGGCGGTTTCGCCGCCTGGCTGGACCTTCACCATCCGCAGCCGAAGGCCGACTGGGTGATGCTGTTCCGCCGGACCTTCCGGTTCACCGGCGGCGAGATCGTCGGAGAGTTCCTGATCAGCCTCGGCTATTTGCCCGGTGCGCATGACCGGGACTGTCCGGTTTATGCCGCGGTTCAGCAGACCAACCCGCCCTGGTCCCGGACCGCCGAGTTTTCGTCGAGTCGCGATCGCCTATGAATTAGGCATTTCCCTGCCCGGCAGGGAACAAATGAATAAAATATAGGCAAATCAGCACAAATTTGGGCAAAAAACAAGGCAAGCCATGTTTTTGGCTTGCCTTTCGGGAAGTTTTTTATTCTACTTGATGTCGGTCGAGAGGTGGACCCTCTCTGATCGTCGCCTGGTGGCGATTCCTCCCTAAACTTGGGCCGCGCCGATCAATTCGGCGCGGTCTTTTTCTTTGCCTGCGAAATGTACAAAAACGGTGTGGGCATGTCACGCCCTTTTCATGCCAAAATCTGTTTTTGTTCAGAGTCTTCCGTCGTACCGGGCGGGTCCGCGGCGAGTGCGATCGAGGGACTTTCGTATCTCAGCCGAGCCACGCGAACTTGATGCAGAACAGCACCGCCAATATCAGGACCGCCGGATGCAGCTCCCGGTACCGCAGGCTCAGGATCTTGATCGCAGCGTAGGTGATGAACCCGAAGCCGATACCGTGCGCGATCGAAAAGGTCAGCGGCATGGCGATCGCGGTGACCAGCGCCGGGGCGTATTCGGTGGCATCGTCCCAGTCGATTTCGACCAGCCCCCGGGCCATCAGGCAGGCGACCAGCAGCAGGGCCGGGGCCGTGGCATAGAGCGGGATCGACTGGGCCAGCGGCGCCAGAAACAGGCAGAGCAGGAACAGCACGGCCACGGTCGCCGCGGTCAGGCCGGTGCGGCCGCCGGCATTCACCCCGGCCGCGCTTTCGATATAGCTGGTGGTGGTCGAGGTGCCGAGCGCGGCACCGGCCACCGAGGCCGTGCTGTCGGCCAGCAGCGCCTGACGCAGCCGGGGCAGCCGCCCGCGTTCGTCGAGCAGCCCGGCGCGGGCCGAAACCCCGATCAGCGTGCCCGCGGTATCGAACAGATCGACGAACAGAAAGGCGAAGACGATGGCGACCAGCCCGATCTGAAGGGCGCCGGCGATGTCGAGCTGCAGAAAGGTCGGCGTGGGGTCGGGCGGCAGGGCCACGATCCCGGCGAACGGGCTGACGCCCAGCAGGATGCCCGCCGCGGCGGTGCCCAGAATGCCCAGGATGATCGCCCCCGGCACGCCGCGCGCCATCATTGCCGCAGTGGCGGCGAAGCCGAGCGCGGCCAGGATCGGCGGGGCGGCGGTCAGGCTGCCGATGGTCACCAGGGTCACCGGATGGTCCTGGATCAGTCCGGCGTTCTTGAGCGCGATGATCGCCAGGAACAGCCCGATGCCCGCCGAAATCGCCATCTTGAGCGAGCGCGGCACGGCATTGATGATCGCCTCGCGCACCGGCAGCAGGCTGAGAATCATGAACAGCACGCCGGACAGGAACACCGCGCCCAGCGCGATCTGCCACGGATAGCCCATCTGCCCGACCACGGTGAAGGCGAAATAGGCGTTCAGCCCCATGCCCGGCGCCAGCGCGATCGGATAATTGGCGTACAGGCCCATGATCGCGCTGCCGAGCGCCGCGGCCAGGCAGGTCGCGACGAACACCGCCCCGACATCCATCCCCGCCGCCGCCAGGATCTGCGGATTGACCAGGATGATGTACGCCATGGTCAGAAAGGTGGTCAGACCGGCCGCCAGTTCCGTCCGCACATCGGTGCGGTTTTCCGCAAGTCGGAAATAGCGTTCGAGCATCCGGTTTTCCCCATGCCGGCGGCACACCGCCTGGGATCGGGCATCGACTCGACCCTGGAGTGCCAAGAAACGGGCCGGAACCGGCCCGGCCGGTGTCATAGCAGCGGCGGGCACCGGCTGCAACCCAATATCGGCCGGCTTGCGCGCAGTCTGCTACCCGAACCGACCCCGAGCCGGGCAAAAGTTAAGGAAATGTTAGGCGTGCTCGGACAGACTTGCCGCATGAGACCATGCCTGTCCTGCCTCGGGCCGATCGCCTGCGCGATCGCACTGCTCGCCGTCCCGGCCCAGGCGCCGGGGCAGCCGGAGCGCACCGTGGGGCTGCTTGTGCCGGCCGCGGTCTGCCGCGCGCTGGTGACGCACCAGCCGGCGCCCGACGTGGCCTATCGTCCCGGCGTGGACGCGCTGGGCCGGCCGGTGGCGCCGGCCGATCTGCCCGGCAGCGCGAGCTTCCGCTTCTCCGACACCTTCGTGATCAATCTCACGCTCGATCTGGCCGAGCGGTTCGGCATCGCGGGGGCGCCCGAACTGTTCGACGCCGAGGCCTATCTCGGCACCGTGCTGGTCCGCGGCAACCGTGTGTTCTTCAACGGCCAGCCGATCACCAGCGAGGGCGAGGCCGCGCTGGCCCAGGCCTGCCGCCAGCGGCGGCGGTAGGAGTCGGCGACGGCGCCGGGCCCGGTCGCCGAACCCGATGGATGGCGGCCATGGACAGCGGCCCGGCCGGCGAATAAAGTCCCGCAGATCCGCCGTCGCATCCGCGCCCGGCCCCCTAAAAGACCCATCCCATGCGCCTGTCCCGCTATCTTCTGCCGACGCTCAAGGAAACCCCGAGCGAAGCCCAGATCGTGTCGCACCGTCTCATGTTGCGCGCCGGCATGATCCGCCAGGCGGCCGCCGGGATCTATTCCTGGCTGCCGCTGGGATTCCGCGTCTTGAAAAAGATCGAGCAGATCGTCCGCGAGGAGCAGGATGCCGCCGGCTGCCAGGAACTCCTGATGCCGACCATCCAGCCCGCCGAGCTGTGGCGCGAGAGCGGCCGCTACGAGGTCTATGGCAAGGAGATGCTGCGCATCCGCGACCGGCACGAGCGCGACATGCTGTACGGCCCCACCAACGAGGAGCTGATCACCGACATCTTCCGCAATTCGGTCAA
>CAZTNV010000184.1:2234-8141 GCA_964615535.1 uncultured Mycobacteriaceae bacterium | reverse complement strand
CGCCGCCGGCCAGATACAGCCCCTCCAGATCGCGGCTGCGGTTGCCCGGCTTGAACGCGCCGAAGAACCGGCCATGGCTGGCCAGCCCGTAGATCGCGCCGTTCAGCACGCGATACCGCCGGTGGATGTCCAGGGGCGTCAGCACCCGCTCGGTCACGATCCGCTCCTCCAGATCGCCCATCCCCGCGGTGCGCTTCAGCTTGTCGAGGATCACCCGCCGATACTCCGGCAGCATGCGGGGTCAGTCGTGATGCGGTCGCAGCCACGGCGTATGAACCAGAACGTAAAGCGCCTCGCCGCCGGGCGGTGCCACGCCCGGCTCGGTGCGGGCCGGGGCGGCGAGGTAGCAGGACGGATCGGGCGCCGGCTCGCCCCTGTTGTAGATCCAGTCGAACTCCTCCTCGGGATCGCGCGAGAACACGAAATCATGGTGCAGCAGATGGTCGTAGCCGCGCTCCAGCCCGAGATACAGCACCACGCCGGAACAGGCCGGCTCGTGCCGCCGCCGCCCGAACCGCGCGCCCGCGGCGCCGCCGACCAGCTCGCGATAGGTGCGCACCGCATCCATGTTGGAGACCACCGCGGACAGGGCGACCGTCTCGCCCGCCTCGGTCTCGACCCCGGCAGCCCGGCCGCCTTCGGTCAGGATGCGCTTGACGCCGCTCCCGGTGCGCAGATCGACCCCCAGCTCGCCGGCCAGCCGGGCCAGCGCGGCCGGGACCGCCCGGGTGCCGCCGCGCGGATACCAGACGCCGCCATCGGTCTGCATGTGCGCGATGGCGCACAGCACCGCCGGCGCGCCATAGGGCGAGGAGCCGACATACTGCACGAAATGGTCCAGCATCTGGGCCACGCGCCTGTCCTGCACCTGCCGCCTGATGGTGCCGGCGACGGTCGCGCCCATGCGCAGCGCCAGCACGTCCGCCAGCGTCGCGGCGTTGAGGCTGGCGCGCAGATCCAGGGTGTCGCGGAAATCCTCGACCGGCTTCCAGAAGAAAAAGCGCTCGGAAATCTCGTGCAGCCGCCGCGACAGGGCGATGAAGTTGCGATAGCCGGCGCCGGTGCCGGGCGCGAACCCGTCGAGCGTCCCGGCCATGGCCTCGACATTCTCGACCAGATCCAGCACCGTCCCGTCGTCGAAGAAGCAGCGCCATTGCGGATCGAGGCGGATCAGGTCGATCTCGCCCTCCAGGTCGCGTCCGGCCTCCGCGAAGATCCGTCGCAGCACCGTCGGCACGGTGAGGATCGTCGGCCCCATGTCGAACCGGTAGCCGGCCTCCTCCAGCAGCGCCGCCTTGCCGCCCAGCCAGTCATTGGCCTCGAACAGCACCACGCGGTGGCCGCGCGCCGCCAGCGTGCAGGCCGCGGCCAGCCCGCCCAGCCCGCCGCCGATCACCCCGACCGGTGCGGCCCCTGCCGGCGCGGTCATGATGCCCTCGCCGGCAGGGGCAGCGCGGTGCCGGGCGCCGCGGCGGACCAGTCCCGCCCGGCCCGCGGCGCAAGGCCGAGATCGCGCTCCAGCAGCCGGGCGGAGATGCGCGCCGACTGGAAGATCACCGGCAGGCCGCTGCCCGGATGGGTGCCGCCGCCGACCAGATAGACGCCGTCCAGATCCTCGAACCGGTTGCGCGGCCGCAGATGCAGCATCTGGCCGAGCGTGTGGGCGAGGTTGAACACGGCGCCGCGATGGATGGCGTGATCGACCGCCCAGTCGTCGGGCGTCACGACCTTCTCGAACCGGATGCGCCGTTCGATGTCGCGGATGCCGATCGCCTCCAGCCGGCGCAGGACCACGGCGCGGTACGGCTCGGCCTCGCGCGACCAGTCGATGCCGGCGGAGCAGTGGGCGACCGGCACCAGAACGTACAGCGTGCTGTGGCCGGGCGGGGCCAGATCCGGATCGGTGGCGCAGGCGTTCTGGACGTAGAGCGACGGCATCTGCGGCGGTGCCCCGCCCTGTTCGATGGTGGCGAGATTGCCGGCATAATCCTCGGCCAGCAGGATGGTGTGGTGGGCCAGCCCGTCGATCCGTCCCTCGATGCCGAGATACATCATGAAGGTCGAGCAGGAGAACCGCTTGCGGACCAGCCGGGCATCGGACCAGCGGCGGCGCAGCCGGTCGGGCACCAGCGCGGTCATGGTCCGCGCGAAATCGGCGTTGATCACGATCGCGTCGGCCGAATGGGTGCCGCTGCGGGTGCGCACGCCGGTCGCGCGCCGGCCCGAGAACAGGATCTCCTCGACCGCCTCGCCGATGCGGATCTCGGCGCCCAGACCCGCCGCGACCTCGGCCATGCTGGTCATCAGGGCGTTGCACCCGCCGCGCGGATGGAACACGCCGTACTCGTATTCCAGGAAGGACAGGATGGTGAGCAGGCTGGTATACTGGAACGGCGTCATGCCCAGATATTTGCTCTGGAAGGAAAAGGCCAGCCGGATGCGCGGATCGGCGAAATAGCGCCTGAGGTCGCGATCGACCGGGAGATGCGGGCGCAGCAGCGGCAGCGACCGGATCAGCGCGGGGGCCAGCAGATCGGCCGGGCCGTTGAACGGGCGTTCCAGCACCGGCTTGAACGCCTTCAGCTTGGCGCGGTTGTCGGCCAGCAGCCGCTTCAGGCCGGGCACGTCGGCCGGGCACAGCCGGGCGATCTCCCGCTCCATCCGCTCGACATCGCCGGTGGCGCGGAGCGAGCCGCCCTGTTCGAACACCAGATGATATTGCGGGTCGAGCGGAATCAGCTCGACCTCGTCCTCCAGGGTCCGGCCGCAGGCGGCGTAAATCTCGGCCAGCAATTGGGGATAAAGAAAAAACGTCGGACCGGTGTCGAAAGTGAAGCCGCCGCCGCGGATCGCCGACGTCCGGCCGCCGACGCGGTCGCGCCGCTCCAGGACCGTGACCTGCACGTCGTTCCGCGCCAGCAGCATGGCGGCGGCAAGGCCGCCCGGCCCGGCGCCGATGATGACGATCTGTTTGCGCACTCGCGATCTCCGTTCCGGGAACAAACGGCGACAGCGCGCGCGGGTTCCCGCCTGCGGTGCGGCAAGAGGGAACGCCCGGTGGCGGTGCGTGTTGTCCTGCGGATGTCTCCCCGCACCCGACCGGCATTCGACGAGATGCGCGCGGCCCAGGCCGGCTGGGCGGCCCGGCCGGTGGCGGAACGGCTGGCCGTGCTGCGCCGTGCCCGCCATCGTCTGGCCGACCGCGCGACGGCGATCGCCGCGACCGTCCCCGACGAGGGTCGGCGGGCGCCGGGGGAAACCCTGCCGCTGGAGGTGCTGCCGCTGGCCGATGCGGTGGCCTTTCTGGAAACCCAGGCGCCGCGATTGCTGGCGCCGCGGCGGCTGGGGCGGCGCGGCCGGCCGGCTTGGCTCGGCGGGATCGAGGCGGAGATCCGGCGCGAGCCGCTCGGCCTCGTGCTGATCCTGGGGCCGTACAATTATCCCCTGTTCCTGCCGGGTGTGCAGCTCGTCCAGGCCCTGGCCGCGGGCAATGCCGTGCTGGTCAAGCCGGCGGCAGGCTGTGCCGCGCCGGTCCTGGCGCTCGCGGCGCTGCTGGCCGAGGCGGGTCTGCCGGACGGGGTGCTGCGCGTGCTGGACGATACCGTGGCGGCCGGCCGCGCGGCGCTCGATTGCGCCATCGACAAGGTGGTCCTGACCGGTTCGGCGGGCACCGGCCGGGCGGTGCTGGCGGCGCTGGCGCCGCGTCTGGTGCCGGCGACGCTGGAGCTGTCGGGCTGCGATGCGGTGTTCGTGCTGCCCGGCGCCGACCTCGATCTGGTGACGGCGGCGCTGGCCTGGGGCGTGCGGCTCAATGGCGGGGCGACCTGCATCGCGCCGCGGCGGGTGTTCCTGACGCCCGATCAGGCCGCGCGGCTGGCGCCGGCCCTGGCCGCTGCCCTGGCCGGGGCGCCGCCGGTGCCGGTGCGCGACGCCGCACGGCGCCGGGCCGAGGCGCTGCTGGCCGAGGCGGCGGCGCGCGGCTGTCCGATCGCCGGCTGGCCGGGCGAGCCCGGCGCGGCGGGCATGAGCCCGGTTCTGGTGGCGGACGCACCGCCCGGTCTCGCCCTGCTGCACGAAGACCTGTTCGCGCCGGTACTGGCCCTGGTGCCGGTCGCGGATGCCGAGGCCGCGCTGGCCGCCGCCGCGGAGTGTCCGCTGGCGCTCGGTGCGGCGATCTTCGGCCCGGCGGCGGCGGCGCAGGCGCTGGCCGGCCGGGTGCGCGCCGGAGCGGTGACGATCAACGACCTGATCGCGCCGACCGCCGATCCGCGCCTGCCCTTCGGCGGCCGCGGCGCCAGCGGCTTCGGCGTCACCCGCGGCGCGGAAGGCCTGCTCGAATTCACCGCGGTCAAGACGGTCAGCCTGCGCCGCGGCCGGTTCCGGCCGCATTACGACGCGCCGCGGCCGGAGGATGCCGCGCTGTTCGCCGCCCTGATCGCCGCGGCCCACGGCACGGGCCCCGGGCGCCGGCTGGCCGCGGCGGGCCGCCTGATCGCCGGCCTCGGCCGGCGGCTCGGGGCCGCACCTCCGGATGGCCGCTAATGGACGCCGCTAATGGACAAGGTCTGACGGAAGAGACCGGCCATGCCGACCCGGGAGGGCAGGACCCGGCAAGACCCTCTCCTCCACTTCGTAACGCCGCCTTCGCACCGTTCGTGCGACCTACTCCTCGAAGCGGCCCGTGGCGTCACGATCGCGGTCGTATCGTCTCAGGAGCGGAAACGGCGGCAGCCAGGACTCGCGACGGACGGTCCAGAGTTCGTAGGTTGGCATCAGTTGGTCAGGGGCATCCAGGCACCCCAGGTGCACTTCGATTTCGTCTGCGCTGCGTGAGAACACGGACGAGCCGCAGCGGGGACAGAAAAACCGCCCGGCATAGTCGCGTGTTTCGCCCTCGATCGTCACCGCATCCTGAGGAAACACCGCGGAAGCGTGAAAAAGCGCCCCATGATGCTTGCGGCAGTCGAGACAGTGACACAGGCCGACCCGGTATGGGAGTCCCGATGCCACAATTCGAACGTTGCCGCACAGGCAACCCCCGGTGAAGCGGTCCATGCTGCGTCTCCTCCAAAATCAATGCGCCGGAGGGATCAACCAGCATGGGGTCCGGCGCCAGTTCAAACGTGTCGCAGCCAACGAACATCCGATCAGCCGGTGACCAGCGTGACCGGGATGGTCGCGCCGCGATCGGGGATGGTGACTGCCGCGACGTCGAACCGGGGCGGTCCGAAGCGCAGGCTGGGATCGTTGCTGAAGCCCACCGGCTCGGTCGGGATGCCGAACAGGGTGCGGTCCAGCCGGCCATTGCCGTTGAGGTCCTGGAAGGCCAGCACCGCGTAGGTGCCCGGCTCGACCCCGCGCACCCTCACCCGGGTGACCGGGACGGCGGCCGGCGCCCGGCCACCATAGGGGCAGGCGGGCGTCAGATAGGTTTCGCGGGTGCACAGCGCCACCAGGATCTCCCCGGTCGCGAGCGGGACGTTGCGGACCTCGATCACCACATCGACCGCTGCCGCTGCCCTCCCGGCGGCCAGCATCACCCCGAGACCGGCGGCCAAGGCAAGCCCACGGAGGCACCGGCGGCGATCCAGCCGGCATTCCCTGCGCCGCGCCGTCATCGCGACTCAGCCCTGGCCACCGGGCGCCCGGACCAGATCGACCGCGAGCGGCGGCGGCCGGCGCAGGGTCTGGTAGACCACGCAATAGCGTTCGGTCAGCTTCAGCAGCGTCGCCAGGGCCTCGTCATCGGCATCGGTGTCGAGGTCGAACTGCAGCCGCACCTCCCGGAATCCCACCGGCGCGTCGCGATCGACCCCCAGCGTGCCGCGGAAATCCAGGTCGCCCTCGGCGCCGACCGTCCCGGCCCGCAGCTCGATGCCCAGCGCGGTCGCCACCGCGCGCAGCGTC
>CAZTNV010000184.1:0-2224 GCA_964615535.1 uncultured Mycobacteriaceae bacterium | reverse complement strand
GTCACCCCGGCGCAGGCGACCAGCGCCTCCAGCAGCATATCGCCGGAACAGGCCAGCGCCCCGCTGCCGCCGGTCGCCGGGTGCAGCCCGGCTTCGACCAGCGCGCGGCCGGTTTCGACCTTGCAGGCTATGCCGGCCCCGTCGAGCGTGCCGCGGGCGCGCAGGGTCACCACCGCGGCCGCCGGATCGCTCCTGTAGCGCGCCTTGAGCGGCGCCTGGACCGCACGCAGTTCATCCGGTTCCATGATCGTCCTGCCTTTGCCGCCTCGTCCGAATCGTGGCGATCATCCTACGACGGCATTCCCGCCCACGGCCATCCCGGTACCCGCTGGCCGGCCGGCGGCAATCCCGCCCTTGACCGCCCGGACGGCGGCGGCCAGGCCGTCCTCCGCGCGGACGATGCGGCCGAGCGCAGCCGCCCTCTCCCGCATCCCCGGATCGCCGAGCACGGCGGCGATCGCGGCGGCGAGCCGTTCGGCGGTCAATCGGCGCAGCCGGAGCGCCGGCGGCGCCACCCCGGCGCGGCACAGGCGCTCTGCCCAGAAGCCCTGATCGCCCAGGAACGGCACTACGACCGACGGAATGCCAGCCCGCAGCGCCGCCGCCGTCGTGCCGGCGCCGCCGTGATGCACCGCCGCGGCAACGCGCGGAAAAATCCGGTCGTGCGGCGCGCCGTCGATGACGTGCAGCGGCACGCCCGCGGCCCTGGCCTCCGCCAGCACGGCCGGGTCGATCCCGCCCCAGCCGGTCGCGACCACGGTTCGGCGCCCGACCTGCCGCACCGCCGCCGCGACCGTCCGGGCCAGCGCCGCGGGGTCGCGCGGCATCATGCTGCCGAAGCCGAGATAGACCGGCGGCTCCCCCTCGGTCGGGCCCGCAGTCAAAAAGGCATCGAGTGCCGGGTCCGGCTGCCAGGCCGGCTGATCGAGAAACAGGAACCCGGTCATGTCGATGCCGGGCGGCCAGTCGGCCGGGCGCGCCACCAGCGCCGGGCTGACCGCGCAGAACGCCGGCCGGCGCTCCAGCGCGACCCAGGGTCCCGCCTTCGGCCATGGCGGCAGGCCCAGCGCCGTGCGCACGAGCTGCATCGACTGGCGCATGCCCGCCCAGATCAGCCGCCGCATCAGGAGATGGGTCCAGCGGGCCGGCGCCCCGGTCAGCGGCAGCGGCGGAAACACCGGCGTGGTGAACTCCACGGTGGGCGCCAGCGGCTGGAGCCAGCCCTGAACCATCGGCAGATCCAGCCGTTCGGCCAGGGCCTCGGCCAGAAATGCCGAGCCGCCCCCGGCGACCAGCGCATCCGCACCCCGGCACCCGGCCAGACCATCGCGCGCCCAGACCGGCGCCAGCTCGCGGCCCAGCCGCTTCATCAGCGCGACCAGCCGGATCGGATTGCCGGTCACGCCGGTCAACCCGTGCTCGTCGGACAGCCGCTTGCGGATATCCCCCTCGATCGGCGCGTGATCCGGTCCCGCAGCCTCCACCAGCGGCCGAAAGCCGGCATCGGTCACGATGCGGACGCGGTCGCCCGCAGCCGCCAGCCCCTGCCCGAGCGCGACGAACGGGCGGACATCGCCCTGCGAGCCATAGGCGAGAATGGCGATCAGTATGCCGGCAAATCCTCATCCCTCCCCGCTCACCGCAGCCGCTGTCGTATCAGATGACAGCGCCAGATCGCGATGCCGAAATGGAACAGGCCATAGGACATCAGCGCAAAGGTCATGGCCCGCAATCCCCGGCCGGCCATCACCTCGCTCATGAACCGCAGGATCGCCAGCCCCGCGACCAGAGCTGCCAGCCCGGTCCGCACCCAGGCGGCATGGGTGCGCTCGCTCGCCAGCACCGTCCGGTCCAGGGCATAGTCCGTCCGCTCCTCGGCCAGCTCGGTGCGCGGGGACGGCTGGTCGGTCACGGCGGCGCCTCGGGGCCTACAGCCGGATGGCCCGCAGCCGGAGCGCGTTGGCCAGCACCGACACCGAACTCAGGCTCATCGCCGCCGCGGCGATCACCGGGCTGAGCAGCAATCCGAAGGCCGGGTACAGCACCCCCGCCGCGATCGGCACGCCCAGCGTGTTGTAGACGAAGGCCAGGAACAGGTTCTGCTTGATGTTGCGCAGGGTCAGCTCGCTCAGCCGGCGGGCGCGGACGATGCCCGCCAGATCGCCCTTGACCAGGGTCACCCCGGCGCTTTCCAGGGCGACGTCGGCGCCGGTGCCCATGGCGA
>CAZTNV010000183.1:2378-8144 GCA_964615535.1 uncultured Mycobacteriaceae bacterium | reverse complement strand
GATCGGCCAAGACAGAACTTTTGCAGAACCTGCCTTGCCTGGATAGGGAAACCCAAGGGATCGCACGCCATTCGTCCCAAAGGTCGTTTTTTCTATCATGAGCCGGCCCGGAACCGCGAGAGTCCATTCGATTCTCAGTCGAGCAGCCGCGGCCATCCCTGGGTGATCGCACCATGACCGGCCGGTCCGGTCAGGTCGTAGAGGCGCAGCGGCGAGCGGAGGCGCTGGCCGGCATCGCGCAACAGCGGCGCGACGGCGAAGCTGGCGGTCGAGCGCGGCGGCACGCCGGGCAGCGCCTGCAGCGGGATCGCCACCCTGAACCCGCCATCGACCCGGCCGGACCGCCCTTCGCTGCGGTCGGTCAGGGTGGCAAAGGCACCGATCCTCACGCCGTTGTCGAACATCCGCGCCAGTTCCACCGTGCCGCCCCAGTCGCCCGCCAGATACCGGCCGACCGACAGCCGCGCATCGAAATCGGCGACGGCCGGACGATAGTAAAGGTCGAGATGCCCGGTCGTGACGGCCGACGGCAACACCTGTATCTGGCTGTCGGGATCGCGCCGCCAGACCCGGCCGAGTTCCGCGCCGACGGCATAGCGTGCGGTGAACGGCCGCCACAACAGCTCGGCATTGACCCCGGCATAGGCCTCCTCGAACCAGCCGAGCGCAACCCGCGCCGAAACATCCTCGGCCGGGCGGCCGAGCCGGGCGGCGTAGGCGCGCTCCAGCCGCAGCGGTGCGGCGCGGGCGAAGCTGAACGCGTCGCTGCGCACCGGATCGGCGATGCCGCGCGCCGGATCGGCCGGCGTGAGATCGTCCGCGAGGTTCAGCCGGCCGCCGACGCCGAGCACCAGCCCCGGCCAGGGCCTGAGTTCCGCCTCGCCCAGCAGCGACAGCCGGCTCATGGCGGCCTGCTCGGACTCGAACAGGCTCAGCTCGGAGCGCAGCTCCCCCCAGACCGCCAGCCGCGGTGCCACGCCGCGGCTGGCCTCGGGGCGGCGCGCGGCCGGGCGCCCGACCGCCGCAGTGCGGCCGATTTCCGCCGGGCTGCCGGCATGCCGGCCGGCGCGCTCCAGATCGCGGCGCATCAGCGTCACCGTGGCGGTGTCCAGCCCGCGGACGGCGACGGTGATGCCGAATTGCAGGATTCGGGGCGGCGCGGCCAGGGTCAGCACCCGCGCCACCCGGCCGATCAGGGTCGCGACCGGCAGGCGCGGATCGGCTTCGACCCGGACATCGAGGCGGGCGCCCGCCATCGCGATCGCCTCGGCGTCGAACCCGGCCCGCCGCAGTTCGGCCAGCACGGCGGCGGCATCCGAACCGGGCGCCGCCGCGGCTCTGGGCACGATCGGGGCCGGCGGCAGCGGCCGCGGGCGGCCCGGCAATGCGCCCGGATCGAAGCTGCTGGACAGCCGCGCCATGATCCGGCTGCCCTGCTCGATCCCCAGGCCGGCATCGAGCCACGGCCAGGGCCGCCAGCTCAGCCCGGCATTGACCGGCAGCGCCCGGCGCAGATCCGGATCGCGGCGCCGCTCGGCCGCCAGATCGTCCGGCGTGAGCTCGATCATCAGGCCGAGACTCCATGGCAGCCGCACCTGCACGCCGCCGAACAGGCCGAGGCTCTCGCCGGTGAACAGGTGTTCCAGCCCGCCGCCGTCGCCCGTCAAGGGCCGGTCGCGGCCGAAATGGCCCGCCAGCAGGCGAAACGGATTGGCCACCAATCCGCCCCCGGCGAATCGGCCCCAGCCGACGCCGAGCATGACGTCGAACGCCGCCCAGCGCTTGCTGAACGCCAGATATTCCCCGGAGAACAGCCGATCGCCCAGCAGGTTGCGGGCGCCGACGGCGATCTGGGGCCGCCACCGGCCCTCGCGGGCCAGAACGACCTTGATGTCGAGCCCGGCGGTGAACAGCGGCTGCCCCGGCGCGGGCGGGCCGTCATCGCCGGTCACGCGCAGCGTGGTTTCCAGCCGGCGGGTCGGCTGGAACGACAGGAAACCGTGCCGGTAGGGATGGGCGATGCTGGCGCCCAGGGTCGCCCAGCCCTCGGGCGCTACCCGCGCGGTGGGCAACTGGAGCAGCCCGACGCCGCCGAAGTCGTTGATATTGAATCCGTCAGTCAGGGCGTGCGCGATCGCGGCGGGTGCCGTGAACAGCAGAACAACCGAAAGCGATAGGCCGATCGCCAATCCTGATGCAGCAACCATGGCCGGAAGCTCAACCAATGGTGAACAGACGGACTGTCGAACAGCACACTCGCGTATGCAATGGTTCAGTGCAGGGAGGGGGCGAATTCAGCGATGCGACATCCAGCAGGGGCCGGGCCGGCAGGCCTGGGGAGCACGGGCGCCGGGCGCGACCCGCTGCGGCACACGGTCGCACTATGATGCGATTCGGCGCGGGATGACCGAATCGCTGCGCAGGGTCCGGCGCCGGCACCAGGACCATGCCGAGTCGTCCGACGGAGATCGGCGCAACAGGTGCAACAGATCTGTCATTGGAACGAACCGGATCGACTATGCGATCCTTCACTCATGATGCATTGGCAGCCAAGGATGCGGAGTCGGCAATGCGGACTCGGCCGCCCGGACCGGCAGCGAAACGACCGGTCCATACTTAAGTTTGGACAGAACCCCCGACCGGGTAGAAGCGAAGGGGCCGGACCGCAGCCGGGACTAGCCATACGATTGGTTACATGACATACAATAGGCGGATACACCATGTTCGATTGGTCACAAGGCCCTGAGGTGGATACAGTTTCACTGTTGCCTGCGGCCCGTTTCGGGCACCAGAATCGACTTTCCCGGCGGGCGACCGCCGTTGAGTCGTGATTGCCGCGCGACAAGTGCGGCTTCGCCAGTCAGTCATGTGCTATGGTTGAAACTCCGGGAATGAAGCGGTTTGCTGGAGACCGGATCAGCGGCTGTGCCGATCGAGGGGCGCAGGGCCGATCCGCAAGGCGGAACGCATCCCGAATCTGCGCAGAGTCGCAAACCAGTCGAGCGTCTCCTCTTGTCGTTATGCCACTACATGAAAGTTTGAGAAGCGATGCGTTCCTCTTCCGGTCCGCGTGATTCGCGTCCGTTCGCCAGCAGCGTGACCGCCACGGTGAAATGGTACAATCCGACCAAGGGTTTCGGCTTTGTCACTCCGTCCGATGGCTCGCCCGACGCATTCCTGCATGTGTCGGTCGTTGGTGCGGCGGGGATGGAGTCTCTGCCTGAGGGCGCAACCATCGTCTGCGATCTGACCCAGGGCCAGAAGGGCCCTCAGGTCGCCACAATTCACAGCGTCGATTCGAGCACCGCGGTCCCGGCCGGGCGCCGGCCGATGGGCGGCGGCGGGATGGGCGGCGGCATGGGCGGCGGCGGCATGGGCGGCGGTTTCCGCCGGCCGAGCGGCCCGGCCATGGGCGGCGAGACGGTCGAAGGCAGGGTCAAATTCTTCAATTCCGAGAAGGGCTTCGGCTTTGTCACGCCGGATAATGGCGGCAAGGACGTGTTCGTTCACAAGCGGGCCCTGGCCCGCGCCGGTCTCTATGATCTCCAGCCCGAGCAGCGGGTCCGGTTGACCGTGAGCCAGGGGATGAAGGGGCCGGAAGCCCAGTCGATCGAACTTCTTTAGACCGCGCCGGCCGCCGGGCCCGGCAAACCCGCCCGGACCGGGCGGGGCCGCGTCAGGATCGTCGGCGCATCGGGGGACTCGATAGCCTGCGCCGGCCCGTTCCGCCCGCCCCCCGACTCGGGAGGGCGGGCGCGAAGGCGGCGGGTTTGTAGTGCCCGGACCGACCTCTGCTCTTCTGCCAATGCACCTTCGGTGGTAGAGTCCCGGCCCTGATCCAGGGGACGGTTGCCGGCGGTGGCTCGGCCGCCGCGACCGATCGATCGCGAACCGGGGACCGGATCATGTATCTGCCGACCGTCAAGCTGGTGGACTGGCTGCTCGACCTCTGCCGCAAGGTGCTGACCGCGGGCCTGGTGCAGCGGGTCGACCGGCTGTTCGTGATGGCCGGCGGCTATGGCATGTATGTCCTGATGGGACTGGTCGCGATGATCTTCATCGTCGCGGCGATCCGGTTCAACGATCTGTCGCTGTTCATCGGCGGCATCGCGGTGGTGCCGGTCGGCATCGTGCTGCAGTATATCGCGATCAAGATGCTGTCCTCGGTCGACCGGCTGATCGCCTCGTCGCGCACCGAGATGGCCTCGACCGGCTTTCTCGACATCATGTCGCTGCTCAACGTGCTGGCCGCGATCATCGCGCCGCTGGCCGGGCTGGGCGCGGCGATCTCGTTGCGCTTGATGGAGCCGATCTATGCCGGCATCGCGCTGGGCCTGTTCTGCGCCTATGGCGCGGCGCTGGCGCTCAATCCGCAGAGCGTCAACGTCCACGTTTCCGGCAATGCCAGCATCGGTCAGGAAGCGATCGGCCTGCTGACCTTCATCATGAAGGGGCTGTACAAGGTCACGCCGATCGCCTTCGGCGTCGGCATCGTGGTCTCCGCCCTGACCACGCTCGGCCTGTTCATCGATCTGCTGCGCACCGAGGCCCATTACGGCTACGGCTTCGGTGTGCTGCTCAGCACGGTCGCGGCCACCGCGGCCCCGCCGATTCTGCTGCCGGTGATCGGCTATCTGCTGTTTCTGATCTTCTATCTGATGGTCGATCTGTACCGCTCGATCCTGCTGATCGCCCAGATCGCCGCGCAGTACCGGCGCACCGCCGCGCCGCCGCCCGCCGCTGGCGGATCGCGCCCCGCCCCGGCCGCAGCAGCCGCCGCCACCCAGATCGCGCCGCCCCCCGGACCGCCGACGGGGCCGTCGACAGGATCCCGGGGGCCCTACCCGCCGCCGGGACGGCGCTGAACCGGCGCCCGCGCGAAAACCCGGATCGGCGGCTCAGCCCGGCCGGCGCAGCACGTCCTGCGCCGCCAGCACCGCGCCGCCGACGATCAGCCCGCAGGAAGCGGCCACCATCCAGCCCGGCTCGCCGCGCCCGAACGCGATCAGCAGCAGCGTCGACAGCAGCGGCGCCAGATAGGCGAGCGCGCCCAGCGCGCGGATGTCGCCATGCTTGACGCCGTAATCCCAGGTGAAGAAGGACAGCCCGACCGGCCCCAGCCCCATCGCCAGCACCGCCGCCCAGCCCGCGCCCTGTGGCCAGACCGTCGACTCGAAGGCCAGATGGCAGAGCAGCGCCAGCAGGGCGGTGGCGCCGCAGAATCCGCCGACCGCCTCGGTCGGCACGCTGCCGAACCGCCGGCTCAACACGGAATAGGAGGCCCAGATCACCGCCGCCGCCAGCGCCGCGCCGTACCCGGCCAGATGCTCCGCCCGGACCGCGACGCCGCTGCCGCCGGTGATCAGCAGCGCCGCCCCGGCCAGCCCCATCATCGCCCCCGCGGCATGGCTCCGGCGCAGCCGCTCGCCCGGCAGCAGCGCCGAGCCGAGCACGATCAGCAGCGGCCACAGATAGTTGATCAGATTGGTCTCGACCGGCGGCGCCAGGCTGAACGCCAGGAAATAGCAGAAGTGATAGCCGAACAGCCCGCCGACCCCGAGCGCCCACGCCATCGGCGGCTGGCGCAGCGCCCGCAGCACCGGCCGCCCGCGCAGCGCCGGCCAGACCAGACCGATCACGAAGGCGACGGCGAACGCCATGGCGACGAGCTGGAACGGCGGCACCGCCCCGGTCAGCGTCGCCAGCAGGGCCAGCGTCGCCCACATCAGCACCGCCGTGGCGCCGATCAGCGTGGCGCGGCGGACC
>CAZTNV010000183.1:0-2368 GCA_964615535.1 uncultured Mycobacteriaceae bacterium | reverse complement strand
GACCCCGGACGGCACGGCTGCGGACGGCACGGCCGCGGACGCCGCCCGTTCGGGCGGCGCAACCGGGGCGGAGGCTGGAACGGCCGGATCGGCCATGGACGACTCCCGAAGCGGCGAGGCGGGGGGTGGCGACTCGGGCGAAGACTACAGCCGCCGCAGATGCTCGACGAAATCGGTGATCGGGGCCTGATCGACCATCAGCCCGGCAGCGACCGAGAAATGGCCCTGGCGCCGGACGTACATGTGGCGCTCCGGCACGCCCCAGCGCCGGGCGATGGCCAGCCCGCGCTCGAACGGCGCGATGGTGTCCTCCGTGCCCAGCACCATGAACACGTTGCCCGCCCCCATCACCGGCGGTGCCAGAGGCACCAGCAGCGGTTGCCAGCGGCGCAGCCGCTCGACCGTCCAGCCCTGCGCGATCATCGCCCGGTCGACGCCCAGAGCGCGCGCGAAGGCGCCGGTGACGCCGATCTCCTCCACCCCCTCGCTGGTGGTGAACAGCAGCAGCGCGTCGGCCCGGGCATCGGCCGGCCAGCCGGCGGCGCCGGAGGCGGCGAGCTGGCAGGCGAAGGCGCCCAGGCTGGTGCCGATCCAGCCGACCGGGCCGCGTCCGGTGCGTCGCGCCCAGCGGGTCAGCACCCCCAGCTCGCGGACATGGGCGGCGAAATGGTCGAGCGCGCCCAGCGGGGCCGAGGCGATCAGCGGCTCGCCGCCGAACCGGCCGGGCCGCCGCCGCCGGCCATGCCACGGCGCCTCTGGCGCGATCACCCGCAGGCCCTGGAGACACAGCGACTCGATCTCGCGCAGCGGCGCCCGGACATGGTCGAGCTCGATGCAGATGCCGTGCAGATCGATCACCGTCGGCGGATCGGCGACGCCCTCGGGTTCGAACACCCGCGCCCAGCACGGGGTTTCCACCGCCGGCCAGGGCGACGGAAAGCGCAGCCAGTATTCCACGCCGAGCGGGCTGTGCAGGCGCCGGCTCTCCACCACCTCCGGTTGGTCCGCGGACAGGGCATAGGCGCCTTCGAGATCGGCCAGCCGCTCGCCGTGGCGCGCCTCGACCGCGTTGGGGGTCGGGATGTCCCAGCGGCAGGCGGCGACCTGCTGGGCCCGGGCGACCAGGGCGAAGCGCAGCCGCGCCAAGCCGAGCGCGCTCGCGGCGTCCAGCCGTGCCTCCTCCGCCGCCACCACACCCGGGGTTGCGGCCCGGCCGCCGTCGAACAGCACCTCGTCCCAGCATCGGTCGGCGGCCCGGCAGCGGGCCGCCAGGCCCGCCACGTCGTCCAGGCTGTTCGACAGCCACAGCGCGCGCGGCGAGAGCCGGGCCGGATCGAGCGGCACCTCGGCGCAGAACCGCTCGAACGAGCCTTCGGCCGCGATCGCCGCCGCCCAGACCCGCGACATCGGGAAGAACCAGTCGGCCAGCAGCCGCAGCGACACCCCATCGATCCAGGGCCGCGCGATCAGGGTGCCGAGCGGACTGCGCATCAGCGGACCCAGCCCCGGCCGCGGCCGCAGCCGCGGCGGCGGGCCGGGGGAGGCGAGCGGCTGGGGGGCCGCCAGCGTTGCTGCCGCCAGGGTGGCGGCGATCAGCTCGGCACGGCGTTCGGCCGAGAGCCGGATCACCCGCCTGGTCTCGGGCCAGGCGATCAGCCGGTCGGCTTCGGCCGGGGTCGCCCAGCAGACGGCATCGACATCGTCGCGGGCCTCCCCCTCGCCGCCGCGCCAGTCCGCGGCGACGTCGACGATGGTGTAGTGGAAGCGGATGCGGCCCCGGTCGTCATGGGTGATGGCGTCGACCGCGGTGAGGATCGCGGTCGGCTCGGCGGTGACGCCGGTCTCTTCCAGCACCTCGCGCCGCGCGGTCTCGAACAGGGTCTCGCCCAGCTCCTGGCTGCCGCCCGGCAGGCTCCATTCGCCCTGCCCCGGCGGCCGCGCCCGGCGGACCAGCAGCACCCGGTCGCCGCGCCACACCACCGCGCCGACGCCGACCCGCGGCTGGTCGGGGTATTCGCGACCGGCCGCACCGGCCGGCGCCGCGCCGCGCCCGGCGGCCTCCTCGGCCTCTGTGAGCCCGGCCTGCGAAGTTCCGGCTTGCGAAGTTCCGGCTTGCGATGGGCCGGCTTGAGATGACAGCGTCATCCGATTGCACCCGGCATGTTCTGTACGCCCGTTCCGCACGGGAGTCGGGCGGCCTTCCGAACCGGCCATGGCCAATGAACGGAATGCCCCAGCCACCTATACTGCGACAGCCTCTAATACATGTGCTGCCCGCCATTGATGGACAGGGTGGAGCCGGTGATGAAGCCGGCATCGTCCTCGATCAGGAACAGCACGGCGCGGGCGATCTCGTGGGGCCGGCCGA
>CAZTNV010000182.1:0-8205 GCA_964615535.1 uncultured Mycobacteriaceae bacterium | reverse complement strand
AACCGGCGCCAGCCGGCAGCGCGGGAGCGGGAGCGGGGGGCGGCGGGAGCCACAATCATCCGGGTCGGCATCGCAGGCACTTTCAAAGGGTCGCGCCGGGGGGCGCACCGTGGCAATGCGAAGCGCGTGCCACGCGCGCTCCGGAGCGGCGGCCCGGCCCCGGCGGCCCATGGCCCGGCACGATTTGCCCAGCCCGGCAGGGTCGATCCTGCTCGACACCGCCTTAACGGGCGGTTAAGGATGCCGATCCATGATGGGGCTGGTGGATCGGGCCGGCGCCGCCGGCCGGTCGCGCAAGCCATGGCATTGGGAGCGGCCGCACGATCGGGGATCGGCGGCGCTTCGGAAATGATCCGGGCGAGAGGACATCGGCCGCGCCGGAAACCGCAACCGAGGCGATGTCGGAACGCACATGAAGATCGAGGGCACCCCCCCGCTGCGGCGGATCGAGCAGCGACCGGCCAGGAAGGCCACCGCCGCATCCGCCGATTTCGCGACCGCCCTGACCGGTTTGCTGGAGTCGGTGCCGGCGGCATCGACCGCCGCCGCCGGGGCCGCGCCGACGGTCGGTGCAGCCGGCACCCTGCTGGCCGTGCAGCAGGCCGAGGATGCCCTGGCGCGGCGGCGGCAGGCCCGCAGCCGGGCCGAGACCATTCTGGACGCTCTGGACGAGCTGCACCGGGGTCTGCTGGCCGATGCGATCCCGCGCCGCTCGCTCGAGGCGCTGATCGCGACGCTGAAGGCGCGACGCCCCGAGATCGAGGATGCCCGGCTGGCCGCGGTGCTCGACGAAATCGATCTGCGCGCCCAGGTCGAGTTGGCAAAACTCGACCGGAACCTTTGAACGCCGCCGACCCGGCCGCCAAAAAGTCATGTTTCCAAGGCCTTGCTCCGCCACATCCGGTGCTGGTCGGGATTGTCGCGGCGGGTGCCGATACCTATACTCCGCGCCGTCGTGACCGCGACGTCGTCAAGGATATTGACAGCCATGGGCAATGAGATGGCGTCCAGTTCGGTTCCACCGGGCTACCGACCGTCCGAAGACGAGCCGTTCATGAACCCGATCATGCGGGAGTATTTCCGCGACAAGCTGCTGCGCTGGCGTGCGGAGCTGCTCGCCGAATCGACCGAGACGCTTCAGAATCTGCAGCAGGGCGGGTTGCAGGAACCGGACATCGCCGATCGCGCCTCGCTGGAAACCGATCGGTCGCTGGAACTGCGCACGCGGGATCGCGAGCGCAAGCTGCTGGCCAAGATCGATCAGGCGCTCGAGCGGGTGGCGGAGGGCAGCTATGGCTATTGCGAGGATACTGGCGAGCCGATCTCGATCCGGCGCCTGGAAGCCCGGCCGATCGCCACGCTCAGCCTGGAGGCGCAGGAGCGACACGAAAGGCTGGAACGTACCCAAAGGGAGGACTAACCCCCAAAGGGACAACTAACCCAATGTACGATGCCATCGCCGAAGGCGGCGAGGCATAATTGGGCGTTCACAGGGTCGATATTGAAGAATTATGACATTTTAGGTGGCGGTGTTTTGGAAGCGAGGCGCCACCCGAAGGTGGTGCCCGCTTTCTTCTTCTGTCGCTGCCCACGGTAACGGCAGCTTAATCCTTTCACTTCCCCTGAAAGGATTCTCCCTAAACCTGGGCCGCGTTTGCGGCCCTTTTTTCTTGAGTCAATCGCACCAGACGCAGAGTCCGCCGAAGCGACTCTCCGGGTGCGCAGCGATGCATTCCCCCCCGAACTTGGGCTGCTTGCGTAGCGATTGGACGTTAGCATAATCAGCCCCATAGACCATAATAGTTTTAAGGGCTATGCGAAAAAAGAAAGAATATATCGCCCCGGCGCGTCAGGCTTCGCGTTGTCGAGCGCAGCAATCGAAAACCTCAACTTTTGCGATAGAAGGGAATGGCCAAGGCCAGGGAACAACCGGCGGAGGGCGGCATTAGGTCTTGAGCGGGAGACCTCGAATCGGCCGTTCGGCATGCGGCAGCGGGCCGGCGGCTGCGGAGCGGGGTCCCGGCTCCGACAGCCAGATGAGGACAGCGTGAGCGATCAGCGAAATCACGGCGACACCGCCCGACCCGAGGCGGGTGACCAGACGGCCGGGCCCGAATCGCCGCAGCCCGAGCGGAGGCCGGCCGGCCCGGCCGATCCGAACATGCACAGCGGCGAGACCCGCGCGGCGGCGGACGCCGGCGAAGACAAGGGCAAGTCGCAGGACCAGCGCGAGGCTCAAAAGGTGCTGGAGGAGGCCGACAAGGCCATCGTCTCGGAAGACGAAGAAGTCGAGCGGAACGGGGAACGATTGCCCGTGCCGCCCAGCCGGGTGGCGCGGGTGCTGCGCTGACGGCCTTCCGGGGAGGGGTGTCCGGGAGGCCGGCCCCGGGCTGGCCGGGCTGCGCCGCGGTCGGCCGGAGAGGCCGACGCCGCGGCGGCGAACCGCAAAAGCGCGGTTCGCCGCATCAGGCCAGGCGCCGGCTTGTGATCACCACAGGCTGCCGGCGGTCGAGGACAGCACCCTTTGCTCGGCATCGTACTCGTCGAAGTGCTGGCCGGCGCGGCCGGAACCGGACGACTCGCGGTCGTCGCGCTCGCCCCAGCGCGGGTCGGCGGCATGCGGATGGGCCGAATCGCCGGCCGCGGCGGTCAGATGGATGACGGGAAGGGCGACTCCGTTATGGCCCAACGGGTCGTGTTCAGGAACCGGACCGTCTGCATTCATGAAGCAACTCCTGTTCAAGAGATCGGCTGCCACGATCGGCGGGACGCCTCCGGAGCGGCATGGCACGAGGGCTCCGGCCGGCGGCGCAAACCGGGGTCAACCCGATCCTGATTGTTCAAGCGTGGCGCATTCAATGACGCCATCGCCGCGACAACACGCGTCGTCACTGCTCAAAAGCTTCGTTCGCTCATGAACGGGTTCAAGCCGGCCGGAGCCGAATCCGAAGAAGCTTTCGAACTACGAAACGAATGATCAGTCCCGGTTCGGAGAATAATGCTGTTCATTCATATTCTCTGCGACCGTATGACTGAAAATTACCGGCGGGGCGATGCGGCAGCGGCCCGGCGATGGGACGGGACCCTGGCGATTGCCTGAGTGCGCAAATTTCGAATCGGTCTGATACCAATGGCCGGCCGGAGCACCCGCCCGGCGCCGCGCATCGCGGCGGTATGCGTTGGACTGAACGCGAGGCGGGCGCCCGGCCGCAAACACTGCCTTGCGCCGCGGCAGGGAGGGCAGATCGTCGTGCGCCGACCGGCCGTGTCGCGGCAAAACCGGCCGGCGGCTATTCAACGATCGGCGAAATCGGCATGTCCGGTAGCAGGCCGCAGTTTTTTACTTCCCACCGGAGCACGAGTTGAGCATCTTGGATGCCGGTTCCTCCATTACACGGTTAGACGCCATGATCGCAAATCGACTCATCGCCACCGCCCTGGGGATCGTCATGATCGCCGGCGTTTCCGCGGGCGCGAACGCCCAAACGGTTCGCCCCGCCAATCCGGCCGAGCAGACCTTCTTCGACCTGCAGTCGGCCATCGTGGCCTTCGAGCGCTGCTATCGTCCGCTCAACCCGGCGACCAACACGGCCCGCAATGCCGGCCGGACCTTCCGGTTCAACACCGAGCAGTACAGCCAGTTGACCGAGCGCGTCCTTCAGCAGGTCCCCGAGATCATCGGCGCCGGCCGGAGCCTGGAACTGCTTCAGGCCGCCAAGATCAGCACCCACACTCGGGTGGCGGTGCGCGGCTGCAACAATTCCGCGGTTCAGGAGGCCCTGGAGCTGTACAATACGCAGCTTGCTTCCGCCGTAACGATGTAAGGCAGGCAAGGTTTTTTTGTCCGAGTTCGGTGGCCTTCGCCGGGGGCGGCGCCGTGGCGCCTCCCCTGGGCGAGACCCCGTCGGCCGGCTGCCGTCGCTCGATCGGGGCGACTGATCGGGCAGGGCGACCGATCGGGTCGCCCGATGGGCGGATTCAGGAAAGCCGCACGGACCGGGATTGAGCGGCCCTCGACCTTGACGAAGCGTCGTGTGACGAAGCGTCGTCCCGGCCGGACCGATTTTTGAAACGATCATGATTCGCGTTTCGGGCGCGATGGCGCCCGGGTGCTGTCCGCGATTGCACATGGACACGCTTCGGTCGCCGCCGATACCTTGATTTCCCGCGTTTGATGCGCAATCGGACACCCCATGGTCAGACCGCCAGTCCCCCGATCCTGGCCGCGCAATGCGGCCGGCGTGCTCGGCCGGCTTCGGAACCGGCCGGACAGCGAGCATCAGCAGGCGATCATCCGGATCGCCATCGTCGGGCTGCTGACGCTGTATTTCGGCCTGTTGGACGGCGGGACGCCGGCGGAGCAGGCGGCGATGGCGACCGGATTCGCCATCGCCGCCGGCTATCTGGCCCTGTCGGTCGGCTGCGTCCTGCTGATCATCGCCGATCCCCGGCCATCGCCGGTTCGCCGCCTGACCGCCATGGTGACCGATTTCACGGTGGTGTCGCTGCTGCTGCATTTCGGCGGTGCAATGGGGGCGCCGCTCTATCCCATCTATCTGTGGATCGCCTTCGGCAACGGGTTCCGCTACGGCCTGCCCTATCTGGCGGCCTCGGTTGCGGTCGCCTTCGCCGGCTTTCTCGCGGTGATCTGGACGACACCGTTCTGGCATGACGACCTGCCGCTCGGCATCGGCCTGCTGACCGCGCTGATCGTGTTGCCGGGCTATGCCGGCAGCCTGATCCGCAAGCTGACGCTGGCCAAGGCCCAGGCCGAGCAGGCCAACCAGGCGAAAAGCCGGTTCCTGGCGATCGTCAGCCACGAGCTGCGGACGCCGCTCAACGCCGTGATCGGCTTGAGCAGCCTGCTCGAAGCCAGCCGTCTCGACCGCGACCAGCGGGAGATGGTGCACACCGTCAAGGTTTCCGGTCAGGCCCTGTTGTCGCTGATCGACAACGTCCTCGATTTTTCGAGGATCGAGGCCGGCAAGATCACCATCACGATCAAGGATTTCGATCTGCACGTCGAGATCGCCGATCTGGTGTCGATCCTGCGGCTGGAGGCCAAGAGGAAGGGGCTGAGGCTGACCGTGTGCTTTGCCGCGGACGTGCCGTACAGCGTGCGGGGCGACTGGCCGCATCTGCGCCAGATTCTCACCAATCTGATGGCCAATGCGGTCAAGTTCACCGAACAGGGCCATGTCGCGCTGAGCATCGCCAGGGTCGCGGCGATCGAGCCGAATGGCGTGCGGGTCCGCTTCGAGGTCGCCGATACCGGCATCGGCATTTCCCCGGATCATTTCAACCGGATTTTCGAAAGCTTCACCCAGGCGGACGAGGCGGTGAACCGCCGGTTCGGCGGCAGCGGCCTCGGTCTGGCGATCGCCAGACAGATTGCCGGGCTGCTCGGGGGCGAAATCACGGTGGTCAGCGAGCCGGGCAAGGGCAGCACCTTCCGGCTCGAGATGCCGCTGCACCAGCAGGCCGAGTCGCCGCCGGTCCCGGCCGCCGATGCGGTGCTGGTCGTATCGCCGGATCGCGAACTGATCGGCAGCCTGCGCTACCAGTTGTCCCGGCTGAACATCCCGGCGGCAACCGCGGTGTCGGTCGAGGAGGCGCTGCGCGCCCTGGCCGTCACGGTTGCCGAAGACGAGCCCCATGCCGTGATCCTGATCGACGGCCGCGACCGGGACGCGAATGCGGCGGCGGGATTGGCCGACGAACTGCAGGATCGCTGGCCGGCCGGCCGGTTCGGTTTCGTGCTGGTCGCGGCCGGGGATGCGCCGCCGCCGATCGCGGGGCCGTTCGCCGCCGTTCTGCGGACCCCGGTCGAGCCCGAAACCCTGGCCGCGGCAGTTCATGCCGCGCAAGCGCTGGTCAAGGCGCCCCCGCCGGGCGGGGCCGCCGAGGCGGCGGGCCGCGCGGATTCGGCAACCCGCCCGCTCGACATTCTGGTGGCCGAGGACAATCTGATCAACCGCAAGGTCACCCAGCGCATTCTGGCCACCGCCGGACATTGGGTCGATCTGGTGGCGAACGGCGACGATGCGCTGGCGGCTCTGGAGGATCGGCCCTACGACCTGCTGATCCTCGACATCAACATGCCCGGGATGAGCGGGCTGGACGTGGCCAAGCTCTACCGGATGGCCCATCTGGGCGAGGCGCGGCTGCCGATCGTCGCGCTGAGTGCCGATGCCACCCCGGAGGCGCGCCGCGCCTGCGAGGAGGCCGGCATCGATGCCCATCTGACCAAGCCGATCGAACCGCACCGCCTGCTGGACCAGATCGCAACGCTGGCGTCGAACGCCGCCGGGGCGGCTGTGCAGCCCGAGCCGGCCATGTCGGTGACCGATATCGCCTCCCACCCGCGGTTCGGCGAGAGCCGGTCGGCGATCGACTGGACGGTGGTGCAGGAACTCCAGAAGCTCGATGGCGGCACCGAGTTCGTCGCGGAACTGCTGACCGATTTCGTGCGCGACACCCAGAAGCTGCTGGTCCAGATTCGGGAGGATGCCGCGGTCGGCAACGCCACCGGATTTCGCGAGAAGTGCCACGCGCTGTCGAGCAGTTCGGCCAATGTCGGCGGGATGTCGATCAGCGTTCTCGCGCGTCAGTTGAGCCGGATCAGCCCGGACGAGCTCGATCATCTCGGCAGCGACCGCCTCGACCGGCTGGAGCACGAATTCTCGCGTTTCCGCGCACAGGCGAGCCGGTTCGACAGCCGGCCGGCCTCGCGGTAGCCCGAACCGGCGGGCACGGCATCGGCGCGCCTCGCCGCGGGGGTGGCCGAAGCGCTGTTGCCGGGATCGTCACCGTCGCAATGCACCGCGGCCAGCCTTGGCGGCTGGCCGCGCAGAGATGCGTTCGCTTCCGGTCGGCCGGGTTGGGCGGGATGATCGTCTCGGACCCTGCGGCCCGCGCAATGGCCGAGGCTCACCGGGGCCGAGGCTCACCGGCCGGCCCGGGCGGCCGGGCGGGTGATCCTGGCCCAGCGCCGTTCCTGGGCGGTGGCGAGGTGTTCCATGCGGCGGAGATCGCGCGGCGAGAGCCGGAGCGCGGTGTCCACCCAGTGATCGGTGATCCGCATCAGCTCGTCGCGGGTCACCGGATCGACCATGCGGCGCAGGTTGAACACCGCCTCTCGGGCCAGGGCGGAGCGTTCATGCTGCTGGATGTAGGTCTGCACGGCGGTGGCGCCCTCGCCATCCTCGGCCAGGACATCGACCACGCCCAGCGCATGGAGCTCCGCCGCGGTGTAGATCTGCCCGCTCAGCATCATCCTTTCGGCTTGCGCGGTGCCCAGACGGCGCGACAGGAAGCTGTGCGCACCCATGCCGGGGAACAGATTGAACAGAATCTCCGGCAGGCCGAATTTGGCGCTGCGCTCGGCAATGATCACGTCATGGGCCAGGGCCGCCTCGAAGCCGCCGCCCAGGGCATCGCCCTGGACCAGGCAGATGGTGTGGATCGGCAGCCCGAGATTGCTGGCGCGCCGATACTGTACCTCGATGCAGGCATGGGCGTAGCGCCGGAGGGCGGGCTCGTCTCCTTCGCCGATCAAGTGCAGAAACAACCGCAAATCACCGCCGAGATTGAAGATGCCCGGCATGCCGGACTCCAGGACCAGGTAGCGGATCGGCAGCTTCGCATTGGTTTCCAGCGAATTTGCCGCGGTTTCGACCAGGTCCATGACCGAGGTCATTTCGCGCAGCAATTCCGTGGTGAAACTCGGGCGCCGGCGGGGCGTCATGGTCTGCCAGAGCGCGGATTGCAGGGGATCGTAGCGCACCCCCAGCTCGAAGAATCCGGCGCCGGCGAACTGCCATACCGGACTTCCGACAATATCGATGCGATTGTCGGCGTTCGGCTCGATATCACCCCTCAGTGGCGCCGCAACAGATTGCACCAGTTTCGGGCGCGTGATCGTTTTAACTTCTGATTGACCATGAGCGTCGCCGGGATCTTGAATCAGAGGCAGAACGAAATCAAACATAACCCCCTCCATTGCTTGAAGCGGCTCCAACGCTTCTTACAAAGCTATTATGAGGCAGCAAGAGTTAAGACACTCTTCTCAAGTTTTATTAAAATACATATAATCATCTTTGGTAGTATTTGAAAGGGTCAAGCGGCACAAAAATCGATTTGTTGCGGACGATACTTATCCTGATGGGTAGTGCCGGGTCGTGGCGGGTACGCCGGTCTCGCCGG
>CAZTNV010000181.1:0-8206 GCA_964615535.1 uncultured Mycobacteriaceae bacterium | reverse complement strand
TTTTTCAATAACGAGAACTTTCATTTTACTGATTCCTAATGTCGTTATCAAAATATCGTCACCGGCGCTGAAGCCTTGGCCATCAGTTCCGGCTGGGTAGCCCAAGACCCCGGGACCTGCACCAACGCTTCCGGTAAGTTCATGGTAGTGAACGGCGCTACCACCGGCAGCGGCAGGCGGGTGATCTGGGAACAGACCGTCCCTGTCAAAGAGTGGGGTAGTTATAAGTTTTGTGTGAGTGCAAAAAACCTTAAACAATGTGATTTTGATGTCAAGCCTAAGCTGGATATTGAGTTCTCTTTACCTTTTGGCAACTTGTCTGAAACGCTGAATGTAAGCGCCGGCGCTTGTGATTGGTATGAGTTTGAAAAACACTTGTATAATTACGGTTACGGCAATTCACTGAACATCAAGATTTTCCTTGATGAATCCCAGCCCGGCGACGGTAATGACCTGGCTCTGGACGATATTGCGCTGATTGAGATACCAAAGATGGATCTTCAGTATGCAAATTTTTATTATAGCAATCCCACGCCTGCTGGTGCTCCTCATTTGTGGAACCTCACATTTAGTTCTTTCGTCCCTCTTCCTCCGGATTGCAAGGCAGCATGGCGTGTAAAGGCAAAGGAGATTCAGACAGGCATTGAGCACGAAATTTATGCTGATCCTAACTGGTGGGCATCTCCAACGTATATCAACACGACCAATTTCCCGGGATACAATGGAACCGCCATTCCTACATCCGTAACCCCCGGCACTGCTCCTGGAGTATTCAACGTTAGAGATTTCACCTACTACATCACCCGAGGTGTCTGGTGTGAATGTGAGGCTTGGGAGGAATGGAGCATCACTCTGAATCCTAGTGCAAACCGTAGGAGCGTAGAGATTAGGGAGGTAAAAACCAATAAATTACTGCGTTCCATTCGCATAAGATAAGACGTGCGATCATAACCGGATGGGGGTGACGAAGCCCTCGTCTGGTTATGGGAGGTGTTGATGAATGATATTTTCTTGAAAAACGGTTGCGGTAGTGCAATGTAAATTTTTTTGAGCATGGCTGATTTTTATTTTTTTACAGACCTGAATTTGATCGGCTCGTACAGCACGCCGCTCGGCGGAGGGTATCATGGTCTGGAGTTCGGCCCGGCCGTGAGGGGTAATTCGGGCAGTTACAAGGACTTCAACGTTTCGTCGATACATTATGCCGCCGAGAGCGATAATGCCGCGGGGGTCGACGCGGTTAGTGCGAAGAACCCGGCTGCCTATGCCGTTTGCGACGGGCAGTTATTTTGCATCGAAGTGCCTGATACGATTCCCGGCGTGGTCCCAGAAAATAGTGGCGGCAAACTAGTTGACATAATCTTCAAGCCGCTCGTACAGCCGGAGAAGGGGCCGCGGGTGCGGTATTATATTTACAGGTCGGTGCTGATGCGCTCGATCGTCGACGGCAACGGGAACATCCTGCCGGCGGGCTCGGACTTCGAGACGGACCTGACGACGGCCATCAACGCAGGCAAACCGGCGGCGATGGCATCGGCGCCGGTGAAGGGATCGATTATCGGGCTGCATCCCAACGGTTTGGCAGCGTATACCGATTCTTTCGATCCCACGCAGGCCTTGTCGGATAGCAGTCCGGTCGACGCGATTTTCAACAAGCGGCATACGAATACGATCCCGACGTTCCTTGGAGAGATCAAGGCCGGGCAGAAGCTCGGTTATTTCCCGCGGAAGCAGCAGTTCTGGCCCTTTTCGGGCCCGATCAATGCGAAGGCGCGCAGCATGAGTTATTTTGGGTTCGAGATCGTGCTCGAGGATCCGCACTACCAGCCCACCATTGGGCAGCTGCGTACACGCAGCGCGGGTACTAATGACACCGATCCGTTCCTCCAGGCCCGTGAAAAGGCGCACATCATCGAGGTGGCCCGCCCCAACACCACCGATCCGGTTTTTATCGAAGAACACAACAAGGAGGCTACTCTGCATTACCTCGACACTGCGGCCTTTTATGGCGGATTCGCCGCGCCGTCGAAGCGCGACAATCTGGTCGCCTTTGGAATAGCGCCGTCGGAAACCACGGCATCACGCTTCGTCGTATGCACCGGCGTGAATCGCGCCGATCGCGCGAAAGAAGTGTACGCGTCGGTGCTGGTGGGCAAAGGCCGTACGGCCGCCAATCCGAACTTCCGCAACCTCAACCGCGTATACGTCGATCTGCGCAACCAGTTCGGCTATTCGCTGAACCTTTTCGAAGAGCTGGGTACGACACGCCACGACGGGTATCTAGAAGATATGGCAATCGACTGGGGCACCGGGGTGATCCAGCCCATGTGCTCGCGCAACAAAACCCGCGGGCATTTTCCGGTGCTGACGCTCGAACGGTTCGTCGTCGGTCCGTCCGACGTGTACCGCATGCCCGAGGAGGTGACTGTACGCGACGGGGCCATCGCCGCGAAACTGAGGTTCCGACAGCTCAACGACGGCACCAGCGCCCACTACTCGGCGCTGGTCGTCGTAGGCGCATTTCATCGAGGCACGGGTTCGGCACAAAAGGTGGAGGATCCGTCATCGCGGTTCACCGTGCTCGATCACGCACTGGGGGGGGGCGAAGTCGGCCCCTTGGAAATGCTGTGGTCGTCGGTCAAGCCCGACCCCAACAAGCCTTGGGTGGCCATCGCCCAGTACTGCCGGATCGTGGTACTGTGGCATCGAGACGAAATCCCCGCGACGGTGCCTCTGACGCCCCACGATGCTGGCTACGTCCACGGGCCGGTGCCGCGGCTCGAACGCTACGAATACCTCGATAACCTGTGGTGCCCGTTCGACCTCGCTTTGTCGGCCCAGCAGCTGCCGCCCGATGGATACGTCAGCAGCTGCTACCGCGAGTCGACCTATTTCGATAACCTGGCGGGCGATGGCTGCGACCACCTTGCCGATATCGGTATCGCATTCGAGACCACGGCGGCCGGCGCATTCTACACCCTTTTCGTTAACAGCGCCGAACCGCGGTTCGGCGCGCTGAACCACAGTTCGGCGCTGCCGGCTGGCCTGCGGGCGTTCAGTCAGCCGGGGGCCGTTTCGGGCGCATTTCTCGCCGGCGTGGCGCGCATCGCCAACGACCTGCTGGGCAGTACTAGGCAGTTTGCATTCATAACGCGCGGCCCAGACTTCATCGTCGACGGCCTGCGCAACCCAGTATTGCGGCACATCGCCTCGATATTTACGGCCAGTCCCGACGGCTACGACCCCATGCCGTTCGGGTTCTTCGCCCTGAGCTTTTCGGCGACCGACTGGCAGACGATGCGCCAGACCTACCTCGACGCGTTCACCACGTCGGGCACGCCGAATCTGCGCGGCTTTCGGACGTTTCTGGCTCTGGTCAACGACGGCTTTTTCAAGACCGGGCGGACCCAGTATACCCGCTTCAAGGTGTACCTCCGCGGCTTCCAGGTCGCCAACGGCCGGGTCGAGTTGCGCGATGTCGACACCACGGTATACTACTACCTCGCGCATCCGGGATACGATGCGTCGGGAAACGATCGCATTGCCCGGCTGTCGGGCGAATCCGAGGCCGGTAGCGCCTATCGGATTCGGAAGGATACGTATTCTACCCAGGCCGGCCCCATCGTACATCAGGTGATCGAATCGCGGCTGGCGTTCGCTCGCGACATGCACATGTCATGGCGCGACCTGATCGTGTTCCGAGAGCATGTGCGGAGCATCATCGCCGAGGTGTGGTCGTCGACGTCCAACCTCGGCCTCTGGGAGATCACCGGCATTCACGGCGCACCGCCTTACGGCCCGGCGGCCATCACCGCCGGCGCGGTGGCGAGCGATCCCCAGATCCGCGCCGACAGGCCGTTTTCCGGCAGCGACGGCGACATCCGCATTACCCTCGCCTGCCCCGGCGAATACGGCTGGATACCGCCGGGCACGGCGTTGGTCGCTGCACGCAAGGAACTGCGCGGAAGGCGCTCGTACGTCAGGCGCCGCCGCCTGGCCTGTTTTTACTGCCAGTTTCCCGATGCCCGTGTCAACCACCCCCAGCGCAACGCCGCCGACCTCGCCAAGATCCACGGCAATACCTTCGCCCACGAATTCGGCCATTTGCTCGGCCTCGACGATCGCTACAACAGCTACGGCAGGGTGTACGTCCTAAATGGGCGGCCCCAAGTGGCCGACGAGCCTAACGCCTATCCGCCGTCAGTGTTCCTGCCAGCGAGCGTAGATCCGCACTACGGCGTGCGCTACCGCTGGTTTTTCAACCTTATGGCGCAGATGCGCGGCGTACCCGACGATCTGAGCACCCTGCCCTTCCTTCACGCCGGCACGAGCCTGCTTGAGGCGGCGCTTACCAGCGAATACAACGGCTACCGGCCCACTGCGCGTCTATCTCTGAACCCCGCGCTGCGCCAAGCGGTGTTCGTCACGCAGGCGCAGTGGCAATACGTGCTCGACTACCGCAATGAAAGTGTCGATGGCAGCGGCTCAGGCTTTTTCCGGCATCTCAGCGCCGACGTGCCGAGTCCTGCCAACGTTTTTAATGGCTCGTTCGTCGGCTTCAACGGCGTGATCGGCGACTGTACGCCCCTGGTGACCGACGACCATGCCACAATCGGCGCGGCCGGCGAAGGCGCCATGGCGGCGCGCATCAATCCGGCCATTCGGTTCCACGGGTGGTTCAAGTGCGATGCGCTGACGGCTATGTTGGACCGTACTGACGACGCGCGTACGGGCGGACTACAGACGCTGCGGCGCCTGATTGTCGATTTCTCCCTGGCCCTCTCTACCCTCCCCTTCGATCTCGCCGTCGACAACCCCGCCGAGCCGCCCAATGCGGAGGACGGCGACCGATACAACATCGAACGCATTTATCAGTACTACATTTCCGAAGCGACGTGGGGGCCGCATACACCGTGCCTCGCAAATACGTCGATCCACGATCCGGCGACGGTCGCCGATCGCGGGAAAGACCTTTGGGAGCTCGAAGACCAGCAAAACCTGATCGACGCTGGCGATCCGGTCAGTCCGTCGGACGATATTCGGTACGACCACCATCCCAATCGTGCTCCGATCATCGAGTTGATTGGCGGATCGTTCGACCGCCCTTAGGAAAGGGCCGACTTAGTTCACGTAGGATCGGCGGCACATCCGCTGATTTTCAGAAACACCCTAACAAACAACAGCGATTCGTATGGAAATCGTCAGCAAAATAAGCGATCTGATCGGCCCGGAAGACATTCCCGGCGACCTTGGCCTGTTCGAAGCCGAACTCCAGACCGCCCTGAGCAAGCTTTATTACCGCCACTTCGCTGCCGACCGCAGCCGAACGGGCGATGCGGGGCACGGGTCCCTATTGTTGTACTTCGATCAGCGCCTCGGCTGGGAAGTGCCGGGCAGCGGCGGCCTCGAGCTCGCCGTCAACCCCGCCGCCGGGGGCAATGGTTCGGAGTTCGGGTTTCGCTGGTGGTACCGCCTCCCGATACGGGCTTTTTTTCCGGCATTCTCGATCGAGGCCTTCGCCGGCAACCCGCGGTCGTATTTCGACGTGCTGGTGCGCGCGCTGGGCTGTTCGGCGGTCGACCTGATAGACGGTCTGCTGCGGCACAGCATCAGCGGCGGCAATCCCCTCCAGACGTTCGTCGACCGCTATAACGCAGCCTCTTCTCCGCATATCGCCCTGCCCGCCGACCCGGGCGTCGACGCGCGCTTCGCCCTGCTCGCCCAGCTCGACGCCGCGCAGCGCGACCTATTCGAGGTGGTCTTTAGTCTTTTTATCGACCAAGGCACGCTCCAACAGCGCTTCGACCAGCTGCGGCAGTGCCTGCGCACGGTGTGCGCCGACCTCGATTTCGACGCGGTACTCCGCGGTTTTAAGCCGGCGGTGCGCGTCGAAGCGACCGACCTGGTGCTGGCGCTGCGCTTTCCGCGGAAGTACCTCCTGCCCCTCGACGCCAACGACGCGGTGATCCCCGAGAACCACCCTACCCTGTCGGATCGCGCGGAGCTGCGCTTCACGGCGGGCAACGTCCGCTATTCGAGCGGCGACGGACTGGAATTCGACGCCCTGTCCCAATTCTCGCTGACGCCATCGGAGATCGGACACACCGGCCTGCGACTTAGCGTGACCGACCTCCGGGTCGACCTGTCGCGCACTAAGAACCTGCCCGAGGCCCGGGCTGACGGCCGCCCCGTCGACTTCATCGGCGCCTATATTACTGAAGCAGAAATCACCCTCTCCGCCAAATGGTTCAAAAATCAAAACGGCAACCCCCTCGGCATTTATGCCCGTAATCTGCTGGTGGGCACCGGCGGTATTTCTGGTAAAATCGGCCTGGAGGTAGTGGGTTCGCCCGGCGTCAAGCCTACGGGGGGCGCAGAAATGTTGTTCACTTTGGGCAAAAAAAACGACAACGACTTGAACGACAACCGCCAAGGCTTCGCCCTCGGGTTTTCCAAGTTCGAGATGGAGTTTCAGCAGAATCAAATCGTTCGTTCTGAAATCCGGGGCAGCCTTACCATCCCCAAATTCAAACAATGCGGACAAACAGACCCTCTGCGCGTAGAACTCGAAGCCTTTTTCCAAAACAATGGGGATTTTTCCTTTGCCGCCAAACCAGACAACGAATTGAAGATATGTTTTGGAGATGTCTTCATCTTATATGTCCATGCGCTGGAAGTAGGGCGCAGTAAATCGAAGGTATTCCTGGATTTGTCTTGCGATTTATCCTTTGAAGAAAACTCCCGATTGAAAGATATCCTGAAAACTCCCATTTCTCTCAAGAACTTCATCATCCACAGCGACGGCAGTTTTGAACTTCCCGGCGGCGCCATACCGCTGCCCGACAGCGCCCGGATTTCTTTAGGGCCTGCCGATAATCCTGCCAAAATTGAAATTTCGATTACCGCCATCCACTTTGGGGCGCACGAGCAAGAGCTAAGCGGAGAGATGCGCAAGTACAAATATTTCGGCTTCGATGGAGGGGTGAGCGTAAATCCGGGAGGCGTAGATGCGCGGGGCGAGGGCTGCAAGTACTACTTCACGGTAGATGATGATGATGCAAACGGAAAACCCCACGATTCGTTTTTGCGCATCGAGGGTATAGCCATTGACCTTATCATTCCCGGCAATGCCACCAAAGAAACGGCCAATTTGCTGATACAAGGCTATCTCTCGCTCAAGGCGGGAGAATACCAGGGTTCTGTCAAGTTTCAGGCGCCGCAGGCCCGCATAGCGGGGGGGGCAGCCATGAGTTATAAGCCCGACATTCCGGCATTTTTAGTGGATGCGCAATTGGATATGGCTTCACCGCTGCCTTTGGGCAATACGGGGTTGGGCATATTCGGCTTCCGGGGGCTGTTCGGCTTGCGCTACCTCGCCGACAAAAGCACCGTGAATCCCGATGCCGCCACCTGGTATGATTATTTCAAAGCCAAGGATAAGGGTGTGAATTCGGAGAAGTTCCTCTTACCCGAGGATACCGCTTCTGCAAGTACGCCCATATCCATTGCTGCCGGCATTTCGCTGGCCACCCTGCCCGACGACGGGAAAGCCTTCTCCTCCCAACTCATGCTGTTGATATCCATACCCAGCCTGATTTTGCTAGAGGGCAAAGCCAATGTGATGGGCAAACGGCTCGGTTTGCTGGATTCCTCTGAAGCGCCCTTTACCACCATGATTTCCTACAGCCCCGGCGATTCGGTAGAGATTGGCATCGGCGCCAACTATAAATTGCCCCGTGAAGGCGCCCAGACCGGGCTGGTTGCCCGCCTGACGGCGGATATTCATGCAGCGTATTTCTTCCAAGACTCCAAAGCCTGGTATGTGCATATCGGTACCAAGAGCAAACCGATCAATGCCCGCTTGTTCGATTTGTTCAACGGTTACGCTTACCTCATGCTCTCAGCTGGAGGCATCAAGGCCGGCGCCGGGGTGAACTACAGTTTCAACAAGTCTTATCTCAGCGGCACGGTGAAGGCATCTGCCTCGGCTCATTTCGATGTCTGGGGGCAATTGATCTTTCCACAATACCAAAAATCGGGCACCGACTTGAAGGAGAGCCGGGAGCGCACCCAATTCGGCGGAGGCGTATCGGTCGGCGGGCATGTAAGCGCTACGGTGCTGGGCATCGGATTTTATTTGGGCATCAGCACAGTGTTGACGGCGGAAGCGCCCAGGCCATTCCTGATTTCAGGCAAGGTGAAATTG
>CAZTNV010000180.1:0-8214 GCA_964615535.1 uncultured Mycobacteriaceae bacterium | reverse complement strand
CTGCGGCGCCGATCCGGTTCGGTTGCAGCACCTGCATTAGCTGGATAGGGAAATCGAGTAATAGGCCAGACCCGTGAAGGCATCGGACAACAGGTGAAGCCAGATCAGACCGGGCTGCCACAACAGGCAGTAACCATGAGGCGCCAGGCTGGCTGAGTCGAACAGGGCCGTCAAATGATCTATCATGACACTCGATCGAATTCAGAAGCGGCGCAGGGATCGGCTCAGGGCCAGGATCGCAGCGCAAATCGATACGATACAAGTATCGACCTCAGATCGAAAGGCGATACGCTTCGGCCATAACTACCCAGATTGGCCGAATCAGTGATCTGTTTCATCTTTGGAGCTAAGCCGTCCGGCCGTCTCCCCGATCGGAAAGGAGTACACCCGCACGGGATCGGGCAAGCGATGCAGGGCCGCGCTACGGATGGGCGGCCATGATGGACCCAGGCGATCGGCTTTCGCTCGACCCGATCCCGGTCCATGAGATATCACAGCGTTCCCGATACTCCGCCCGAAACCATCCCGAGGAGCCACAGCGTGCAGACCGGACCGCGGATCTACAATTTGTTCCCATTGCTGGCCGGCCCGATCAAGAGCTGGCCCACCCATCTGCCGCGCATCGCCCAGATGGGGTTCGACTGGATCTTCCTTAATCCCTTCGCCCTGCCGGGCCAGTCCGGCAGCCTCTATGCCATTCGGAACCCGCGCGAACTGCATCCGGTGGTGCGGGGCGACGCCAGCGAGCCGGCCGAGGATCTGATCCATGATTTCATGATGGAGGCCGACCGCCACGGCCTCAAGGTCATGATGGACCTGGTGATCAATCACACCGCCAAGGACTCCCTGCTGGCCGAGAAATATCCCGACTGGTATGTTCGCAACCATGACGGTTCGCTGCACTCGCCGGGCGCGGTCGATCCCAACAATCCCAACAACGTCACGGTCTGGCACGATCTGGCCGACTTGAACTACCGCGACGGACGCTATCGTGAAGCCCAGATCACCTATTGGAACAATCTGATCGCCTATCGCATGGGGCTCGGCTGCAAGGGGTTTCGCTGCGACGCCGCCTACCAGGTCCCGGTGGAAATCTGGCGCCCGATCATCGAGACGGCGCGGAAGGCCGAGCCGACCGTGCTGATGGCGGCCGAGACGCTGGGCTGCACCGTCGAGCAGACGCGGGCGCTGGAACGGGCCGGCTTCGACTACCTGTTCAACAGCTCGAAATGGTGGGACTGGCAGGGCGACTGGCTGCTCCAGCAGTACAACGACTTCCGCACCATCGCGCCATCGATCTCGTTTCCCGAGAGTCACGATACCAATCGACTGATCGCCGATCTCGGCACCGGCGACGAGGGCCGCATCCGCCGGGAGTACCAGCTTCGCTACCTGTTCTCTGCGGTGTTCTCGACCGGCGTCATGATGACCATGGGTTACGAGAACGGCTTCGCCAAGAGCCTGCACGTCGTTCACACCCGGCCCGACGACTGGCACAACGAGATGCGCCAGCCGCGCTTCGATCTGTCGGGGTTCGTCGCGGCCGTCCATCGCATGAAGGCGGGATGCCCACCGCTCAACGTCGAAGGTCTCCAGGTCCGGCTCACCCCGCCGAATTCCGAAATCACGGCGCTGCTCCGCTACGATGCGAAGCATGCCGGAGAGGCCAAGAGTTGCGTGGTGTCGCTGATCAACCCCGATCCGTGGCAAGGCCGAACCGTCGATCCCGGCCACCTGATCGGCAATCTCGAGGTCAATCTGGTTGACGTCACCGAAGTTACGCCGGAGCGGCCGGCCGAGCCGTTCCAGCCGGGCCGCGGGATGACCATCGATCCACAATCCATGCGCGTGTTCCTGGCGCAGACCAGCCGCCGCTGACCCGGACCTGAGAAGCGCGCGAGGCCGGCGCCGAAGCCGGCCTCGCATCATCCGGCCTCGAAACCCGAGTACAGCCCGAGCCGGCTCAGCTACCCGGCAGGATTCCGCCGCTATCGACGACCTGGGCGTCCTCGGTATCCTCGCCATAGCGTTCATGAATCCCGAGCACGTCGGTCCAGCCCTCGATGAAGGCCTCGACGCAGTTCGGATCGAGGTGACTGCCGGCGTTCTTGCTCAGATAGTCCCGCGCCTGCTCCAGCGGCCACGCCTTCTTGTAGGGCCGTTTCATGGTCAGGGCATCGAACACGTCGGCCACCGCCACGATCCGGCCCGCCAAGGGAATGGCCTCGCCGATCAGCCCATGGGGATAGCCGGTACCGTCGAAACGCTCGTGATGGGACAGGGCGATCTGTGCGCCCCACTGGATCAGTTCGGACTGGCTGCCGCTCAATATGTCGTGCCCTCTTACCGTATGCGTCTTCATCAGCTCGAACTCGGCAGCGTCCAGCCTGCCCGGCTTGCCGAGAATGCTGTCGGGGATCGCGACCTTGCCGATGTCGTGCATCGGCGCCGCCCGATAGATCATTTCCCGGTCGAAGCGGGGCATGTCGAGCTTGGTCGCAATCACCCGGGCATACATCGCCATCCGCACGACGTGCATGCCGGTTTCCTGATCACGGATTTCGGTCGCTCGACACAGGCGGTAGATGATCTCCTCCTCCCGGTCCTGCGCCTCGGCGGTGGCGCGGATGACCTCTTCGGCCAGCCAGCTTCGCTGCTCGTAAAGCTGATTGCGGGCTTCGCGGAGTTCCAGCAGGTTGGCGACCCTGATGCGCAGCTCGGTCATGTCGATCGGCTTGGTCACGAAATCGCTGGCGCCCGCATCGAGCGCCTGGCGACGAATCGACTTTTCGTTGAGTCCGGTGATCATGACGATCGGCACACCCGGCGCGCCGGCCAGCCCGCGAAACCGGCCGATGAACTCGATCCCGTCCATTTCGGGCATCATGTAGTCGATCAGCACGAGATCCGGCGTTTCGGCGGCCAGGGCGGCCAGGGCCTCGGGTCCTCCGGAAAAGGCCATGACGGAGCAGCCGTCGATCCGCTCGACCAGCTTGGTGACCATCACCCGGTTCATTTCGTTGTCGTCGATCACTGCGACCCGCATCGCATCCTCCGCCGCCCGCTGCTACACCGTCGCCCCCGTTCATGACCCCGGCCGGCGCTCGTCCAGTACCGCAAGCGCCTCGGCAGAACACCGCTCCAGGCGCATCATCGCATCCTCCGGCACAACGGCCGAGGCCGCGCACCGCCGTTCGAGTTCGGCCGCGACCTGGGTCAGCCGCATCAGACCGAGCTGGCCGGCCGCTCCTTTCAGACTGTGGGCATGACGACCGATCGCCGCGACATCGCCGGCCCCGTGGGCGGCGCGCATCTGAACCATGAGAAGTTCGCTGCTCGACCAGAACGCCTCCAGCACGGCGCCGACGCCGTCCTCGCCCAGTGCATCGATCAGCCAGTCGATCACCGCCGGGTCGGCCACCGCGGGGTCGGCCACCGCGGGATCGGGGGCGGCGTTATCGATCGCCACCGCGCCGGCCTCGGGGCCGACGTCGGGCGAAACCGGTCGCGTCCAGTGCTCCAGCGCCAGGTGAAGCTTGCGGCGATCGATCGGTTTGGCCAAATGGTCGTTCATGCCTGCCGCCAGGCAGCGATTGCGGTCCTCCGCGAAGGCATTGGCGGTCATCGCAACGATGGGAACGCGGCCGATATCGCCGTTCAGCGTCCGGATCGCGGCGGTCGCGCCGTAGCCATCCATTTCCGGCATCTGAAGATCCATCAGCACGATGTCGTAAGGGATCGTCCGCACCGCTTCGATCGCTTCCAATCCGTTGCCGACGACGTCGGCGTGGTGGCCGAGCTGGCGCAGCAGCCCCAGCGCGACCTGCTGATTGACCACATTGTCCTCGGCCACCAGAACTCGCAGCCGGCGGGCAGGTTCCAGCGGCTGGTCCGGTCTGGCGAGGGCAACCGACCGCGCCGCCGCAGAGCCCAGAATCCCGCCCAGACAATCGAGCAGGCTCGACTGGCGGAGCGGTTTCGGCACGATCGCGTCCACGCCGATCGCGCCGGGATCGGAACCGATCTCCGACAGGCCGGTCGATGGCACCAGGACCAGCCGCAGCGGCGCGATCCGCGGATCGCCGCGAATTCGCCGGGCCAGTTCGATCCCGGTCATCTCCGGCATCGCGTGGTCGAGCAGCGCGATTTCATGCGGTGCACCGGCCGTGCTCGCCCGATGCAGTTCCGCCAGGGCTTCCAGCCCGCCGCTCACGGCCACCGCGGTCGCCCCCCCACACCGTCAACTGCCGACAGAGGATATCGCGATTGACCAGGGTATCGTCGCAGACCAGAATTCGCTTGCCGTTCAGCCCGGCCGGCACTTCGAGCCACGGATCGGCATCGAACTCGATCCGTTCGAGCGGGATGACGAACCAGAACCGGCTGCCGATGCCGGGCTCGCTGGTCACCCCGATCTGGCCACTCATCAGTTCAACGAGTTGCCGGCTGATGGCGAGACCCAAACCGGTACCGCCGGGATGCTGGACCGACGATCCGTCGATCTGATGGAACACCGTGAACAGCCTGGGAATGGCATCCGGCGCAATGCCCGGACCGGTATCGCTGACCTCGAACTTCACCCTGACGGTGCTTTCGCCGCACTCGACCGCCTCCAGCCGGACCGCCACCGATCCCCGGCTGGTAAATTTCACGGCATTGCCGGTCAGGTTCAGAAGAATCTGCCGCAGACGGCCGGGATCGCCCTGGAACCGGCCGCGCAGATCCGGCGGAACGAAGGAGGCGATGTCGATGCCCTTGCCATGGGCCCGTGGCGCCAGGATGTCGATCGTGCCTTCAACCAGTGCAAGCAGGTCGAACGGTGTCGCTTCGAGTTCGACCTTGTTGGCCTCCAGTTTCGAGAAATCCAGGATGTCGTTGGTGATGGCCAGCAGCCATTCGCCCGAATCCCGGATCGCGTTGGCGTAATGGCGCTGATCGGCCGAGAGCGGAGTGTCGAGCAGCAGACCGGCCATACCGATGACGCCGTTCATGGGGGTACGGATTTCGTGGCTCATCGAGGCCAGAAAGCGGGACTTCGCCCGGTCGGCCGCGACCGCCCGCTCTTTCGCCGCGATCAGTTCGACCTCGGCCCGTCTGCGGTCGGATACGTCGCGCTCATTGATCAGCAGGCTGGGCTGACCGGTTACCGGATCGAGCGCGATTCGCGCATCGACGCCGTGCCATTCCGGGCCGCGCAGCGTCGTCATGCGGGTCTCGCGATGGAACACCTGCCGGCCGGCGATGGCTTTCGACAGATCGGCCCAGTCCGCCGGGTCCGTGAAACGCCGGTCGAGCGCGATAAAGGTGCCGCTGACGGTCAGGCCATAGGCGCTCTGCGCTGCCGGGTTCTGCATCAAGGGATGACCGTCCAGCGTGAACATCGACACCATCACACCGGTATGCCGGATCGCCTCGACGCCGCGCAGGATCTCGGGATCGATCGCCTGATCGAAAATCTGCGCCTCGTGCATCAGCGCCAGATCGCCGGTCTCGGTGACCAGACCGCTCCGCTTGACCAGCACATTGACCGGATGGCCCTTGGGATAGAGCGTCCACTGATCCAGCGTATGCCGGCCGAGGCGAATCTCCTGGAGGTGCTGGTCGAGCCGGGTGCGCGTGGTATCCGACATGTCGGAGAAGTCGCGGCCGAGGAACTCCTCCAGGCTGTCGGCTTCCCAGAATTGCAGCGCGGCCTGGTTGGCCCAGACCATCCGCGCACGGCCCGCGTGAAACGCCCAGATCGGCGTCCGCAGCCAGTCATAGGCCGGCAGCGCGGTCATGGTAAAATATCCCTCAATGGTCAAGAGCGGCATCCCGCCGACGGGCGGGGATTGCGCCGGATCGTCCGACCGGCCGCCGCTCAGCGTGCGAGGCAAAGGCATCATGATCTCTCAGGCATCGCTCGCGATGCCGAGGGTCTGGCGGCCAACCGGGCTGAGCGCCAGAACCATCCCGGAGCGCGGCGAGCCGCCCGCCACTTCAAACAATCCAAGACCTCAGGCCCTCTGGACTCGGGCCCTCCAGACTCACGCCTTCCAGACTCACGATGATCCGCATCCATGCACAACCAGGGCTGCGCAGACTCAGCATGATTTGCATGGGACGCCTTCCATCCGACCCGAGAGACGGACGATAATGGAACGCAGTTAAGGAGTCGTTTAGACCCAAACCATCGACCGAACGGGCAAAAGGCCCGGCGGATCGTCGGTTTCGGATTGCCGGCCATATCCGTTCCTCCGGTGCCGGTGCAGCCCGCGACCCATGGTGGAGCAGGGGCATTTGATCCAGAATGGATTGTCACATAAGGTATACTAAGTTGACATCCAATCATGATCCGAGGCGGCGATAACGTCGCGGACGAGCCTCAACCATCGTTACTCGACCCCAATCTTTCCCTCGAATTTCCAGGAGCAGATTATGCCGACCCGAAGGATGTTGCTTGGTGCCGCACTGGTCGCCGGGATTGCGATTGCCGGGACGCCCGCGCAGGCGCAGACCCGGACCCAGATCGAGTTCTGGTACGGGCTGACCCAGCCGCTGGGCGGCATCCTCGAAGGGATCGTCAGCGAGTTCAACGCCTCGCAGACCCAGTATCAGGTCAATGCGGTGTTCAAGGGCTCCTATCCCGAGACCATGACCGCGGCGATCGCCGCCTTCCGTGCCGGCAACGCGCCCCACATCGTGCAGATGTTCGAGGTCGGCACCGCCACCATGATGGCCGCCGGGCCGGCGGTCTATCCGGTCTACCGGCTGATGGAGGAAACCGGCACGCCGTTCGACCCCTCGATCTATCTGCCGGCGGTGCGCGGCTACTACACCACAGCGGACGGCCGGATGCTGTCGATGCCGTTCAACAGCTCGACCGCGGTGATGTTCTACAATCGTGACGCGTTCCAGCGGGCCGGGCTGAACCCCGAAGAGCCGCCGGCGACCTGGCCCGAGGTGATCGCGGCGGCCCGTGCCCTGAAGGCGGCCGGAATCGCCTGCCCCCTCACTGCCGCCTGGCCGACCTGGACCCAGTTCGAACAGTTCAGCGCGATCCACAATGTGCCGCTGGCCACCCTGGGCAACGGCTTCGAGGGCATGGGTGCGGAGCTCGCGATCAACAGCCCGCTGCACGTCCGCCACGTCCAGGCGCTGATCGACCTGCAGGCCGAGGGGCTGTTCCGCTATGGCGGGCGGGATTCCGCGGCCGATGCGCTGTTCCCGTCGGGCGAATGCGCAATGATCCACGCCTCGTCCGGCCTGCGCGGCCGGATCATGCGCGAGGCGCAATTCGAATGGGGCACCGCCTCCCTGCCCTACTGGCCGGACGTCGCGGGCGCACCGCTCAACTCGATCATCGGCGGTGCCAGCTTCTGGGTGATGACGGCGCCCAACCGCACGGCGGAGGAATACCGCGCGGCCGCGGCGTTTTTCAACTTCATCAGCCGGCCGGAGATCGCCGCTCGCTGGCACACCGAGACCGGATTCCTGCCGGTCACCCAGGCGGCCTATGAGCAGGTTCGCGCCACCGGCTTTTACGACCAGAACCCGGGTACCGAGGTGCCGATCCGCCAGCTCACCCGGACCGAGCCGACCGAAAACTCGCGCGGCTTGCGCCTCGGCAACATGCCGGAAATCCGCAACATCATCCAGGAAGAGCTGGAGCGCGCCTTCCAGGGCCAGCAGACCGCCCAGCAGGCGCTGGACAACGCGGTGCAGCGCGGCAACACCGTGCTGCGAGCCTTCGAGCGGGCCAACCGGTCGTGATCCGACGGTAATCCGCCCGGCGGAAGCGCCCGATGACGGCGGATTTCCGCTGACGCCCTCTCCCGTTTCGGGAGAGGGCTTCATCACTCCCAGGCTCGAATAGGCCCCCATGCACCGCCGCGTCGTCTGGGACAGCCGCGTTCTCCCCTACCTCCTGCTGGCGCCGCAGATCGCGGTGACCCTGGTGTTTTTTATCTGGCCGGCGGCGCAAGCCGTGTACCAGTCGATGCTGATCCAGGACCCGTTCGGGCTGCGCTCGGAATTCGTCTGGTTCGAAAACTTCGACGTCGTGCTGAACGATCCGCTTTATCTGGACAGCCTGTGGGTCACCATCGTGTTCAGCGTCGCGGTCACGGCGCTGTCGATGAGTCTGGCGCTGCTGTTCGCCGTGCTGGCCGACACCCGGCTGCGCGGTTCGGCGGTCTACAAGACCCTGCTGATCTGGCCCTATGCCGTCGCCCC
>CAZTNV010000179.1:7010-8246 GCA_964615535.1 uncultured Mycobacteriaceae bacterium | reverse complement strand
GCACCGGCGCGGTGGTCGGCGGGCTGGTCGGCGGGCTGGTCGGCGGCACCGGCGGGCTGCTGGCCGGGCTGGGCCTGCTGGCAATTCCCGGCATCGGCCCGGTGGTCGCCGCCGGTCCGATTGCGGCGACGCTGATCGGCGCCGGCCTCGGCGCGGCGGCGGGCGGCCTGCTGGGGGCGCTGATCGGGCTGGGCGTACCGGAAGAGGAGGCCCATGGCTATGCCGAGGGCGTGCGCCGCGGCGGCACGCTGGTCATGCTCAAGCTGACCGATGCCGAGGTCGACCGGGCGGTCGCGATTCTCGATCGCCACGCCCCGATCGACGTCGAGGAACGGCGCGAGACCTGGCGGCAGAGCGGCTGGGAGCGGTTCGACGAGAGCGCCTCGCCCTATCCGGCGGCGGAATCGGTCGGCACCCGCGACCGCGCCGCAACCCGGCCGGCCACCGGGACCGAGCAGCGTCCGCCCCGCCGGGTGCGCGTCCACGACTATCGCACCCGGTAACGCAGCCGGTCCGGACCCGCAAATCCTCCTCCCCAGCCCCTCTCCCGGTCCCGGGAGAGGGGGTCGCAATCGTGCCTGCCCCTTGCCCGCAGTTCCGGCCGAACGCGCAGGGCAATGCAAATAATTCACCCTCTGCGACTTCCCCCGAAAGGCGGCCCGCCTTATAAGAACCGCGCAGCAGCCAAGGGGAAAATGCGCGATGGCCATTACGGTCACAACCGGCAGAAGCAACTCGCTCAGCGAAGCCGCGCTCGATTACCATCGCCATCCGACCCCGGGCAAGGTCGCGGTCACGCCGACCAAGCCGCTGACCACGCAGCGCGATCTGGCGCTGGCCTACTCCCCCGGCGTGGCCGCGGCGTGCGAGCTGATCGAACGCGACCCGGCCGAGGTGCGCAACGTCACCTCGCGCGGCAATCTGGTGGCGGTGATTACCAACGGCACGGCGGTGCTCGGGCTCGGCAATATCGGCCCGCTCGCGGCCAAGCCGGTGATGGAGGGCAAGGGCGTTCTGTTCAAGAAGTTCTCCGGCATCGACGTGTTCGATATCGAGATCAGCGAGACCGATCCCGACAAGCTGGTCGAGATCATCGCCGCGCTGGAGCCGACCTTCGGCGCGATCAATCTGGAGGACATCAAGGCGCCGGAATGCTTCTACGTCGAGCGCGCGCTGCGCGAACGCATGAAGATCCCGGTGTTCCACGACGACCAGCACGGCACCGCCATCGTCTCC
>CAZTNV010000179.1:1680-7000 GCA_964615535.1 uncultured Mycobacteriaceae bacterium | reverse complement strand
CCGCCGCCATGGTCAATGCGTTGGAGGTGGTCGGCAAGCGGATCGAGGAGGTCACGCTGGTGTGCTCCGGCGCCGGCGCCGCGGCGATCGCCTGTCTCGACCTGCTGGTCAGCCTGGGCCTAGATCCCGCGAACGTGACGATCTGCGACAGCAAGGGCGTGGTCTATACCGGCCGGCCCGGCCAGGTCGACGAGAGCAAGGCGCGCTATGCCCGCGAGACCGAGGCGCGCACGCTGGGCGACGCCATGCCGGGCGCCGACGTGTTCCTGGGCCTGTCCGGGCCGGGCGTGCTGAAGCCCGACATGATCGCCGCGATGGCGCCGAACCCGATCATCATGGCGCTGGCCAATCCGACGCCGGAGGTGCTGCCGGAAGAGGTGAAGGCGGTGCGCGACGATGCGCTGATCGCCACCGGCCGCTCCGACTATCCGAACCAGGTCAACAACGTTCTGTGCTTCCCCTTCATCTTCCGCGGCGCGCTGGATGTCGGTGCGACCACGATCAATGACGAGATGAAGGTTGCCTGCGTGCGTGCGCTGGCGGCGCTGACCAAACAGGAATCCTCCGACGTGGTGGCCGCGGCCTATGGCGACCAGACCCTGGCGTTCGGCCCGGACTACCTGATCCCCAAGCCGTTCGACCCGCGGCTGATCGTCGAGCTGGCCCCGGCGGTGGCTCGGGCGGCGATGGACAGCGGCGTGGCGACCCGGCCGATCGCCGATTTCGCCGCCTATCGCCAGCAGCTCGAGGATTTCGTGTTCCGCTCGGTGCTGGTGATGCGGCCGGTGTTCAACCGCGCCCGGCTCGATCCCAAACGGGTGGTCTATGCCGAGGGCGAGGACGAGCGGGTGCTGCGCGCGATCCAGGTCGCGGTCGATGACCGGCTGGCCCGCCCGGTCCTGATCGCCCGGCGGGCGGTGGTCGAGCGCCGGATCGAGCGGCTCGGCCTGCGGGTCCGGATCGGCCGCGACGTCGATCTGGCCGATCCGGAAGACGATCCGCGCTACAGCGAGTATTCCCACACCTATCACACGCTGCTGGCCCGCCATGGCGTCACCCCGGCGCAGGCGCGCACGGCGATGCGCACCGATGCCACCGCGATCGCCGCCGTGATGGTCCATCGCGGCGAGGCCGACTCGATGGTGTGCGGACTGGTCGGCCCGTATCGCGACCATCTGCGCACGGTGCTCAGCGTGTTCGGGCTGCGCCGCGGGGTCCGCATCCCGGCCTCGATGACCGGGTTGATCCTGCCCAATTCGACGCTGTTCATGGCCGACACCCATGTCAACCCCGAGCCGACCGCGGAGCAGATCGCCGAGATCACCGCCCTGGCCGCGGAAGAGGTCCGCCGGTTCGGCATCGTTCCCAAGGTCGCGCTGGTCTCCCACTCCAATTTCGGTTCGGTGAGTACCCAGTCGGCCCAGAAGATGAGCGAGGCGGTCGCGCTGATCCGCGAGCGTCAGCCGGAACTGGAAGTCGACGGCGAAATGCACGCCGACTCGGCGCTGGACGAGGAAATCCGCAACCGGATCTTCCCCGGCGCCCGGCTCAATGGATCGGCCAATCTGCTGGTCCTGCCGACCCAGGACGCCGCGCACATCGCCTTCAATCTCCTGAAGGTGATCACCGATGCCGTGCCGATCGGTCCGATCCTGTTGGGCGTGGCGCGGCCGGCCCATATCCTGTCGCAGTCGACCACGATGCGCGGCGTGGTCAACATGACCGCCCTGGCCACGATCGATGCCCAGGCCGAACTGGCGGTCGGCCGGCAGTCCCAGCCGGGATTGGTGCCGCGGGAGCTGTGGCGGATTTGAACGATCGGACGGATACGGCGGCACCGGAGCCGAGGGAGCGGCCCGAACCCGACGCTCCCTCGGAGCAGCGCTATGGCCTGTCGCCGGATCTGGTTGCCGAGATCGAGGACGCGCTCGATCACGACCGGGCCGAGCAGGTCCGGGCGCTGGTGGCACCGCTGCATTCCGCCGATCTGGCCGATCTGCTGGAGCGGATCGATACCGACAACCGCAAAACGCTGCTTGCGATCATTCGCACCCAGCTTCTGCTCGATGCCGAGGTCCTGGCCTATCTCAACGAGGATGTCCGCGAACAGGTCCTCGACGGTCTGAAGCCGGAGGAGCTGGCCCCGGCGCTGGCCGGGCTCGACAGCGACGACGCCCTTCAGGTCATCGAACAGCTCGACGAGGCGGATCGCGAAAAGGTCCTGGCCAGCCTGCCGGCGATCGAGCGGCACTGGGCCGAGGAAGGGCTGACCTTCCCGGAATACTCCGCCGGCCGGCTGATGCAGCGCGAATTCGTCGCGGTGCCGATGTTCTGGACGGTCGGCCGCACCATCGACTGGCTGCGCGATGCCGCGGACCTGCCCGACGAGTTCCACTCGATCTTCATCATCGACCCGATGATCCGGCCGATCGGCGAGGTGCCGCTGTCGCATCTGGTGCGGTCCAAGCGATCCATCCGGCTGGCCGATATCGCCGTGCGCGAACTGCGCACCGTGCCGGCGACCACCGATCAGGAGCAGGTCGCCTTCCTGTTCCGCCATTACGGCCTGGTCTCGGCGCCGGTGCTGGACGATGCCGGCCGGCTGATCGGGGTGATCACGATCGACGACGTGGTCGATGTGATCGAGGAGGAGGCCGAAGAGGATCTGCTGCGCCTGGGCGGGGTCAGCGAGACCGGCATCTATCGCGACGTGATCCACACCACCCGGTCGCGGTTTTCCTGGCTGTTCCTGAACCTGATCACTGCGGTGATCGCCTCCGGCGTGATCGCGATCTTCGAATCGACCATCGCCCAGGTGGTGGCGCTGGCGGTGCTGATGCCGATCGTCGCCTCGATGGGCGGCAATGCCGGCACCCAGACGCTGACCGTGGCGGTGCGCGCCCTGGCGATGAACGAGTTGACCAGCAGCAACGCCCGCCGGGTGGTGTGGAAGGAAGTCCTGGTCGGCTGCCTGAACGGCCTGATGTTCGCGGTGATCACCGGGGCGATCGCCGCGCTGTGGTTCGGCATGCCGATGCTGGCGGTGGTGATCGGCGCGGCCACGGTGATCAACCTGATCGCCGCCGCCCTGGCCGGCACGGTGATCCCGCTCGCCCTCAACAAATTCAAGATCGACCCCGCCATCGCCTCCGGCGTGTTCCTGACCACCGTCACCGATGTGGTCGGCTTCTTCGCCTTCCTGGGTCTGGCCGCGTGGATATTGCTGTAGGCGGAGGGCGCCTGCCGACGCTCGGGAATCCGCCGGTCATCGGCGCCGGATGTGGGGGCTCATATTGCCGGGCGCCCCCTTTCGGAAGGGGCCAGGGTCACCATCGCATTGACGGCGGCTGGGCTGCCGCGGGGCCAGAAGCTACGATCCAGAAACTGACGTCCAGAACTGTGCCGCATTGGCCAATGCGCCGGCAAGAATTGGACTAGCAACTGTCAATGCCCGCCCCAGCAAAGTAGTCCAAGGAGCACTCGCCGACGGTCTCCCATCTGCTTGTGAAGGTGTCAGCAGGAAAAGAACTAAGCTGGAAGGCAAATACAAGACAAAGAGCACGATTGATGCCACGACTGCCCATTGTAATTCTATAGAAAATCGAATGTTCTTGTATTGCTCGATACCTGTTTGGACAGCGTATTTTGTGCTAAGATCAGAAATCACCCTAGTATGCCCTGCCGCTGTTAAGTAGCTCTCCCCTAATGAGAAATAGAGATGCATAAGAACAAAAGCAACGACCAATACTATAGAACAAAGTTGAAAAACATGGGTAAGATAAGACTGGCTTTCTTGGATCTTGCTGTCCGTTGCCCAGTCGTCATCCATTCCAATTCTGATTACAACAGCGGCAGATGCGGCAGCAGCCAAAGAGGCTGTCAAAGCGATTGCAGAAAATCCGATACGAAACACATCATTTACACTGCTTACCAAATCTCCGATACCTGACCTGTCGTCCGCTCCCCGATCTTCCGGTAACGTGGCAAACGACTGGCGAAGCAGGTCATGCGAGACGCAGTTATGAGGGTGGAACGTCCCAACATAGGTCAGTACTGCCAGTATTACAGAGATCGCAATCAATAAAATAACGACCCAAGTCTTATGGCTAGAATACGAATTGGTATCAAAGATAAATCTTATAATAGTAAAACCCGAAAAAAAACTGCAAAAAAGGCACACTGATAGTAAAGCGAGAAGAGCTGCTCCAAAGCCATAAAGAAAAGGTAACACGGGAGCCGGTAACGTTTTTTGAATTTCTTCCAAGAAACTATATCTAGTACTTATAAGGCCACAAGGTATTGTTTCATTAAAAATGTAACCAGAAATCAATAGGATAAATACTGGAAATAGCCCCACAAACCAGTATAAGTTCCAAAGATTCTTGGGGCTTGAATCCATCGCCGTTCTCCCAACGCTCTCCAAAAAACAGCAACTATCATGCTACCATAAGACCATATTAGGTTTAATCCGTCAAGTTTCGATTCCCTTATCATATTCAGGTCACCTCTCCGTGGCGCGTGAAACGCCTTCCTGGGGCTGGCCGCGTGGATATTGCTGTAGGCTGCCGGGAACCGGAAAAGCCGGTTGCACCGCTTTGCGGGGCAGCCTAGGGTCGCAGGCGACGGTGCCCTCGGGACAGAGGGGTAAAAGGGAATCCGGTACGGCCGAACGCCCGGCTCAATCCGGAGCTGCCTCCGCAACTGTAAGCGGCAGCCACGGTCCATCCATGCCACTGGGGCGCCAGACGCGCTCCGGGAAGGCCGGACCGGCGGCCAGGACCCGCAAGCCAGGAAACCTGCCGTCGCCCCTGGTCGTCGCAGACATCCGCGATCGGAGTGCGTCGCTGGTGTCCTGGCCTGCGCCGGTCCCTCCGGCGTTCCGAGGCCGCGACGGCGAGAAGCCCCGATGAGGGGCTTCCTGCGCGGGATTGCGCGCCATGTCCATCGGTCGGCCGCAGTCGGCCTCCCTGCCTGCTCTGATGCCCCGGCGGCCTCCCGGTTCCGTCATTGCCGCCATACCGGGTGCCGGGCCGCCATCTGCATCGGCACCGATCGGGCGAAGCGGGGTGGCCGCATCGTTCGGGCTGCACGCGATCCTGGCCGGGCTGCTCCTGGCCCCGCTTGCGGCAGGCATGACCGCCGGGACCGGCGGCAGCCGGGGCGGCGGCATCGTCATCGCGGTGGAGTGGGTCGCGGGGCCGCCGGCCGGCGACGGCGATGCCGCCATCGAACCGACCGTACCGACCAGCCATTCCGACGCCAGTCTCGCAGCGGCGCCGGACCCGCTACCGGCGACGACCGGCCTGGAGGCTGCGCCGCC
>CAZTNV010000179.1:0-1670 GCA_964615535.1 uncultured Mycobacteriaceae bacterium | reverse complement strand
GGATCCGCCCATGCCCCTGGCCGTTCCGGCACCGCAGCCGGCGCCGCTGCCCGTGCTCCTCGACCCGCCGCGACCGCCGGGCCCAACCCCGGCTGTGCCGGAGCTGCGCGCACCCGATGCCATGCCGGTGGCGCGACCGGCCCCTGAACCGGACCCGCCTGCCCTGACGCTCGATTCGCCCCGCCCTCGGGAGGACGCGGACCTGCCGGATGCGCATCCGCCGCCGCCGCCCGAACCGGCGACGGCGGTCCCGGCTTCGGCAGCGCTGCCCCAGCCGCCGCGGCCGGCCCCGAGGCCGCCTGTGCCGAGGGCGCCGGTGCCGGTTCGCGCCGATCGCCCCGCGCCGGTGCGCCCGGCCGCGGCGCCGGTCGCACGGTTCTCCTCCTCGGCGGCCATTCCATCGGCCGCCGTCGCGCCGCGGAGCGGCAACGGTGACGGGATCAGCGGCGACGGGATCAGCGGCGACGGGATCAGCGCTGCGGGGAACGGTCCGCCGGGCCGCGATGCCGCCCTGGACGATTATCTGGCCCGGCTGATGGCATGGCTGGAGCAGCATCGGCGCTATCCCGACGAGGCGCGGCGGCGCCGGGCCGAGGGCGTCGCTCTGGTGACGGTGGTGATCGACCGGCAGGGCAACATCCTCAGCCATGCCTTTGCCCGGCGGTCCGGTCACGCGGCGCTGGACCGCGCGGTGGAGGATATGATCCGCCGCGCCGCGCCGGTGCCGCCTCTGCCCGACGCACTCGGCATGAGCCGGTTGACCATCGCCGTTCCCGTCCGGTTCCGGCTGCACTGACCGGTCGCCGGCCGCGGTCGCAACCGAAGCGGTCGGGGTGCCGAACCGCAGTCGTCGAGGGGCAGACCATTGCGTTAAAATGTTGTGTTGCGGTACGGCCGGTGTTAGACAGACCGTTGATGGTGCCCCCGGAGACGGGGGGTAAAAGGGAATCCGGTACGGCCGAACATTCGGCTCAATCCGGAGCTGCCTCCGCAACTGTGTGCGGTAGCCACGGTCCACCAATGCCACTGGAACGCTTTGGCGTTCTGGGAAGGCCGGATCGGCGGCGAAGACCCGCGAGCCAGGAAACCTGCCGTCGCTAGTGTCGCCCTGCTGTGGGGCGGAGTGAACCTGCAGCGCGGAAATCCGTCGTGGCGACCGGATGAGCATGGGTCGGCCGGGGCGGATTGTGTCTGCACATACGCAATCGACAGGGACATTACGGATCTGCTTGGCAACGTGCGCCTTGAGCCACGTTGACGCGCGCGTTCGGCTGACTCTCGAACCTTTACCCGAGTATCGAGAGGAACCGAACATGATGCTTCGGCGTTCGTCGCTCTGCCCGTTGCCCGGCTCACCGCTGCTGGCCGCGGGTGCCTGGCTCGCCATGCTGACGCTGGCGCAGGCCCAGGAACCGGCCGATCCGGCCGGTCCGGCACCGGTGCTGAGCCTGCCCGAACTGATCGTCGGGGCCAGCCTGTTCGAGGTGCCGCGCGAACAGGTCGGCAGCGCGGTCACCGTGATCCCGCGCGAACGGCTTGAAAACCAGCAGGTGCGGATCGTCTCCGACGTGCTGCGCCAGGTGCCGGGGGTGGTGGTCAACCGGTTCGGCCCGGCCGGCACCCAGACCGATGTGCGCATCCGCGGCGCCGAGACCCGCCACACCCAGGTA
>CAZTNV010000178.1:0-8318 GCA_964615535.1 uncultured Mycobacteriaceae bacterium | reverse complement strand
CACCACGCGGATGGTGTAGGGGAACGCCTCCTTGGCCGGCAGCAGCGGATGCAGCGCCCGCCAGGCGAGCTTGCCATGGCCGATCTCGCGCCGGCCGGGGTTGCCCAGCCGCCCGGTCTCGCCCACCGCATAGGGCGGAAAGTTGTAGTGCATCATGAAATGTTCGCGGTATTCGCCTTCGAGCGCATCGATCACCTGCTCGTCCTGACCGGTGCCGAGCGTGGCCACGACCAGCGCCTGGGTCTCGCCGCGCGTGAACAGCGCCGAGCCATGGGCCCGCCGCATGATCCCGACCTCCGACACGATCGGCCGGACGGTGCGCGTGTCGCGCCCGTCGATCCGCATGCCGGTGTCCAGGATCGTACCGCGCACGATGTCCTTTTCAAGATCCTTGAACACCCCCGGCACCGCCGTCAGCCCGGCCTCGTCCTCGGCCAGCAGGCCGAGCGCCTTGTCCTTGGCCGCGTCGATCGCGGCATGGCGGTCCTGCTTGACCACGATCCGGTAGGCTGCGCGCAGATCCTCCCCGATGCCGCCCTCGAGCAGCCGGGCACGAACCGCCTGGGCGTGCTCGTTCGGCGTCGGCAGGTCCCAGGGGTCCTTGGCGCACATCTCGGCCAGCTCGATGATCATGTCGATCACCTTCTGGTATGCGCGATGGCCGAACATGACCGCGCCCAGCATGATGTCTTCGCTGAGCTGCCTGGCCTCGGACTCGACCATCAGCACGCCTTCCTGGGTGCCGGCGACGACCAGATCGAGCTGGGTGACCGTCATCTCGTCGAGCTGCGGGTTGAGCACATACTCGTTGTTGATATAGCCGACCCGCGCCGCGCCGATCGGGCCGAGAAACGGTATGCCCGAAATCGTCAGCGCCGCCGAGGCGCCGATCATCGCCACGATGTCCGGATCGTTTTCCAGATCGTGGCTGAGCACGGTGCAGACCACCTGGGTCTCGTTGCGATAGCCGTCCACGAACAGCGGCCGCAGCGGCCGGTCGATCAGCCGCGAGGCGAGGACCTCCTTCTCGCTCGGCCGGCCCTCGCGCTTGAAGAAGCCGCCCGGGATTTTGCCGGCGGCAAAGGTCTTTTCCTGGTAATTGACCGTCAGCGGGAAGAAATCCTGCCCCGGACGCGCCGTCTTCTCGCCCACCACGGTGCACATCACCGCCGTTTCGCCATAGCTGACCATCACGGCACCATCGGCCTGTCGGGCGATCTTGCCGGTCTCGAGGGTCAGCTTGCGGCCGCCCCAGTCGATTTCCTTGCGATAGATATTGAACATCCCAATCTCGTCCTTCCCTTGCCGCCCCCGGTCCGCGGATTCGGACGGCGGGGGCCGGGCCGCAATCGGCCCATCATGCAACGCCGAACGCCGCCGCCCATGGGGCGGCGGCGTTTGTGACCCGTGGAAACGGAATCATTTTCCGCATCGCGCGGAGGGCGGCGTCGGACCCTCCGCGCTCGGGGAGAGCAGTCGCCGTGCGGCTGGCGGCCGGTCGCCCATGACCATGCGCCCTAACGGCGCAGTCCCAGACGCTGGACCACCGTTTCGTACCTTCCGACATTCTTCTTCTTCAGGTAATCGAGCAGCCGACGACGCCGGCCGACCATCACCAGCAGACCGCGCCGCGAATGGAAATCCCGCTTATGGGTTTTCAAATGCTCGGTCAGATTGGCAATGCGTTCGGACAGCACCGCCACCTGGACCTCCGGCGAGCCGGTGTCGCCGGATTTGGTCGAGTATTCGGATATCAGTTCGGTCTTGCGATCTGGCGTGATCGACATTCACTCGCTCCGCGACATCATAGATTGAGAACGCGCACCGGCCGCAATTCCGCGCCGTCGATCCGTGCCAGGGCGACGGGCAGACCACCCAGCACCGCTAGCACCACGCCGTCCTCCGTCGCCGGGTCCAGGGACAGCTTGGCCAGCCGTTCCCGATCCGAGCGCCGGAGCAGCGCTACCGTCTGGCCACATCGCATCCGCTGCGCTTCGGGTTCCGTCAAGGTCACCGCCGGGATGTCGTCCAGCGGCGCCTCGACCGGCAACAGCACGCTGGTCGCGTCGCCGTCGCCTCCGATCAACTGCTCTAAGTGCGCCAGGGTCACCGCGTCGTCAAGGGTGAACGGCCCGACTTTCAACCGGCGCAACATCGACAGATGCCCGACCGAGCCGAGCGCGACGGCCAGATCGCGGGCCAGACCGCGCATATAGGTGCCCTTGCCGCACGCCGCCTCGAATTCGGCGTGATCGGCATCGGGTTGGCCCAGCAGGCGCAGTGCATCGATTCGCACCAGCCGCGGCGCCAGATCGACCGTTTCGCCGTCGCGGGCCAGATCATAGGCGCGTTCGCCCCCGATCTTGATCGCCGAGAAGGCCGGCGGCACCTGCTCGATCTCGCCGACGAACCGCGGCAGCACCGCCTCGATCGCCGCCCGGTCCGGCCGCACCGGGCTGGTCGCGACGACCCTGCCCTCGGCGTCGTCGGTGTCGCGCGCCTCGCCCCAGCGGATGGTGAACCGGTAGGCCTTGGCGCCGTCCATGGCATAGGACATCAGCTTGGTCGCCTCGCCGAACGCGATCGGCAGCACCCCCGTGGCCAGCGGATCGAGCGTGCCGGCATGGCCGGCCTTGGCCGCGTCGAACAGCCGGCGCACCTTGCCCACCACCGCGGTCGAGGTCATGCCCCGGGGCTTGTCGATCACCAGCCAGCCATGCACCGGCCGGCCCTTGCGCCTACGCCCCATGGCGGTCGTCCCCATCCTTGCCGCCGGTTTCGGCACCGGATGCCGGATTGCCGCCGTCCTGCGTTTCGCCGCCCGGCTGCTCGTCCCCGGGCTGCTCGTCCCCGGGCGGCTCGTCAGGATTGAGGTCGCGGGCCACCGCCTCGCTGCGCAGCAGCCGGTCGATGCGCTGGGCATAATCGAACGAGGTATCGATCGCGAAGTCGAGCTGCGGCGCCACCCGCAGCCGCACCGACCGCGCCACCTGGGCGCGCAGGAACGGCGCCGCCCGCTTCAGTGCCGCCAGGATCTCGTCGCGATGCGCGCCGCCCAGCGGCATGACATAGGCCGTGGCATGGCGCAGATCCGGGCTGGCCCGGACCTCCGTCACCGTCACCGACGCGCCCTGCAGCCCCGGATCGCGCAGCTCGCCGCGCATCAGAACCCCCGCCAGGACATGACGGATCTCCTCACCCACGCGCAACTGCCGCTGGGAGGATTGGCCTCGTTCTTTGTGCGTCATCCTGTCTATCTAATGCAGGCCATGGGCCGAGGGAAGCACCGTTCGGGAGCCTCGGAAGGTTGAATGGCCGATTCGGCCAGCATCACGGCTGGAGATGAAACAAGCCCTTGCGGAATGTAAGCGAATCGGATATTTTTAAGATTCTTGGAATCCAACATGGCTGGCCTGGAGGACGATATGACTCGCAACCAGCTCGCTGATTCAGATATGAATCTTCTCGTAGAGGCTGCTCGCAAGACGCGCCTGGGAACCCTGGAAAGGGATGAAATCCTGATCGTGCTTGAAAGCATTGTCGAGGAACTGCACGCTGCAGGGATTCCAGTTTCGGAGGTAAACCTTTTAGAGATATTGCACGACTCTGATGAAGGGAACTAGCAACATTACATAACCTGCCAACAAAGCAGCAATGCAAAGGAGAATTAGCGTCACGAGCCGCGCATGACTTGATTGTATATCTGAGCAATTCCATTTCACTAGCATTTCGTGTAATTCAAGTATTGAAGCTTGAAGCTCGAACGGAGCAATGGATTTGATTTCTTCAAGACAGGCATCAATCATGATGTCGATCTCTTGTTTAGTTAAATTCTTGCGATGTACAGAGTGAAGAGTCGCTTCGATCGTTTCGCGGATAACTTGCAGGTGCTGTTCGGCAGCTTTTTGCAGAATCTCGTGATTCTCGACCACATATTTTGAATACGCTTCCCGCGACTTGTAGCGCCGAATGTGCTCAGGGCAGAACAACTGCGCTGTTAGCCACCCTGCCAACAAAGCAAAACTCGACGCATACAACAATATTAAGTTCAGCGGTATGTCGAAGGGAACGATCGCAATCAGCCAATCGGGTGACACCCGGACGAAACCGTGATAGGCGGTCGCGAGCGCGTTAACGATCAGGATCGCCTTGTAACCAATACTTGACTCTACTGGTCCTAAAACCTTTATGAGTAGAGTCCATTTTACCATATTAGCGCACTTCGCCTTCTGGCTTAACTTCTGAGCAACTCACCCGATTCAATGATCGAGACGATCTCACGGTATGCGTCTCTGCGTCTGCTTTTCATGATCTCGTGCGGAACAATGTCGCCGCACCCATCGTGTGCCAATTCTTGCACATTTTTGAGATAAAATAGAGCCGCCTTCTTGAACTTTCTCTTGTTCAAAGGGGACTTGCCATGCCAGGGCTGGATCTTCATCGTTCCGTCGTTCCTTTGAAATCTATGCCATTGCCGGGGGGGCGTTCGAGCGGGCGGCAAGTTTCCGCCTGATCCGCTCATCGGCGTTCTTGATGAACTTCTCTTTGATTTCCTCGGCCGACAACCCTTGGTATTCAGGGTAGCGACGCTTGGCAAGCCGTGCCATCGCAGCATCGAAATTCAGCGACCGCTTGGCTTCTTCAATTTCTTCTTCACTCGCCATTCAAACCACACCTAAGGCAAACTCAACTGGCCAAAGGAGGTTAGTCGCAGAAGTCTGCTGGATCAACCATAAATTTCACAAAAGGGCAACTTGTTTCACTTGAAACGAAAGGCTTTGCACCTCTACGCGGTGCCGCACCCGGTACCGGATCGGGTGAGCCGTGCGGCGGCGCAGGCCCCTCTCCAAACCGCCGACGATCCTTCGGAGACCTCCGGATCGTCGGTTCGCGGTCCCATCAACGCGCCGCCCGTTCAAATCGCCCGGGCGACCTCTTCCATCTCGAAGGCTTCGATGATGTCGCCGGCCTTGAGGTCGTCGTAATTCTCGAAGGCCATGCCGCATTCGTAGCCTTCGCGCACGTCCTTGACCTCGTCCTTGAAGCGCTTCAGCGTCTTCAGGGTGCCCTCGTGGATCACCACGTGGTCGCGCAGCAGCCGCACCTTGGCACCCCGCTTGACCACGCCCTCGGTGACGTAGCAGCCGGCCACTTTGCCCACCTTGGTGATGTTGAACACCTCGCGGATCTCGGCGTTGCCGAGGAAGTGCTCGCGCAGGGTCGGCGCCAGCATGCCGGACAGCGCCGCCCGGACATCGTCGATCACGTTGTAGATCACGCCGTAATAGCGGATCTCGACGCCGTCGCGCTTGGCCAGTTCGCGGGCCAGCGGGTTGGCGCGGACATTGAAGCCGATGATCATGGCGTGCGAGGCCGCGGCCAGCGTGATGTCGCTTTCGTTGATCCCGCCAACCGCGGCGTGCAGCACCCGGACCTTGACCTCGGTGTTGCCCTCCGAGAGCTTCTCCAGGCTGCCGGCGATCGCCTCGATCGAGCCCTGCACGTCGCCCTTGATCACGATCGGCAGTTCCTTGGCCTCGCCGGTCTGAATGCGCGAGAACATCTCCTGAAGCGTGCCGCGGCTGGTTGCCACCAGGGCCACTTCGCGCTTCTTGCGGTCGCGGAACTCCGCGATTTCGCGTGCCCGCTGCTCGCTGTCCACCACCACGAAATCGTCGCCCGCGAGCGGCGCGCCGTTGAGCCCGAGCACCTCGACCGGACGGGCCGGCTCGGCCTCCTTGATGATGTTGCCGCGTTCGTCGAGCAGGGCGCGGACGCGGCCCCATTCGGCACCCGCCACGAAGATGTCGCCGACCCGCAGCGTGCCGCGCTGGACCAGCACCGTGGCGACCGCGCCGCGGCCGCGCTCCAGCTTGGCCTCGATCACCGTGCCCTCGGCGGGCCGCGCGGGATTGGCCTTCAGCTCGAGCACCTCGGCCTGCAGCAGGATGGCCTCCTGCAACCGGTCGAGTCCCTGCTTGGTCTTGGCGGAGACCTCGACGTCCAGCACCTCGCCGCCCATGCCCTCGACCACGATCTCGTGCTGCAACAGCTCCTGGCGTACCCGGTCGGGCTTGGCATCGTGCAGGTCGCATTTGTTGATCGCCACGATCACCGGCACCTTGGCCGCGCGGGCGTGGCGGATCGCCTCGATGGTCTGCGGCATGACGCCGTCATCGGCGGCGACCACCAGCACGACGATGTCGGTGGTGTTGGCGCCGCGCGCCCGCATCGCGGTGAAGGCGGCATGGCCCGGCGTGTCGATGAAGGTGATCCGGTCGCCGGATTGCAGCTCCACCTGATAGGCGCCGATATGCTGGGTGATGCCGCCGGCCTCGTGGCTGGCGACATCGGTCTGGCGCAGGGCGTCGAGCAGCGAGGTCTTGCCGTGGTCGACATGGCCCATGATGGTGACCACGGGCGGCCGCGACTCCAGCACGTCGGGCCGGTCTTCGTCGCCGCGAAGGCCGATTTCGACGTCGGATTCGGCCACACGGCGGGCGCGATGGCCGAATTCGGCCACCACCAGCTCGGCGGTGTCGGCATCGATCGACTGGGTGATGGTCGCCATCACGCCCATCCGCATCAGCGACTTGATCACGTCGCCGGCGCGTTCGGCCATGCGCAGCGCCAGTTCCTGAACCGTGATGGTCTCCGGGATCACCACCTCCCGGGCGAACTTCTCCTGCTCCTGCTGCGCCATCTCGGCGCGGCGCTCGCGCTCGCGCGCCCGGCGCATGGCCGCGAGGCTGCGGGTCCGCTCGGTGCTGTCCTCGTCCAGCGCCTGGGTGATGGTGATCTTGCCGCCACGCCGGCGCGGCTCGCCGCGGGTCCGGGCGGGCGGGGCGCGCTTGGCCTCCTTGGGCAGTCCGGCACCGACCTTGCGGCCGCGCATCGCGGCGTCGTCGGTCTCGTCGACGACGGCGGCGCCGCCGACCTTGGCAACCGCCGGAGCCGTCGCGGCGCGATCTGCGGGCTTGCGGCGCTCCTCCTCCTCGGTCTTCGGACGGGCGGTGACGCCCTGCTTGCGCTTGGCCTCTTCCTCGCGCAGGCGCTCGGCCTCGTCCAGCCGCTGGCGCTCCGCGTCGACGCGGCGCTGCTCCTCGTCCTCGATCCGCTTGAGCTCGTCGAGCTCGCGCTGGCGCAGGGTCTCGGCGTCGAGCACCTCGACCGGTTCGGGGGCGAGCGCCTCGACCGGTTCGGTCACAACCTCTTCTTCGACCAGCTCCAGACTCTCGTCCGGTTCGGCAACCCGGCGCGCCTCTTCTTCCCGCAGGGCCGTGCGCAGGGCGCGCTCGCGCGCCTCGCGTTCGGCCGCGGTCAGGGTTCGGGTGGTGACGGCACCACGGCCGCGCGTCTTGACGACGCCCTTGGCCGGTGCGCCTTCGGCGGCCAGCCGGGCGGCAGCGCCACCATCGGCCAGACCGGCGGCTCCATGCTCGACATGACGCTTGCGCTTGACTTCGACGGTCACGGTCTTGGACCGGCCATGCGAAAAGCTCTGGCGCACCTGGCCGGCCTCGCCCGGCTTGCCAAGCGACAGCCTGCCCCGGTTGCCGAGGCTGAGCGTCTTCCGATCCTGTTCCTTGCTGTCCGTGCTATCCGTCATATCGTTCAGCGTCATCGCCTTCCGCTTGTTGCGGCGGCATGGTCTGCCGCCCGAGCCATTCCGTCAAGCCGCGAAGCTTCCTCAATCAGTCGCCGGGCCAAACCGCCCCGTGCCACCGCGGCGTGAACCACGAAGTCGCGCCCGAATGCCGCGCCCAGCGCGGCCGAATCGAGCGCGGCAATTCTCGGCAGCCCGCCGGCCAGCGCCGCCAGCCTGGTCCGCCCGTCGGCCGCGCCGTCGCACGCTTCGAGCAGAACCGCCGTGCGCCGCTCCATCAGCCAGCCCCGCACCTTCTCGAACCCCGCCACCGCCTGCCCGGCGCGGCGCGCCAGACCGATCAGATCGATGCAGCGCCGCTCCAGCAGCGCGGTCAGCCGGTCGAGCAGTCGCTCCGGCATGGCCGCCGGTCCTCCCTGAACCTTCTGCGCGGCGCGCAGGAGCAGACCCTTGTCCAGCGCCCGCTGCACCGCCGCGCGCTCGGCCGACAGCCAGATGCCGCGACCCGGCAGAACGCCGGCCAGATCGGGCGTCACCATGCCGTCCGGCGCGACCACGAACCGGATCAGCGCCGCCTTGGGCAGCACCCGCCGGGTCGCGATGCAGCGCCGCAGCGGCCCGGCCCCGGTCATCTCCGACTCCTCCGCCTCCGGCAGCAGGTCCGGACCGGTGGCGGGTGGCGGCGCGCCGTGCGACGGCGCGGGCGCCCGCA
>CAZTNV010000177.1:0-8322 GCA_964615535.1 uncultured Mycobacteriaceae bacterium | reverse complement strand
CCGCGGCCGGTGGTGCCGATCTTGCGCACGCCGCGGGCGAGCTCGCGGGCGCGGTCGACCGCCCCGTGGACCGGCAGGATCAGGCAGGCATTCTCGGCCAGCAGCAGGGTATCCGGCGTGATCTCGACGCCGCGGCGGCGCAGCCCCTCGATCTCCTCGAACAGCGCCCAGGGATCGACCACCACGCCGTTGCCGATCACCGACAGCTTGCCCGGCCGCACCACGCCAGAGGGCAGCAGGCTCAGCTTGTAGGTCTCGTTGCCGATCACCAGGGTGTGCCCGGCATTGTGCCCGCCCTGGAACCGCACCACGACGTCGGCCCGGCTGCTCAGCCAGTCGACCACCTTGCCCTTGCCCTCGTCGCCCCATTGGGCGCCGACCACGGTGACGTTGCCCATGGACCGAACCGCTCCCTCGCTTGTTGAAACCGGCCGGCCGGTTAACCCCGGCGGCCCCCGGTCAGGCGTCGGCCGGGTCGACCGGCCGGGCCTCGCCATCCTGCCAAAGGGTGCCGCAACCCAGGCGTCTCGCCTCTGCGGCGATTTCGCTCATCCCGGACCCCAGCCCGGCCACCGTGACCCAGCCCTCGGCGCGCAGCCGCCGGCCGGTTGCCGGGGCGGTGCCGGTCGGCAGATAGATGCGGCGCGGCGGCGGCACCGGCGGCACGGCGCGCAGCACGGTGTCCATGAACAGGCTGAACCCGGTGGCCGGCTCGCCGCCATCCGCGGCCGGATCGGGGCCGGCCAGATAGCGCCCGCCGCGGCCCAGCTCGCTCTGCAAGCCGCGGGCGAACAGGCTGAAGCTGACGCCGGTGTGATACTCGAAGCCGCGATGCTCGACGAAATCGATGGTCAGGCCGAGCCGCGGCTCGGCGGCGGCAATCAGCCGGGCGACCTCGGCCAGCGGCGCCAGCGCGGCGGCGGCGGGTCCGGGCAGATCGAGCGCGGCGGCGGCCGCCAGCGCCGGCCCGGCCGGTCCGCTGGCCGCCAGCAGCGCGCCCAGCAGCGGCGCCGCTGCCCCGCCCAGCTCGGCGACCCCGGCGGCATCCTTGCGGTCCAGCGCGTGGCGCAGCGCGGCGGCGCGCTCCGGCGCCAGATCCAGCGCAGCGCACAGCGCGGGCGCCAGGGTCGGCAGCGACAGATCCAGCGACAGCGGGCCGACGCCGATCGCGCCCAGCGCCTCGATCGCCATCAAGGCCACCTCGGCATCGGCGGCCGGGGAGGCGGCGCCGATCAGCTCCGCGCCGACCTGGGCGAACTGGCGCAGCGGCCGCAACTGGCTGCCCCGCACCCGCAAGACCTGCCCGGCATAGGCCAGCCGCAGCGGGCGCGGCGCGCGCCCGAGCCGCGACCGCGCGATCCGCGCGACCTGCAAGGTCATGTCGGCGCGCAACGCCATCATGCGCCGGCTGATCGGGTCCAACACCCGAAAGGTCTCGTCCGCCATGGCGGCGCCCATGCCGCCCAGCAGGGTCTCCTCGAATTCGACCAGCGGCGGCTTGACCCGGTCATAGCCGTGGCCGGCCAGAATCGCCACGATGCGCTCGACGACCTCCGCCTCCTGCGCCGCATCGGGCGCCAGAACGTCGTGAAAGCCGGACGGCAGCAGCGCCTTGTGGGGCAGATCGCTCATGGTGCGGGCATCGGGGGACGGAGGAACCGACTGCCGATGTAGCCGGTTCAGCCGCGCCGGGCAAACGGAAATCGGTCCTCGGCGCCCTCGGACGGGCTGGCGGCAGCGAACGCCACTCGCCGGGAGCTGGGTTGCGGGCCGCCGTGCAGGGTTTCGCCCGCTCTGGGCCGGTCCGATCGCCGGGGCTCAGAACGCCTGGGCGGTGTGGGTGCGGGCGGCCCGGATCGCGCCGATCAGGCGATTGCCGGCAAGTTCGGCAATCTCGCCGGCCGGAACCCGGCAATTGACCCGGTTGCTGGCAACTCGGCTCGGCTTCAAGGTGTGCGCGCTCAGCAGGCGCGCGACCTCCTCCACCGTCGCATCGGCCGCCGGTTCAATGACGATATCCATCGGCGTGGACGGGTCGATCCGATTTCGCATCTCCAAAGCGGAGTTGAGAAAGCGATCCAATTTAGCAATTTTCATTCCATTGCCCCCTCGTCCTGATTCAATCATATTGTTCATCGTGCCATCTGGGCAAGGGAGGTTTTTCCCGAGCGAAAGCGGCGAATCAATCTCTCGATTTCCGGCCAAGCCGGCAGACCTGCGCCTACAACGTTTTCAGGCGCCTTGGGGGTCAGTCCTTGCGATGCGGATTTGAGGATGTACCTGACCGCCCTTTGGCGCTGAACCGTTCGCTCGGCGCCGCCGGAGTTGAAGGCCTCCAAAATCAGCGCCGCTAACCCTGAGATGACGGGCGCCGCTTGGCTTGTCCCGCTCGATTTCACATAATGCGGCAGAATTCTGCAAGCCATGCGTTCGGCTTTCAACGTATCGTCGATCATTGTGCTTTCGCAGCTAACGATGCCGTCCTCATAATAGCATCCCCCCAACCGGGCCAGGAAAGGCGTGACCTCGCCGCCGGGGGCAATGAGGTTGGGCTTCCTGAACATGGAGGGTTTTTCGACGATTTCCTCAAACGCCTGGACGGTATCCATCAGCGATACCGCGGGGCTCCGATACACTGGACCGATGCTGGAAAAGCTGCTTGGCCTTCCGTTTTTCCCGATCGATCCAACAGCAATAACCTGCTCGCATGTTGCGGGCATTGTGATGGTACCCCGACCGAAATAGCCGAAATTCCCAGCGCTCACGACAGAAACGATGCCGCGTTCGGCCCCCAGGCGAAAAGCTCTTTCCTCTTCCATTTCGTTCTGGGGCCATACCCAAGGCGGACGAACTGCCGGTACGCCCGCGAAGACCGGCCCGTAACCGCCAGAATAGTTGATGATGTCGACGTTCTGATCGATCGCCCAGGCGACGGCATCAATAACGGCACCTTCATCACCTCGTCCCCGGCTGTCGAAGACTTTGCAGGCAATAAATCGGACGCCAGGAGCAATACCCCGGTACACCTCACCGGCGCCGCCAATAATTCCCGCCACATGAGTTCCATGGCCATTGAGGTCCGAAACGTCGTGGTCACCATTCCCTTCGTCGGTGAAGTTCCTGCTAAGGGCAAGTTCGACTCGCCCTGCAAGATCCGGATGATTGTGATCAATACCGCTGTCGATCACGGCGACAGTGACGCCGCTACCGGTCAATTGACTGTCGACCATGTTGCGAACGCCGATCATGTTTGGGACGGAGTCCATAAAGGTCGTGTGAAATCGCGCCGGCCTGATCGAGTTGACCCCGGGCTGCAGTCCAAGCGTAGCGAGCGATCGAAGCGGAATGTCCAGTATGACGCTCGAATCGCCTGGCCGGACATGTCGCGGCCTGACGCCGATGTCCTTAAGGGAGTTTGCCCCAATGCCGACGGTCTCGATCATCGCGAACGCAGCCGTCTGATCACGTAAGGCAGTCTCCGCACGAGCACCGATCGACCGCGGCGGCTCCGCCAACTCGACGACCACCCTGACGTTCAGGGCCTCGCGCAAGTCATTATGTGCCTGGAGACGTTCAAAAAGCGACGAGATCGTTGCCATGCCTGCCGACACCCTCCTGGACTGATCCATGATACCGTGCGGTTATACATAAACCGGTCCATACGGCAAGCATAATCAACCCAGATTTGTAACCTCACCCATCACTCTGGTATAGAGACTCAGAAGTCATTTTCGGGAAGCGAACTATCGGGCAATCAAGGAACGGATATACAATTATCCTCCCTGGAAAACCTTGTTTCCGTGCCGTGCCTTGTGCGGCAGATCGGACACCGGGCAGGGGCACGGCGCTTGAGGAGCGGGCAGCCGGACGCAGCCGGTTCGGCCGCGCCCGTAGGCAAGCATGATCGTCGTCGTCAATGGGAGGTCCAGCAATGCCTGCAATCACACCGGATCGCATGGTGGAGGAGGAAGAACCCGGTCATGGCGACAGTGGTCCTAACCGGGTACTTTGGATCAGTGAAGCCGGCGGTCTGACACAATTCGGCGCCTTCGTCGAAATCATGCCGCCGGGCTCCCGCTCGTCGATCAAGCACTGGCACAGTGCCGAGGACGAAATGGTCTATGTCCTGGCAGGCGAGGTCACGTTGTGCGAGGGCAATGAAGAAATCCTCCTCCGCCCCGGAGATGCCGCAACATTTCGGGCGGGCGTGCCCGTCGGTCACTTCCTGGAGAACCGAAGCACGACCGAAACACGTTGCCTGGTCGTCGGCACGCGCGCAGCCGTGGACAGGATTACGTACACCGACCACAATCTCATCTGCCATCGGGACCGCTCGCTGCCCGACGACATCTTCACCGATCTTGCCGGAAACCCAGTGCCGAATCCCCATACCACTTGAAGGGGCGCTCGGTGCTGAGATTGCCCGGTCTCGGCGCCAGCAAGATTGCCGCCGGGCGGATCGGTCCATGGTCGCCAACGGTCCGCGATTTGAACCCTCGCCCCCAACCCCATCCGATCGCATAGAACCTCCGCGCCCCGTCGGGTGTTTAGCCAGATGCCGCACCGGACTCACTCGCCGCACCCGCCGTCCTATCTATCAAGGGCCGGGGTGCAGGGACCGAAGCGAAATGCCCGACAACAAGATTCCCGACGAAAAGGATCATCTGCCGACCGAACCATCGTCCGGGGCGCAGGTCGATGCGTTTCTGCGCCGGCTGGCCACTGCGCCGGCACCGCGAACCAGCGGGCGGCGCGGCCGGTTGATCTTCGCCATGGACGCCACCGCCAGCCGCGAGCCGACCTGGGACCGCGCCTGCCATCTCCAGGGCGAGATGTTCGAGGCGACGGCGGCGCTGGGCGGGCTGGACGTGCAACTCGTGTTCTATCGCGGCTTCCGCGAATGCAAGGCGAGCGCCTGGATGTCCGACAGCCGCGCCCTGCTCCAGCGCATGACCTCCGTCCACTGTCTGGCCGGCCATACCCAGCTCGGCCGGGTGCTGCGCCACACGATCGGCGAGACCCGCAAGGAGAAGGTCAACGCGCTGGTCTTCGTCGGCGACTGCTTCGAGGAGGATGTCGATCAGGTCGGCCATCATGCCGGGGAACTGGGCCTGCTGGGCGTGCCGGCGTTCCTGTTCCACGAGGGCGGCGATCCGGTGGCCCGCCGGGTGTTTCAACAGGTGGCGCGATTGACCGGCGGGGCGTATTGTCCGTTTGATGCGTCGAGCGCCCGGCAGCTCAAGGATCTGCTGGGCGCGGTCGCGGTCTACGCTGCCGGCGGCTACCGCGCCCTGACCGATTACGGCAAGTCGCGCGGCGGCGAGGCCCTGCGACTCACCCATCACATGGCCAAGCGCTAGGAATGCAGTATCTCATCCTGGGCATTTGCGTCCTGATCGGCGGAATTCTGCTGGCGAGGGGGTTCGTCAACAGCGATCCGAAGCTCATGGCGCGGGTGCTCCGCCGCGGCGGCACCGTGGTTCTGGTGGTTCTGTTCGTCTATCTCGCGCTCTCCGGGCGGCTGGGGGTGGCACTCAGCATGCTGTTCCTGGGCCTGCCGTTCTTCATGCGGTGGCGCGCCATGACCAACCGCATGCGCGCCGCGCGCGGGCCCGAGCCGGGCCAGAGTTCGATCCTCGATACCGAATTCCTGCATGTCGAACTCGACCACGACACCGGCGAGATGGACGGCGAGATCAAGCAGGGCCGCTATGCCGGGCGCCGGCTGGGTGCGCTCGACATCGACGAGCTGATCGATCTGGTCGACCAGTGCCGGGCCCAGGAGCCGCAATCCGCCGCGGTGATCGAGGCCTATCTCGACCGCACCCACGGGCCGGACTGGCGCGATCGGGCCGGTGGCCGGGAGCGCAGTCGCGAGGGCCGGCCGGCCGACGACGGCGGCATGAGTCGCGAGGAGGCCTATCGCATCCTCGGCCTCCAGCCGGGTGCCGACGATCAGGCGGTGAAGGAGGCGCATCGCCGCCTGATGAAGCAGTTCCATCCCGATCGCGGCGGGTCGGACTACATCGCCGCAAAGTTGAACCAGGCCAAGGATCTGCTGCTCGGGCCGTGATCCTCCGCACGGCTAATCGCCGCCCGGACCACGGTTTCCGAAGCCAACCGGCTTGCCGCCGCCCGAGTCGGTGTGGCACACCGATCGTCGTTTGTACGCAGCGTGCGCTGCAGAATTTTCAATGCGAAATGGAGATCTTGAATCGATGATCAGACCCGTCAGAAAGGCCGTTTTTCCGGTTGCGGGACGCGGCACGCGCTCCTTGCCGGCGACCAAGGTCATCCCCAAGGAAATGCTGACCGTGGTCGACAAGCCGATCATCCAGTATGCCGTGGAAGAGGCCCAGGCGGCGGGGATCGAACAGTTCATCTTCGTCAGCAATCGCGGCAAGAGCATCATGGAGGACCATTTCGACCAGCATGTCGAGCTGTACTGGGCGCTGAACGAGCGCCACAAGGACAAGGAGCTGGCGGCGGCGCGCTCGGCCGAGCTGCCGGAGGGCTGCTACAGCTTCGTCCGTCAGGCCGAACCGCTGGGTCTGGGCCATGCGGTGTGGTGCGCCCGGCACATCGTCGGCGACGAGCCGTTCGCCGTCCTGCTGCCCGACGAAGTGTTCATGAGCCAGGTTCCGGTGCTCGCCCAGATGGCGGGGTTGTACAACAAGGTCGGCGGCAACGTTCTGGCGGTGCGCGAGGTCGATGCCGCGCACACCTCGCGCTATGGCATCATCCGCACCGGCACCGATGACGGCCACGTCGCGACGGTCACCGGTCTGGTCGAAAAGCCCAGGCCCGAGGCGGCGCCGTCCAACCTGTCGATCGTGGGGCGCTACATACTCCAGCCCGAAGTGTTCGACTATCTGGGTCGCGGCGAGCGCGGGGCGGGCGGCGAAATCCAGTTGACCGACGCCATGGTCAAGCTGGTCGGCGGCCAGCCCTTCCACGCCGCGCGCTTCGAAGGCAAGCGGTTCGATTGCGGCGACAAGGGCGAATTCGTCGCCTGCAATGTCGCCTTCGCCCTGTCGCGGGAGGATACCGCGGCAACCGTGCACGAAATGCTGCTCGATCTGCTGCAGCCGAAAGTGGAAAAACTGGCCAAGGTCAGCTTCGGCTGATCCGCTCCGGCCGGGTCTGCTCGGTCGGGCCGGCTGTCACGGTATCGCCGGCTCTCCTCCGCGCGGCGCCGATCTGCTCCACCCCCGGCCCCGGCCCACCCCGAGGGGGCCGGGGGACCGCCGGGCTCCGGCGCGATCGCCCGCAGCCGCGCGCAGGGCAATTTTCTTGGCCGCGCAGAACGCGTATCATGCCGCCCGAATCGGCGCCAAGAAACCTCTCAACCAAATATTTCCGCAGTCGCCAAAGCCTGCCGCTCGCGCGGGGCCAGTCGGGGGAACCAGTATCATGAGCATTCGAACCGTCGCCACGACTCCGTTCACCGATCAAAAGCCGGGCACGTCGGGCCTGCGCAAGAAGGTGAAGGTGTTCCAGCAGCCGAACTATCTCGAAAACTTCGTCCAGTCGATCTTCGACTCGCTGGAGGGGTATCAGGGGGCGACGCTGGTGGTCGGCGGCGACGGCCGGTATTACAACCGAGAGGCCGTGCAGATCATCCTCAAGATGGCGGCCGCCGCCGGCTTCGGCCGCGTCCTGGTCGGCCGCGGCGGCATCCTGTCGACTCCGGCGGCGTCCTGCGTGATCCGCAAGCACGGCGCGTTCGGCGGCATCGTGCTGTCGGCCAGCCACAATCCCGGCGGCCCGACCGAGGATTTCGGCATCAAGTACAACGCCACCAATGGCGGCCCGGCGCCGGAGAAGATCACCGAGGCGATCTTCGCCCGCAGCCGCGCCATCGCCGAATACAAGATCCTCGACGCGCCCGATGTCGACCTCGACACGCTGGGCGAGACCCGGCTGGGCGATCTGGCGATCACGGTGATCGACCCGGTGGCGGATTATGCCGAGCTGATGCAGACCCTGTTCGACTTCGGCCGGATCGCCGATCTGTTCAAATCCGGGCGGTTCCGCATGAAGTTCGACGCCATGCACGCGGTCACCGGCCCCTATGCCACCGCCATCCTGGAAGGCATGCTGGGCGCCCCGGCCGGCACGGTGATGAACGGCGTCCCGCTGGAGGATTTCGGCCGCGGCCATCCCGATCCCAACCTGGTCTATGCCCATGACCTGGTCGAGATCATGTTCGGCCCCGACGCACCCGAGTTCGGCGCCGCGTCGGATGGCGACGGCGACCGCAACATGGTGCTGGGCGGCAATTTCTTCGTCACGCCCAGCGACAGCCTGGCGGTGCTGGCG
>CAZTNV010000176.1:0-8327 GCA_964615535.1 uncultured Mycobacteriaceae bacterium | reverse complement strand
TCGACCAAGCATGATGTGTCGAACCTACCGCAACCGGACGGGCGGGTGGTCACCTTCGATCATTCGGAGCGGTTCACCGCGATCGCCCGCCGGTTCTGGGACGAAGCCGGCATCGCCGACCGGATCGAGCTGCGGCTGGGCAATGCGATCGACGCCCTGCGGCACCTGATCGCGGCCGAGGATCAGTCCGGCCGGTTCGATTTCGCCTTGATCGACGCCGACAAGGAGAGCTATGGCCTGTATTTCGAGGCGGTCATGGTTCTGCTGCGGCCGGGCGGCGTCGCGATGATCGACAACACGCTGTGGCGCGGCCGGGTGGCCGATGCGGGCAGCACCAACCCGCGGATACGCGCGCTCCGCGCCTTCAATCTCGCGCTGCACCGGGACGAGCGGGTGACGCCGGTGCTGCTGCCGATCGGCGACGGCGTCACCCTCGCCTTCAAGCGGCCGCGCTCCGGGTGACGGCGGACCGGCCGGCCGATCGTCGCATCTGCCGATCCGGAACCGGGAGCCCAGCCCATGTCGACGCGCACCATCGCCATGACCGAGGCGGTCTATGCCTATTTCCAGTCGGCATCGCTGCGCGAGCCCGAGCTGCTCCGGCGGCTGCGTGACGAGACCCGGGCGCTGGGCGATTCGGCGCGCATGCAAATCTGCCCCGAACAGGGCCAGCTCATGGCCCTGCTGGCCCGGCTGACCGGCGCGCGCCGGATTCTCGAAATCGGCACCTTCACCGGCTACAGCGCCCTCGCCCTGGCGCTTGCCCTGCCCGAGGACGGTCGCATCGTCGCCTGCGACCTCAGCGCGGACTGGACCGCGGTCGCCCGGCGCTACTGGGCCGAGGCCGGCGTCGCCGGGCGCATCGAGCTGCGGCTGGCCCCGGCCCTGGAGACCCTGGCGGCCTTGCGGGCCGAGGGCTGGGCCGGCGGGTTCGACATGGCATTCATCGACGCCGACAAGGAAAACTGCTTCGCCTATTATGAACAAGCCCTGGATCTGCTGAAATCCGGCGGGCTGATCATGATCGACAACACCCTGTGGGGCGGCCGGGTCGCCGATCCGGAACAGACCGACGCCGACACCGTCGCGATCCGCCGGCTGAACGAAAGGCTGCGCGACGATACCCGCATCGATCTTTCCATGGTGCCGATCGGCGACGGCCTGACACTGGCCCGAAAACGTTGAGCCGCAGGGTCAACTCTTGCCGCTAACGTTATTTCCTGGCAGGATTGTTTTGGATCGTTTAAGTTATTAAGTGATAGGTTGAATCGAATTCGGTCCTCGAACCGGGCCTCTGAAGCGATTCGCTTCGGCCGGTCTCCAAGAGGTTGTCTCATGAGTCGTATCGTGGCCGTCGCGCTTGCGCTCCTCTGCCTCGGCAGTCCGGCCCGTGCGGAAACCGGGTCGTGTGCCGCACGGCAGACCGTGCTCGACTATCTGACCCGGGAGCACCAGGAGTCGCCGGTGGCCATGGGCAGGGCCAACAATGGCGGCGTGGTCGAGGTGCTGACCAATCCCGGCGGTTCCACCTGGACCATCCTGATCACCCTGCCCGACGGCCGCACCTGCATGATCGCGGCCGGCGAGGCGTGGCGGTCGCTGACCACCACCGCGGCCCGCGCCGCCGAACCGGGCGCCTGATGCGCCTTCGCCGCGGCGATCAGTGCCCGAACGCCTCGTGGACGACCCGGTCGCCCGGCGCGATCCCGAGCATGGCCGCCAGCCCGCCATTGATCTCCAGCACCGCCCGGACCGGCCGGCCCGACGGCACCGGCGCCTCCGACAGCGGCGTGGTGCGGCGCGCGATGCCGGCGATCCGCCCATCCGGTTCGATGAACAGCATGTCCAGGGAAATCAGGGTATTGCGCATCCAGAACGACACCGGCCGCACCGGATCGAACAGGAACAGCATGCCGGCATCGGGCGCCAGACTCTGCCGGTGCATCAATCCCTGGGCCTGCTGCGCCTCGGTCACCGCAAGCTCGACCGTGAACGGATAGCGGCCGCCCTGGGCGGTCTCGACCACCAGGGTCGACCGCTCGAAGCTCTGGCCGGTTTGCGCCGCCGCCGGCAGCGCCGCGACGGCCGCCGACAGAACCAGCCAGGCCGACAGCAAACCCGATCGCAGCATGGGTCCATCCCTCGAGGACCGGCCGGAACACCGGTACCGGGGAACCGGCATGGCCGCGGATTATGGCCGCAACACGGCATCGATCGCCGCCCGCACCGCCGGCCGCACCGGTCCCGGCCGTGGTGCGTCGGCCAGCGTGGCGAGCCAGTGGGCCGGCGGGTTGCGGCCCTGGGCGCGGTGCCAGACCAGCCCGCGCAGCACCGATTCGGCGGCCGGAGTGGGCGTCTGCCGCGGATCGATGCCGTTCAGGGTCGCCCACACCCCGGCCCAGCACCGGCCGACCGACCAGGGATTGTAGCCGCCGCCGCCCAGCACCAGACAGCGCGGCGCCAGATCCTTCAGCCCCGCCGCCACCTGCCACAGCGCTCCGTTGGACAGCTCGAGCCGGCTCAGCGGGTCGTCGGCCAGGGCATCGGCACCGCATTGCAGCACTACCGCCTGCGGGCGGAAGGCGCGCGCCAGCGGGATCAGCGCCTGATCCAGGATCAGCGCCAGTTCCGAATCGTTGAAGCCCGGCGGCACCGGCAGGTTGCGCGCCAGCCCGCCGGCACGATCCTCCAGCAGCCCGGTGTTCGGCCAGCGGCCGGCCTCGTGGACCGAAATGGTCAACACCCGGTCGTCCCCGGCAAACGCGTCCTGCACGCCGTCGCCGTGATGGGCGTCGACGTCGATGTAGCAGATCCGGTCGAGGCCGCGATCGAGCAGCGCCAGGATGCCGAGCACCGGGTCGTTCAGATAGCAGAAGCCGCTGGCCCGGTCGGGCCGCCCGTGATGGGTGCCGCCGGCCGGGTGATACACGATGCCGCCGTCGCTCAGCAGTTCGGCCGCCAGAATCGAGCCGCCCGAGGCGGTCGCGGGGCGGCGGAAGATCTCCGGAAAGATCGGGTTCTCCAGCTTGCCGAGGTTGAATCGCTGCCGCCGCTCCGGATCGAGCGCCTGGTCGCGCTCGGCCTCGATCAGGGCCTCGATGTAATCCGGGTGGTGAAACCGGGCGAGCTGGGCCGGCGTGGCCAGCGGGCTGTCGATATAGGCCCCGTCCAGCAGCCAGCCCATCGCACGGCTCAGATCCATGACCGTCGACACCCGCGGGATCGCCAGCGGATGCTTCCTGCCGTAGCTCGACCGCCGGTAGATCTCGCTGCCGATGAACAGCGGCTGGACCCGCGCATTACGCACACTGCCGATACCGGCCGCGCCGCCCGGCATCCCTGCCGAATCGAGTCTCACCGCTCCGACGCCCCCCGATCCGCCGCCGATCCGAATGAGGTTGAAGATAGGCCATGCCGCCGGATTGGCGACCCGGCATCCGATCCCGCATGCCGCACCGCCGGCACGGATCGGCAGGGCGGCGGGATCGATAATTGCCGCTGCCAATCAAGATGAACATGTATTGGATTTTATCGAAATGGATAAAACTGTATATTTACCTCTTCTTTGACGGATGTTGCGGGTTTGCCTGGGGATCGGTACTCTGACCGTCGGCGATTGGAGGATTTCGGCAATGGATCAAATCCAGGACATGGCGCATCCCGCACCGCAGGCACCCATCCCGGCGAATGCCGCACCTCGTCTGGCCAGTGCTTACAGCGAACTGTACCAGACCTGTACCCGGATCATGCATTCCTTCGTCGGCAAGGCGACCAATGACGGTCCCGATTCATCCGGCACCGAAGTTCAGCAGATCGCCGCCCACAAATCCGAGATTCTGGAGTTTGCCCGCGCCAAGTTCGATTATCTGCTCGACGCTGCGCAACGGCGCAGCGATAACTGCGCCGAGCTCGGCAACTTCAACTACAAGATCATTTCGCTCGGCACCGATTGCCTGCCGCGGACCGTGGCGACCCGCTGGGGCGTCAAATACCCCAAGGCGATGGGCGAACGGACGCACCCCTTCGACCTGTCGGTGCATCCCTATCAGGCGGTCTGTGCCCTGCTCGACACGGAGTTCGCCGGCTATACCGACCCGAACCACCTGCAAGTTCGCAGCAACAGCACCGTCAGCGTGATCGTCAACAAGAAATACAACGTCTATTTCAATCACGAACAGGACAAGTCGTTCCAGGAGAATGATTACGCCCTGCTGATCGCCCGGTATCGCAAGCGCATCCAGGATTTCTACGACGACATCGGGTCCACGCCGCCGCTCTTCGTGATCAATCTGTCATCAAATCTGGTGCCGCACGGTCTGCTGGAGGTGCTGGAACGCAAGTTCTCCCACACCCCCTTCCGCCTTCTGGCCCTGAACACGTCGAAGACGGCTTACGACAGCGAATCGACCGGCTCGGACAGGCTGGTGCTGCGGCACGTCCCGTTTCCGTATGACGGCTATGTCTGGCACAACGCCGTGCATTTCTCCACCGACCAGGGGCGGGATTTCGAACTGAAAGTCATCGCCGCCATGCGCGAGATCGTCATCTCATCGTTCCCGAAGAAGGCCTGATCCAGGGACCGACCGGCCGTCCGGCGGCATCGGTCATCCGGCCACATCGAGACTCGCGCTGCCATATCGCAGACCAGCCGCAGCGAGGCGCAAGACCCGACGGGTCGCGGGACGGCCCCCGTCCCGATCGCCCCGCCCGCCGGCTCAGTTGCGCTGCTGGCGGAGCAGATCGCGCCGCTTCAGCCAGGTGATGAACGCCAGCGCCAGGCAGACCAGTGCCGCATAGCTCCCCTCGGCGCCCCGCATCACCGCGAACAATGCACACCCAATGGCGAACCACAGCAGAAATGATGTAACCTTGAGCTTGACGTCGCTGGTCATCGGGCAAGTCCTTGTGACGCCGGACCCCTGCCGGCAAACTGATTATCCTGAACCGGCCGAGCCTGGCCGAAAGACTTAGTCGCATGAATAAACCATTCTGCGGCGCACGACCAGAGTCGCGCGACGCCCCGACCGAAAAATTTGTGGCAACAAGGAACAAAATGCCCGAACCCGATCCCGCCGCCCCCGACTCCCTCCCGCTGTCCGGCCTCAAGGTGCTGGAATTCACCCATATGATCATGGGGCCGGCCTGCGGGCTGGTGCTGGCCGATCTGGGCGCCGACGTGATCAAGATCGAGCCGGTCCCGGCCGGCGACCTGACGCGCAGCCTGCCGGGCGCGGGCGCCGGATTCTTCCACCTGTTCAACCGCAACAAGCGCAGCCTGGCGGTCGATCTGAAGGCGCCGGCGGGCCGCGAGCTGGTGCTGCGGCTGTGCGACGGCGCCGATGTCGTGTTCGACAATTTCGCGCCGGGCACCATGGAGCGGCTCGGCTTCGGCTGGGATGCCCTGTCGGCGCGCAATCCGCGGCTGATCCAGTGCACGCTGAAGGGGTTTCTCGCTGGCCCCTACGAGCGGCGGGCGGCGCTTGACGAGGTGGTGCAGATGATGGGCGGGCTGGCCTACATGACCGGGCCGCCCGGCCGGCCGCTGCGCGCCGGGGCCTCGGTGGTCGATATCCTGGGCGGCAATTTCGCCGCGCTGGCGATTCTGGCGGCGGTCGAGCAGCGTCACCGCACCGGCCGCGGCCAGTTGGTCAAGGCGTCGCTGTTCGAAACCTGCGCCCTGCTGGTCGGCCAGCACATGGCGCAGTTCGCGGTTACGGGCCTGCCGGCGGCGCCGATGCCGGCGCGCAGCCATTCCTGGCCGATCTACGACGTGTTCGAGACCGCCGACGGCACGCAGGTGTTCCTCGGCATCGTCACCGACAATCACTGGCACCAGTTCTGCGCGGAATTCGACCGGCCGGACTGGCGCGCCGATCCGCACCTCGCCACCAATGGCGACCGGGTGCGGCAGCGCGAGCGGCTGCTGCTGGCGGTGCGCACGCTGGTCGCCGGGCTGACCGCGGCCGAGCTGGCGGCCCGGTGCGAGCGCGCCGCCCTGCCCTTCGCACCGGTCGGCAGGCCCGAGGATCTGTTCAACGACCCGCATCTCAATACCGCGGGCGGGCTGCTGCCGGTCACCCTGCCCGATGGCACCCTCACGAAGCTGCCGGCCCTGCCGGTCGAGCTGGACGGCCACCGCCCCGGCCTGCGCCTGCCCGTGCCCCGGCCGGGAGAGCACAGCCGGGCGGTACTGGCAGACCTCGGGCTGGACGCCGCCAACACCGAAGCGCTGATCGCCCAGGGCATCGTAGTCGCGGCGGGCGGATAAGGTCCGGGCGATGCGATGGCCGGCCGGGCGCCGCCGCGCTATGCTGCCCCGCATCGGGTGCGTGCGATAAGGTATGGCGGCATGGACATGGCGGGGGAGTATCGGATCGCGGCGCCGCAGCAGACGGTCTGGGACCGGCTGAACGATCCCGAGACGCTACGGCAATGCATCCCCGGCTGCGACGAGATCGAAAAGCGGTCCGACACCGAATTCGCCGCCAGGGTCACCGCCAGGGTCGGCCCGGTCAAGGCGCGGTTCGCCGGTGCCGTCACCCTGTCGGAACTCGACCCGCCCCGCGCCTACACCATTGCCGGCGAGGGCCAGGGCGCCGCCGCCGGTTTCGCCCGCGGCAGCGCGCGGGTGACGCTCGACCCCGATGGCGACGGCGCGACCACCCTGCGCTACCGGGTCCACGCCACGGTCGGCGGCAAGCTGGCCCAGCTCGGCGCAAGGCTGATCGACGCCACCGCCAGGAAGATGGCCGACGACTTCTTCGCCCGGTTCGGCGAGCTGGTCGGCACGCCCGAACCCGAGCCCGCGGCCGAAGCCGCGATCCCGGCCGGCGCCGCCGAACTCCCGCCCGCCGAACCCCCGCCCCCGGTTGCCATGCCCGAACCCGCTCCGCCCGCCGCTACGGAGACGGAGACCAAGGGCCTGCCGCCCCTGCTCTGGATATCCGGCCTCATCGCAATCGTGATCGTCCTGATCCTGGCCTTCCGCTAAGCCTCGGGCCGCTAAGCCTCGGGCCGCTGAGCCTCGGGCCGCTGAGCCTCGGGCCGGTCATCGCCCCACCCGCCCGACTCCCCGTCGGGCCGAATTGACAGGCTCGCCGGCCCTTCGCATAACGTGTGACAGCCTGAGGGGGAAGTTGCATGCGCGGAATTGCGGCCGTCTTCATGGTTCTGATCGGTCTCGGACTTGGCGTTTCGCCGGCGGCGGCCGCGGAGCCGCAATCGATCGCGGGACCCTGGCGCCAGCTCTGGAAAAACCCGGAGACAGGGCAGTGGTCCCGCATCGCCCTGGTCGGCATCGGGCAAAACGGGCCGGCGGCGACGCTGGACTTCTATCCGTGGACCGCGCCGGCGCGCGACACCACCATGCCCACCCGAATCGAAAATGTGCGGTTCGACGGGCAGGTGTTCTCGGCGGATCTGTATTTCCCGGTCCATGTCGATACCGATACCCATCGGGCCGGTCAGGAGCGGCATGCCCGGTTCGAGCTGCGGCGCACCCCGGCGGGCCACCTGGAAGGGCCGGTGACCCTGGACGGCCGGTATTTCACCGACACCCGGTTCGAGCCGATCGCCGGCGACCGCGCGCTCCAAACGGAACTCGAGAGCATCGCCCGGGCCTACGATCTGGAAATCGGCATCACCCAGGGTCAGATCGCCGCGCTCGGCCAGCAGATCGATTTCTACCAGCGCATGGTCGCCGAGGACCGCCGCCGCGGCGTGCCGGACACCATGACCCGCAATCAGATGTTCCTGGACATGACCCAGCGGACGCTGCTGGCCGAGCAGTACCGGCTCCAGGCACTGATGCAGCAGACCGCCGCCCTGCGCGACGCGCGGCTGCGCCTCGACGCAGCGCTTGCGGCCGGCCCGACGCGATAGGACAGGTGCCGTCCGGCGCCGCGATCGCGCTGCGGCTTGACCGGGATCGCCCCGAACCATAGCTTTCCGGTGGACTGCCGGAGCTGATCCTGGAAGGGGACCCGCATGCTCACCAGCGTCGCCATGACGGTCAACGGCCAGCCGGTCGAGCGCAAGGTCGAGCCGCGCACCCTGCTGGTCCAGCTCCTGCGCGATCATCTCGGCCTCACCGGCACCCATGTCGGCTGCGACACCAGCCAGTGCGGCGCCTGCGTCGTCCATGTCGACGGCGCCTCGGTCAAGAGCTGCACCATGCTGGCGGTCCAGGCCGCCGGGCGGGCGGTCACCACGATCGAGGGGCTGGCCGCGCCCGACGGCACGCTGCACCCGATGCAGGCCGCCTTCCGCGAGCATCACGGGCTGCAATGCGGCTTCTGCACGCCGGGCATGATCATGAGCGCGATCGA
>CAZTNV010000175.1:0-8340 GCA_964615535.1 uncultured Mycobacteriaceae bacterium | reverse complement strand
GCAGCTTGGTCTGCAGGCCCGGTTCCATCTCGCAAATCTCGTCGAGGAACAGCGTGCCGCCATGGGCGCGCGAAGCGGCACCCTCGCGATCGCTGATCGCGCCGGTAAAGGCGCCCTTGACGTGACCGAAGATTTCCGACTCGATCAGGTCCTTCGGAAAGGCGCCGCAGTTCAGCGCGACGAAGGGCTTGTCGCGGCGGGCGCTGCGGCGATGGATCGCCTCGGCGCAGACTTCCTTGCCGGTGCCGCTCTCGCCGGTGATGAACACGGTCGCCTTGGACGCCGCGGCGCTGTCGATGATGCGATAGACGGCATGCATGGCCAGCGACGAGCCGATGAACCCGTAATAGCGGTCGCGGCCCAGATCGTCGCGATAGGTTTCGACGATTCGCTGCAGCCGCAACGTTTCGAGCGCATTGCGCACCGTGACCATGAGCCGTTCGGTATTGAACGGCTTGACCATGAAATCATAGGCGCCACGGCGCATCGCCTCGACCGCGACATTGACCGAACCGTGTGCGGTGATGACGACGACGCCCACCGGGATTTGTTCAGCCTCGACCAGCCGCAGGATCTCCATGCCGTTCATGTCCGGCAAATTGAGATCGAGCAGCATCAAGGTCGGCGGGCGCCGGCGGATCAGTTCGATCGCGGCGTTTCCCGTTTCCGCCAATTCGACGGCATAGGCCGACTTCTTGAGGTACTCGATGTAGACCCGGGCCAGCGAAGGGGTGTCTTCGACCAGCAGGATCGTCACCGGCTCCGCCGTTGCCGCCGTTGCCATGGTTTTCGAGTTCGTTTCAGGATCGATGGGGACTCGTAGCCGAGAATCCGGAAGGATGCAAACCCCAGTCGGAGCCATGGGCATTTCGTCCTCAACCGGATGGGCTGCGCCCTCCTGGCAAGCCGCTGCACCGGCCAACTCCGAACGGCAGACTTCAGTGAATCCGATCGGTTCGGTTCTCGAAGCGGTGCGGCTGCACACTGGCATTGATGGCCTCCAAGTCTTTGTTGGGAATTGATCTTTCGCCTCGAACTGGACCCTTTGTACGCCCATATCAGAATGGCAAGATTGGAAATGGGGAAGTATCCGGCTATGCGCAGCGCAGAAGCAGACGAAATCGTAGCATTGCTCAATGAGCATGTCGGCGAAGTCCTCGCCCGGATAGCGGTTTGGCCGGTGACGTTGTCCGTGCCGCTGGATGGGCGGGGGGCAAGAATTCTCGCTTCGGTCCCGGATGGGACGGCTCGGAATGTGCCTGAAGAGCTGGTCTTCGAGTGGAAGGGGGAGCGAGTCTCGGTGCCGGTGGAGGTGAAGGAAGATTATCTTCCGTTTGTCGGCTATCGGTCAGCCGCGGCGGCCGTTTAGCAGAGTGGAACCGGGCGGTCGCGCACCGCAACCCGTGCCTTGCCGCTCCGGACGGGACCGGACGGGGCGTCCGGGTTGATGCCCGTTTTCGTGACAGGATCGTTCCCTTGTCAGAGCGGCCATTCGGGTGGGCCGCGCTTGCCTTGATTCCCGTCCTGATGTCCTGCCGGCGCCTGCGGCTGCGCTTGCTCGTGCGCGCTGCCTGTGCTTTACCGTTCGGCCTGGATGTGCCGTGGCCCGCAACGCCGCACGGCCTAGACTCAATGCCTCAACGACGTTGCGGGAAAGGACCCTGTTCCATGATTTCAGCCGTCAAACGCCTGCCGGGTCTGGCCGCCGCGCTGGCCCTGGCCGCCGTTGCCGTATGGACGCCGGCGGCGGCCCAGACCGGTAGCGCCGCGCCGGAGCCGGCCGGGTCGGCATCACCGCCCTCGGCCTCCCCGCCGGATCAGACGGCGTCGACGCAGGCTGCCGCAGAGGCCGGCAATCCCGTGGTGGCCACGGTCAACGGCACGGGTATCCGCCGCTCCGAGGTGGAGCAGGCGATCGGCACCTTGCCGGCGCAGTTGCGCCAGATGCCCGAGGAGATCCTGATCCCGATCGTCGCCGAGCAGTTGGCGATCGGCCGTCTGGTCCGCGATCAGGGCATCGCCGCCGGGCTGCAAGGCGATCCGGAGGTGCAGAGCCGCCTGTCGGAGGCGCAGGACCGGATCATCCAGGAGGTGTGGCTCGAACGCGCGATCCGCGAACGGATCACCGATGCCATGCTCGATGAGGCCTATCAGGCCTATCTGGCAGAAAATCCGGTCGGGGAGGAGGTCAAGGCCCGCCATATCCTGGTGCCGACCGAAGAGGAGGCGCGCCGCATCATCGGACGCCTGAATGAGGGCGAGGATTTCGATGCCCTGGTCCAGGAATTCGCGGCCGGCGAGGGCAATCGACAGGGCGGCGACCTGGGATGGTTCCAGCGTCAGGACATGGTGCCGCCGTTCGGCGAAACCGCCTTCGCGCTCCAGCCCGGCGAGTTCACCCAGACCCCGGTGCAGACCCAGTTCGGCTGGCACGTGATCCTGGTCGAGGACCGTCGGACCCCGACGCCACCGGCCCGCGACGAGGTGCGGGAGGAGCTGGAGCAGGGCTTGCGCCAGGCGATCGCGCAGCAGATCATTGCCGAATTGCGTCAGAACGCCGACATCCAGGTGTTCGGCCAGGACGGGCAACCGCAGGACGGGCAACCGCAGGACGGGCAACCGCAGGACGGGCAGCCGGAGCCGCAGCGCTGACCGACCTCGACCCGAGATCCCGAACCACCTGATTTTGCCCCGATCTTTCCAGGAGCCGCAAACCCGCCATGGCGCCCACCCGTTCACCGCTCGCGCCGGACCGCTTTCCCGATCTGCCCGCTCTGGAGGGTGTCAGGCTGGCCAGCGGGCCGTGCGGGCTGAAGAAATCCGGCGCCCCCGATCTGCTGCTGGCCGAGCTGGCATCGGGGACCGCGGTGGCGGGGGTGTTAACGCGGTCGCTTTGCACCTCGGCGCCGGTCGATTGGTGCCGGCGGGCATTGACCGGCGGCCGGGCGCGGGCGCTGGTGGTCAATTCCGGCAATGCCAATGCCTTCACCGGCAAGGCCGGCGATGCCACGGTGGCACAGACCGCCGCGGCCGCCGCCGCGCTGTTCGATTGTCCGGTGGATCAGGTGTTTCTGGCCTCGACCGGGGTCATCGGCCAGCCGGTCGCGGCGGATCATATAGCCCGCCAACTGCCGGGGCTGGCCCGATCGCTGTCGGCGGAGACCTGGCCCGGCGCGGCCGCGGCGATCTGCACGACCGACACCTATCCGAAAGGCGCCACCCGCAGCGCCGAGATCGCCGGGGTGACGGTGACACTCAATGGCATCGCAAAGGGCTCCGGCATGATCGCGCCGGACATGGCGACGATGCTGGCCTTCGTGTTCACCGACGCCGCGCTGCCGCCGCCGGTGTTGCAGGCTCTGCTCAAGCCGGCGGTCGACGCGTCGTTCAATTGCATCACGGTGGATGGCGACACCTCGACCAGCGACACCCTGCTGCTGTTCGCGACCGGCACGGCCGGCAATCCGCCGGTGAGCGATCCGCGCGACCACCGGCTGAGCGGCTTCCGCCGCCAGTTGCAGGACCTTCTGATCGATCTGGCGCAGCAGGTGGTGCGCGACGGCGAGGGCGCGGAGAAGTTCGTGACGATCACTGTGACGGGCGCCGCGTCCCAGCGGGCGGCCCGCCGGATCGGCCTCGCCATCGCCAATTCGCCGCTGGTCAAGACCGCGATCGCCGGCAGCGACGCGAATTGGGGACGGATCGTGATGGCGGTCGGCAAGGCGGGAGAAAAGGCCGATCGCGACCGTCTGGCGATCGCCATGGGCGGTATCCAGATCACCCGCGACGGCCAGATCGTGCCGGGTTATGACGAAACGCCGGTGGCCGATCATCTCAGGGGACGTACGGTCGACATCGCCGTCGATCTGGGCATCGGCCGCGGCAAGGCAACGGTATGGACCTGCGATCTGACCCACGGCTATATCGCGATCAACGCCGACTATCGCAGCTAGCCATGGCCTTGCCCCAGGGGATCGAAACCGAAAGGCTGGCGCTGCGCCGCCACGTCAAGGCCGATGCGCCCGCCGTTGCCCGGCTGCTCGACGACTGGGACGTGGTCAAATGGCTGGCCCAGGTGCCGTTTCCCTATACCGAGAAGGACGCGCTGGACTGGATCGTCCAGACCGCGCGCAACTGGGCGGAGGGCCGGGAATACCAGCTCGGGATCGCGCTGCGCTCGACCGGCGAGCTGGTCGGCCATATCGGCCTGCGGATGGACCCCGACAGCGACTCGGCCGAACTGGGCTACTGGCTGGGCAAGCCCCATTGGGGCCGCGGCTATGGCACGGAGGCGGCCCGGAGCATGGTCCGGTTCGGCTTCGTGCAGCTCCGGCTCGATCGCATCTGGGCGACCTGCCTGCCCGACAACCAGCGTTCGCTGAAGGTGCTGGGCAAGGCCGGTCTGGCGGTCGAAGGCAAGCGAATGCAGGAATTCGCAACCCGCGGCGTGACGGTCGAGGTGCCGGTGCTTGGGCTGGCCCGCACCGACTGGCAGAGGGTTCGCTCCGATGCCCTGAGCGGCGGATGACCGGCGGGCTGGTGGTGGTCGCCGCGGTCGCGCTGGTCGATGCCGACGGCCGGGTGTTGCTGGCCCGGCGGCCGCCCGGGAAACCCCTGGCCGGACTCTGGGAGTTTCCCGGCGGCAAGCTGGCCGACGGCGAGACGCCGGAGGCGGCGCTGATCCGGGAACTGCGCGAGGAGCTGGGCATCGACACGCAGGCGAGCTGTCTGGCGCCGTTCACCTTCGCCTCGCACGCCTATGCCGATTTCCACCTGTTGATGCCGCTCTATCTGTGCCGGCGCTGGCAGGGCACACCGCGTCCGCTCGAAGGCCAGACCCTGGTCTGGGTTCCGCCGCAGCGGCTGCGCGACTATCCTGTGCCGCCGGCCGACAAGCCGCTGATTGCAATGCTGAGGGACTTTCTGTGAGGCTGCGCCGGGTGTCGGTACGCGGCCGGCATCGGACTCAGCCGGCCAGGGTTCGTTCGATCATGGCGGTCAGATCGCATTGCGCGATGGGCTTGTGCAGAAGTTGCAGGTTGTTCTGGCGGGCACCGGCCAGGCGCTCGGTCGAGGTGTCGCCGGTCAGCAGAATGCCGGGAATGGCCTTGCTGTAGTCGGCGCGCAGCATCCGGATCACGTCGCGGCCCGAGACGCCGCCCTTGAGCCGGTAATCGGCCAGGATGAGGTCGGGGGCCCGCCGGCGGCCGCGCAACCGGTCGCGCAGGGTGTCGGCGGTCTCGGCCGCCACCACGTCGTAGCCCTCGAGTTCAAGGCACAGCCGCAGCGCCTCCAGCACCGTGTCGTCGTCATCGATCACCGCGATCAGCCGGCCGCGACTTGCCACCACATCGGCCGGCGCTGCCAGCAGGGCGGTCGGGCCGCTGCCGAGCGGTACCCAGACCTCGAACATCGAGCCGCGACCCGGAGCGGACCGCAGGGCGATCCGATGGCCGAGCAACTGGCCCAGGCGGTCGACGATTGAAAGGCCGAGCCCCAATCCCTTGGTTCGTGTCCGTTCCTGGTTGCCGACCTGGCGATACTCCTCGAAGATCGCAAACTGCATGTCTTCGGGAATGCCGATTCCGGTATCCCAGACCTGAATCCGCAGGTGATCGCCGGCTCTCCGACAGCCCAGCAGGATACCCCCATGCTCGGTATAGCGCTGGGTATTGTCGAGCAGATTGCGCAAGATCCGTTCCAGCAGACGCGGATCGCTGTTGACCGCCAGGCTGGAGGCGACGTAGCGGAACCAGAGCCCCCTGGTCCTGGCCTGCGGCGCGAATTCGCGGCCTAACCGGTCGAGCAGGTCCCGAATCGGGGAATCCTGCCGTGCCGGCTGGACGATTCCGGCGTCAAGTCGGGAGATGTCAAGCAGCAGATCGAGCATCTTGCTCAGGCTGTCGAGCGCCGCCTGGGTGTTGCTGATCAAATCGGTCAGCGCCGGATCGAGATTCCGTGCGGACAGCACGCTGGCGAACAGCACCGCCGATTGCAGCGGCTGGCGCAGATCGTGGCTGGCGGCGGCCAGGAAGCGCGACTTGGCGGCATTGGCGCGCTCGGCTTCGGCCTTGGCGGCACGCAGGGCCTGCTCGTTCGCCAATTGCGCAGTAATGTCGATGAAGTTGCCGACCGAGCCGAGAATACTGCCGTCCGGCGCTCTGAGCGGCGTCGCATGGCCGATGAAATGCAGACTCTTGCCGTCGTCGAGGAGCACCTCCAACCGGGCGTCCCGAACCTCGACTCCGCGTGCGGCGACCTGTAACGGGAGATCCTGCGGCGGCACCTCGACGCCGTTCCTGAACACCCGATAGAGCTGCCGGCCCTGCTCGTTCAACCCACTCAGCGAAAGATTGGTATCCGGCGTCGCGCGCAGTAGCGTGCGGGCGGCATGGCTGCCGACGATGGTGGAGGCATCGGGGTCCTGAGCAATCATGACGAGCGCCGGAACGCCCTCCATCACCGCCTGGAGTTCGGCCGATTTCCGCTGCAGCTCCAGTTCCGTGCGCCTTAGGTCGGTCACGTCGCGGATGATCGTCTGGATGGCCGTTCGCCCGTGCCAGGGCAGGGGGCCGGCCATCACCTCGACATCGATCGCCGATCCGTCGAGTCGCCGCCATTGCTGCCGTATTCGAAATGCCCGACCGCCCTGGGGCAGGTCATGGCCGGCCTCTGGCTGCGCCGCTTCGCGACACGCCGGATGAATGAAGGCGGACGATGGCAGCCCCAGAACCTGCTCGGGAATTTCCGCTCCGACCAGATGAAGCATCGCCGGGTTGGCCAGGACGATGGTGCCCTGGTCGCTGACGATGATGGCATCCCCGCTGAGTTCGAGCAGCGCCCGGTAGCGGCCTTCGCTTTCTCGGAGGTCGTCGCTGGCGCGTTTCTGGTCCGTGATGTCCTGCATGATGCCAAAGGATTGGATGAGGTTTCCCTGGTCGTCGAAATGCGGCTGGATGTCGGTGCGAACCCAGCGTTCCTGACCGTCCGGCCGAACGATACGAATCGATCGATCAAACCGGTACGGGTTGGTGCCGCGCCATAAGCAGGGGTCCAGGAACGAAACGAACGAAACCAGATCGTCAGGGTGAACGAAGGTTGCGTGCGAATCCATGCTCGGCTGAAAATGCTCTGGATCGACTCCATGAATTCGATAGAGTCCAGCAGACCAAATGATGGTGCCGAGGCGGTGGTCGGCAGTCCAATGCCCAATGGTCGCCATGGCCTCGGTGCGATCGAGCAGACCATCCATGTCTACTGACATGCAATCCCCGCGACCCGTGGGTCTATTCTCAGTCATAAGCATTCTTCATTCCATCATAGGCCATTACATAAAAGCCAACCATAATTGCAGGATAGACCATCTGGATTAATTCGAATCGGTCCAACTTTGGTCTTTGCAGGATGAGAATCGCGCTGTTGCGGTCGGGTTTGGAGCGACGTTACGGCGGTATTCCGAGGTCGATGGGTTGCCGGTTGAAGGGGCGGGGCAAACTGCCGGGACTTGCGCGGCAGCGATGCCGTTGGAAAGCCGCAATGTTTGGGCTAATAGGTATCGGGTGTTTCGCGTCGGGCCGGTGCGACGCCGGTGCCCGCGCGAATTCAGACAGATGCAAGACGGAAAGCCGGGGCGGGCGATGACCGTCGAGCCTCCGTAACCGGGCGTTGACGGCGTCGGCGCGGTGGTTGTTGAAACTGCGCGCCGTCGGGCCTAAGTGACCTCCTGGGAATTCCCGACACTAATTACTGATTTTGAGGATTCGATGTTCGGAGCGATCGCCCGACGGATTTTCGGTTCCGCCAATGAACGCGTCGTCAAATCGCTCGGCAAGCCGGTCGCCAGGATCAATGGGCTTGAGAAAGACCTGGAGCCGTTGAGCGACGAGCAGCTCCGGGCGCGCACCAAGGTGTTCCGCGAGCGGCTGGCCAGGGACGAGACGCTGGACGACATTCTGCCCGAGGCATTCGCGACGGTACGCGAGGCGGCCAAGCGGGCGCTTGGCCAGCGCCATTTCGATGTGCAGTTGATGGGCGGCATGGTGCTGCACCAGGGCAAGATCGCCGAGATGAAGACCGGCGAAGGCAAGACCCTGGTCGCCACTCTGGCGGTCTATCTCAACGCCATCGAGGGCAAGGGTGTCCATGTCGTCACCGTCAACGACTATCTGGCCAAGCGCGACTCGGCGTGGATGGGTCGGGTCTATCAGATGCTCGGGCTGTCGGTCGGTTCCATCGTCCATGGTCTTGACGACGACCAGCGCCGCCGGCAATACGCCTGCGACGTGACCTACGGCACCAACAACGAGTTCGGCTTCGACTATCTGCGCGACAACATGAAGT
>CAZTNV010000174.1:8083-8354 GCA_964615535.1 uncultured Mycobacteriaceae bacterium | reverse complement strand
GAAGATTTCGTCCAGCGGGCGCAGCCGGGGCAGCCGCCACGCGATGCCCGGCCAGCGGTTCTCGATCTGCGCCGGCACCGGCCGGTCGGGAATCGTCGCCCTCACCGGACCCGAGGCTGTGGCCGGCACGGTCCCGCCCGCTCGCCCATTCACCGGGGAACGGGCCACCGGCAAACGGGCAGCCGCAGCACCGGCTCCCGACGCACCGGCTCCCGCAGCACTGGCCGCGGGCGATCTGGCCGCCGGGACCGTCAAGCCCGCAGCGCCCGCC
>CAZTNV010000174.1:651-8073 GCA_964615535.1 uncultured Mycobacteriaceae bacterium | reverse complement strand
CGGGGAGATCGGCCATGCGCGCCGGCCGGCGCGTCAGCGTGGCGGCGGCATCGGGCCGGTCCGGCCCGGCAGCGGAGGGCGTGGCGCCATTGGAAACGCCGGCGCGGCGCGGGCGGTCCTGCCCGGAATTCGAGTCGGTCATGGCATCACCGCATGTTTTCTATGGCTTTGATCAGATCCCGATCCGGGCCGCCCGGCTCGGCCGCCGGGTCGGGCCCGCGCGAACGCCGCACCGCCCCGGCCGCCGGCCGCCGGGGCACGCCGCCGGTCGGCAGATCCTCGTCCCGGTCCGGCACCGCGACCTGGGGGGCGCCGCGGGCGACGCCTTCGAGCCGGGCAGCGACGGCCTCGCCGGCATCCACCAGAAAGACCAGTTCGTCGCGCAGCGACTGGGCGCGATCGAGCTGCTTCTGCAGCGCCGCACCGGACTCCTCGGCGGTGGCCTTCAACCCCCTGATCCCGGCATCGGCCCGGATGGCGGCTTCGGTGAAGCTGCGCACCGCCAGTTCCATGTCCTTGCGGCTGTTGCGCAACTGCTTCAGTCGCTGATGCAGCGATGCGGCATAGAAAATGGTCGCGGCCAGCAGCACCACGATCAGGCTGTCCAGAATCAGCCTGAAGATTTCATTCACCGTGGCAACTCCTCGCTCTTCAGCACGTCATGATCGATGCGCACGGCAATGTTGCCTTTCAGCCGGCCCATGCGGCCCTGGAACATCGCCACTTCGCCGCATTGCAGATCGACCAGCCCGTCCGGCTGGGTGCCGAGCATCAGCCGCGACCCGACCCGCCAGTTCAGCACCTCGCGCAGCGGCAGGGTGACCTGATCGAGCACCGCCCGCATTTCCACGTCGGTCAACCACAGCTCGCTGGCCAGATGGTTTTCCCAGATCGAGTCGCGGCCGAATTTCTCGCCCATGAACATCTGCAACAGCAGCTCGCGCACCGGCTCCAGCGTGGCATAGGGGATCAGCAGCTCGAGTCGGCCGCCGCGATCCTCCATGTCGATGCGCAGCTTGGCCAGCACCGCGGCATTGCCCGGCCGCACGATGGTGGCGAAGCGCGGATTGGTCTCCAGCCGGTCGAACCGGAAGGTCACCGGCGACAGCGGGTCGAACGCGGCGCTCAGGTCCGACAGCACGACATGAACCATGCGCTCGACCAGATTGCGCTCGATCGTGGTATAGGGCCGGCCCTCGATCCGCATCGCCGCGGTGCCGCGCCGGCCGCCCAACAGCACGTCCACGATCGAATAGATCAGCGCGCTGTCGACCACCAGCAATCCGAAATTGTCCCACTCCTCCGCCTTGAACACCGACAGCATCGCCGGCAGCGGGATCGAATTCAAATAGTCGCCGAACCGGATCGAGGTGATCTGGTCCAGGCTGACCTCGACGTTGTCGGAGGTGAAGTTGCGCAGGGAGGTGGACATCATGCGCACCAGCCGGTCGAACACCACCTCCAGCATGGGCAGGCGTTCGTAGTTGACCATGGCGCTGTTGATCAGCGCCATGATCCCGGCATTGTCGCCGCCGGCCTCGGCATCGCTGTCGAAGCCCAGCAGACTGTCGATCTCGTCCTGGTTCAGCACCCGGTTGGCGCCCAGCCCGGTCGCGCCGGCCGCATTCGCGGCATCGTCGTCGTCCATCATGGCCGCCCATTCGTCGGCCATCGCGTCCTGTTCGGATTCTGACCCGGTTTCGGGCGGATCGGGCTGTGCCATGGCCGGTTTCGTCCTCGCCTCGGCTCCGGTTGCTAGCGCTGGACCAGCATTTCGCGCAGCAGCAGGTCGCGCACCTGGATCGGCTGGGCAATGGTCGTCACCCGGCGCAGCAGTTCCTCGCGAATGCGGTGCAGGCCGGCGGAGCCGCGCAGATCCTCCAGCCGCAATTCGCGGAGATAGGCCTGAAAGCCGTCGATGATGCGCGGCATCATCTGCTGGAGTTGCGCCACGTCCTGCGGGCCGTTGAGCTCCAGGCTGAGGCTCAGCTTGAGGAAATGCGGCTGGCGCTCGGTGGTGCTGAGATTGACCAGCATGTCGGGCATATCGAAGAACACTCCCGGACCGACCGGCTCGCTCGGGCCGGTGTCCTCGACCGGGGCTTCCGCGAACAGCATATCGACCAGACCGGTGACGTAGAGCGCCGCGCCGCCGCCGCTGATGATCAGGAGCGGCAGCACGATGAGCAGCACCATGCGCTTGCCGCTGAAGGCCCGGCGGCGCTCGCCGGGCAGTTCGGCGCCTTCCTCGATCGCTTCTTCGCCCGCGCTGGACACCATGAAAACCGGCTTCCTCGGTTCGGATCGGCTCTCACCAGCCTAGCGCCATGAAGTTAACGACTGGTTGCCGACCGCCGGCGTCAATTCATGGTCGTTAATGCCGGGCCGCCCCGCCCGGCTCTTCGTATCGGCAGTTTCTGCCCGGTAACGGCTGCCGATGGCGCTCCGGCCGGGGACCGGCGCGGCCGCCGCAAGCGCCGCCACGCCGGGCGAATCCGCGGCGCGGCGCCGCGCCGCGCTGGTGGCACGGAGTCTGCTTAAGCATGGCGGTGGACCAGTGGAGCGGCGCCGGCAGATCACCGCGAGCGACTCTGCCGAACCCGAGGGAGCCCGGCGCATCATGCAGAACGCCATTGCCATTGCCCTGTCGCGCCAGATGGTTCTGACCCGGCAGTTGGAAATCACGGCGAACAACATCGCCAACATGAACACGGCGGGCTATCGCGCCGAACGCGCCCAGTTCCGCGAATTCCTGCATCGCCCGGCGGCGCCCGACACGACCGGCACCGGCGAGCTGTCGATGGTGATCGATCAGGCGGTGGTGCGCGATCTGCGGCCCGGCCCGGTCGCGCCGACCGGCAACCCGCTCGACATCGCCTTGCAGGGCGACGGCTATCTGGTGGTCGAGACCCCGACCGGCCCGCGCTACAGCCGCTCCGGACACCTCGCCATCGATCTGGACCGCCGGCTGGTCGATGCCTCGGGCCTGCCGGTTCAGGGCGCCGACGGGCAGCCGATCGTCCTCCCGCCCGGCACCGGGGCCATCACGATCACCGGCACCGGCGACGTCTCGGTGCGGATCGAGGGCGTCGCCGGCGGCGCCGGCCAGGACATCCCGGCCGGCCGGCTGCGGCTGGTGCGCTTCGCGGACCCGCAGGAGCCCAAGCCGCTGGGCGGCGGGCTCCATGTCAGCAATCAGGTGCCCGAGCCGGCACCGGACACCACCATCGTCCAGGGCATGGTCGAACAGTCGAATGTCCAGCCGATCGTCGAGGTCACGACCATGATCGAGGTCCAACGCCAATACGCCTCCACCCAGAAGCTGGTGGATGACGAACACGAACGCCTGCGCACCGCGATCCGCCGGCTCGGCCAGGCATCCCGCGCCTAAAGGAGGCATCTCATGCGATCGCTCAGCATCGGCGCCACCGGCATGCTGGCCCAGCAGCTCAATGTCGAGGTCATTTCCAACAACATCGCCAACATGACCACGACCGCGTTCAAACGGCAGCGGGCGGAATTCCAGGATCTGCTCTACCAAAGCCTGCGCCGGGTCGGCACCGCCTCCTCGGATGCCGGCACGATCGTGCCGGTGGGCGTGCAGATCGGCGCCGGGGTGCGCCCGGCCGCGGTCTATCGCATGCACGAGCAGGGCAACATGCAGGTCACCGACAATCCGCTCGATCTGGCGATCAACGGCCACGGCTATTTCCTGGTCGAGCTGCCCAGCGGCGAGACCGCCTATACCCGTGCCGGATCGTTCCAGCTCAACCCGCAGGGCGAGCTGGTCACCGCCGACGGCTATCCGATCAGCGGCCCCAATGCGGTCCCGGCCAACACCGTGCAGATCACCGTGAACGAGGCCGGCGAGGTTCTGGCCCGGCTGGACGGCCAGGTCGATCCGCAGAATCTCGGCCAGATCGGTCTGGCGACCTTTGCCAACGAGGCCGGGCTGGAAGCGATCGGCAACAATCTCTATCTCGAAACCCCGGCATCCGGCGCGGTGGTGGAAGGCACGCCGGGCGCGGAAGGCTACGGCACCATCCGCCAGGGCATGCTGGAGACCTCCAACGTCAATATCGTCTCGGAGATCACCCAGTTGATTGCCGCGCAGCGGGCCTATGAAATGAATTCCAAGGTCATCACCACGACGGACGAGATGATGCGGTCCGTCAGCACCCTGCGCTGAGGAGGCGCGGACCGATGTGTCGCCGTTCGCGCGCGCCCTCCGCCCCGTCCCGACTGGGTCTGCCCCGACCCGGTCTGCCCCGGCTCGGTCTGCCCCGACTCGTTCTGCTCGGACTGGCCCTGCTCTGGCCCGCCGCCGCGGATGCGGCGTCGCTGCGGCCGCGGGCGGAAATCGCCGCGGATCAGGTCACCCTGGGCGACCTGTTCGAGGGATTGCCGGCGCAGCGCGCGGCGGTGCCGATCGCCCGCGCGCCGATCGCCGGACAGGACGTCGTGCTGGACTCCGCCTGGGTCGCCCGCGTCGCCCGCACCTACGGCGTCGATTACCGGCCGGCCGATCCTCATGAGCGGATCACGCTCACCCGGGCCAGCCAGCGCATCGGTCAGGTGGTCATTGCCGAGGCGCTACGCCGCCGGCTGGCCGAGCAGCTCGGCGATCGCCGGATCGACCTGCAGTTCGACGGCCGCGACCTCGATCTGCACCTGCCCGCCGAGCTGCCGCCGACCGTGGCGCTGGAAGATCTGACCTACGAGCCGGTCGGCGGCCGGTTCACGGCCCAGGCGGTCGCTCCGGCCGAAGGGCCACCGGCGGCGCGGCTGCGGATCACCGGCCGGGCGGTCACGCTCAGCCAGGTGCCGGTGCCGAACCGCCGGCTGGGATCGGGCGAGGTGGTCGGCGCCGCCGATATCGACTGGATCGAGGTGGCGGGCGATCGCGGCGGCGACACGATCCTCGCCGTCGAGGAGATGATCGGCATGGCGGCCCGCCGCACTCTGCCGGCTGGCACCCCGATCCGCCGCCGCGATCTGCAGCGTCCGGTGGTGATCGGCCGGGGCGACACCGTGACCATGGTGCTGTCCTCCGGCGGACTGACCATCACGGCGCGGGGCCGCGCCCTGGAGGCGGGCGGCGACGGCGACGCGATCCGGGTGATCAACCTGGACAGCAATCGCACCGTTCAGGCCACCGTGTCCGGGCCCAATGCCGTCGTCATCACCCTTGGCGCAACGGCGTCCCTGATCCGTTGATATCCGAAGCCGCCCTGATCAAGGAGGCCGCATCATGACCGCCCGATTCTGCCCGTCCAGGCGCACCCGGCTCGGCCTCGCCCTGGCCGCGCTCGCGCTTCTGTCCGGCTGCAATGCCGCCGACCGGGTCGCCAATATCGGCGGCGCCCCCGAACTCACGCCGATCCAGAACCCGACCGGCCAGCCCGGCTACACGCCGGTGCGCATGCCGATGCCGTCGCCGCAGGTGGTCGAGCGGCAAGCCAATTCGCTGTGGCAGCGCGGCGCCCGCGCCTTCTTCCGCGACCAGCGGGCGCGCAATGTCGGCGACATTCTGACCGTGGTGATCCGGATCGACGACCGGGCGACGGTGGAAAACCAGACCCAGCGCACCCGCGAGAATGCCGAGGGAGCGGAGATTCCCCGCTTCCTCGGGATCGAGGCCGGGCTGGCGGGCAGCCTGCTGCCCTCCACCTTCAATCCCGAAGCCGCGGTGGATCTTGGCAGCTCCAGCACCAGCCGGGGCACCGGCCAGATTCGCCGTGGCGAGGAAATCCGCCTGCAACTCGCCGCCACGGTCAGTCAGGTCCTGCCCAACGGCAATCTGGCGATCATCGGGCGGCAGGAGGTGCTGGTCAACAACGAGGTCCGCGACCTGCAGATTGCCGGCATCATCCGGCCCGAGGACATCACCTCGGCCAACACCATCAATTACCAGCAGATCGCCGAAGCCCGGATCGCCTATGGCGGCCGGGGCCAGATCACCGATGTCCAGCAGCCGCGCTATGGCCAGCAGCTCTACGACATCGTGTTTCCGTTCTGAGTCCGGTGCGTGCGGCAGCTTTCGCATTCGGTGCGGTTGCTATCCGAATGCTCGCTTCCGGCCGGCGGCCCGGCTGTGAGACTCATCGTGTCGATCGGTCATGAGGGGAAGCGGGATTGGCAAACGGGGATGACGGTCGTTCATCAATAATGCCGCACGAATGGGATGACGCTGACCGCGAAATGGCCGACAATTGGTAGAAATCGAGCATCGGCAGCCTTGGCCGGCTGCGCCCCGGCGGCGGACTCCGCGGATGATCCAGATCGTTGTCGTCGACGACCGGTTGAGCAATCGCAGCATCCTGGCTAAACTAAGTGATTCGCTCGATCCGGACGTCGAAACCCACAGTTTTGCCAATCCGGCTCTGGCGCTTGACTGGATGCAGGATCATCCGGCCGATCTCGTCATTACCGATTTCAATATGCCCGGGCTCAACGGGGCTCAATTCGCACGGGAGTGCCGGACCCGGTTGCCGGATTTCGATGCCCCGATCGTCGTGGTCACCGCCTATGAGGATCGCGATTTCCGCTACCAGGCGCTGGAGGCCGGGGCGGCCGATTTCCTGCTCAGCCCGATCGATCCGCGCGAGTTCCGCACCCGGGTGAAAAACCTGCTGGACATGCGCCGGCAGCAGCGGATCATCAAGGGCCGGGCGATGTCGCTGGAGCGCGAGCTGGAATCCGCGCTGCGCCAGCACGCCGAGGCGATCGAGATCAGCGAGAAGAAGCTGCGCCTGGTGATCGACAGCAATCCCAGCCTGATCTTCACCACCGATCACGAGGGGCGCGTCACCCTGGCCAACGACGCCTTCGCCGAGGCCTGGGGCGCCAGCGTCGATCGGCTGGTCGGCCGTCACCTCACGGTGGCGGCCCCGGACCCCGATTTTGCCGAGCGGTCGCTGGCCGAGGATGCGCGGGCCTTCGATTCGCCCGAATCCCTGCCGGTGCTCGAGGAATCGATGACCACGGCGCAGGGCCGGACCATCCATCTGCACATGATCAAGACCCCGATCGTGTCCGGCCAGTTGGACCAGCGCGAAATCCTGACCGTCGCGACCGACATCACCCGCCGCCGCGAGACCGAGCAGGAGCTGAAGGAGGCCAAGCAGACGGCCGAGATCTCCAACCGCTCGAAGACCGAGTTCCTGGCCAATATGAGCCACGAGTTGCGGACGCCGCTCAACGCCATTCTCGGCTTTGCCGACATGATGGTGCAGCAGGTCTTCGGGCCGCTCGGCAATGTCCGCTATCGCGAATACGCCGCCGACATCAAGTCGAGCGGCGAGCATCTGGTCCGGATCATCAGCGACATTCTCGACGTGTCGCAGATCGAGGCCGGCAAGATGACCTTGCGCGAAGGCCCGATCGACATTCCGCGGACCCTGGGCGACATCCGCCGGCTGG
>CAZTNV010000174.1:0-641 GCA_964615535.1 uncultured Mycobacteriaceae bacterium | reverse complement strand
GCCCATCGTGCCGACGAAGCCGAGATCGCGCTCGACATGATCGCGGCCGCGGGCCTGCCGCAGCTCTATGGCGACGAGGCCAAGGTCAAGCAGATCCTGGTCAATCTGCTGGTCAACGCGCTCAAATTCACCCCGCCCGGCGGCCGCGTGACGCTCGACGCCGACCGGTCCGACCGTGGCGGGATCAGGTTCACCATCCAGGATACCGGCATCGGCATGACCGACGAGCAGCTCCGGATCGCCATGACCCGGTTCGGCCGGGCGGAAAACTCGCTGATGCACAAGCATCCGGGGTCCGGCCTCGGGCTGCCGCTGTCGATCGATCTGGTCCGGCTGCACGGCGGCAGTTTCGACATTTCCAGCGTGGTCGAACGCGGCACGCGCATCGTCATCGAGTTTCCGCCGGATCGCATCATGCCGGCCGATTCGCCGCGATGCCTGACCGAGTCGGGTTCGGCGCCCGGAGCATTCTGAACCCCGTCGCTGCCGCACGCCCCGGCGCCGCCGCCGCCGATTCGGCCCGAATCGGCGCGTCTCGGCCATTCTATAGGTTTTTCAACGCGCTAACGGCCTTGCCCAGCGCCGCGCGGCAGGTCTGGAAAGGCGTGCACCCGGCGAGACCGGCGTCCCCGCCACGACCC
>CAZTNV010000173.1:0-8407 GCA_964615535.1 uncultured Mycobacteriaceae bacterium | reverse complement strand
AGCGCCTGATGAACGAGCTGCAATCCAATCCGGTGCTGGAGGTCGCCGACGGCCTCGCAGAGATCGGGCTGGCCGATCGCCAACGCGGCGAAATCCCGATGAGCGAATTGAGTTGGGCACGGCCCTGGCTGCCGAACCAGCGCGTCGGCGCAGAACCGCGCCGGGCCGGCCAAGTGCTACGCCAAGGCGATGTCGTTCTGGTCGAGCCGGTCGCAACGCCCGCCGCACGGGCCGGTTCCGCCAACAGTTCGACTGGGGCAGCGACGAGTTCCGTAGCCGAGGCGGCACCGCGGCAGCGTTTCGCCCTACGCCAGATCCCGGATGTCCAGGGCGCAATCGTGGTCATGGACCCGCATACCGGCCGGGTCCAAGCGATGTCGGGCGGTTACAGCTATGAGATGAGTGAATTCAACCGCGCCACCCAGGCGGTACGGCAACCTGGATCGGCGTTCAAGCCGTTCGTCTATCTGGCTGCACTTCAGCACGATCGGACGCCGAGCACGATCCTGCTCGACCTGCCGCTGGTGGTGGATCAGGGGCCGGGGCTGGGCTTGTGGCGGCCGTCGAACTACGCCAACGACTTCATGGGACCGCTGCCGCTGCGCCGCGGCGTCGAACTGTCGCGCAATCTGATGACCGTGCGCCTTCTTATGGAACTCGGGCTGGAGCCGGTGCGCGGCATCGCCCGCGACCTCGGCATCTATCAGGATATGCCACTGTTCCTGTCGATGGCGCTGGGGGCTGGCGAAACCACGCCGCTGAACCTGACCAATGGTTATGCCATGCTGGCCAATGGCGGCCGGAGGATTGTCCCGACCTTCATCGACCGCATACAGGATCGCCACGGCGTGACAATTTACCGTCACGACTTGCGTAACTGTCCGGATTGCGCCGGCTCCAGTTGGACCGGCGGGACGACGCCCGAGGCGCCCGACGAGCGCGAGCAGGTGCTCGATCCGATCGCCGCCTATCAAATGGTGTCGATTCTAGAGGGCGTGGTGCAGCGCGGCACTGCCACCCGGCTGCAGCCGCTCAACCTGCCGCTGGCTGGCAAGACTGGTACCACCAACGACAGCTTTGATGCCTGGTTCGTGGGGTTCACCCCCGATCTGGTGGCCGGCGTATTCGTCGGGTTCGACAATCCGCGCACACTGGGCAACGAGACCGGCGCCTCGGCCGCCGTGCCGATCTTCGGCGAGTTCATGCGCGAGGCCATGTCCGGGCGCGAGCTGCCGCCATTCCGAATTCCGCCCGGCGTCAGTCTGGTTCGAGTGAACCCTCGCACCGGTCTGCCGGCCGCGCCCGGCGAGGCCGGAGCGATCTGGGAAGCCTTTCGCCCCGGCACCGAGCCGACCGGCAACGAGTATCCGTTCGGCGACGGCTCGGTCACCTCGTTCGGTGTCAGCCTGCCCGAGGCAACCATGGGAACGGGCGGACTTTACTGACGCGCACCAAGGTATTAGGTAAGGAGTCGGGATCGCTGCTCGGCAATGGCGGCGCCTACCCTTTCATCCTTTTGTCGAGAGCCACCGATATGCGCGCGGAACATCAGGCCCTGGCGGATCAAATCGAGCAGTCGCTGGAACTGCTGAGGAGGTCTCTTTGACTGGGAGGTCAGCTCCCGCCGTCTTGAAGAACTCAACGCCATCAGCGAAGATCCCAGGCTCTGGGACGACGCGGGTCGCGCGCAGATGGTACTGCGCGAGCGGAACCAGCTTGAACAGTCGTTGAACCGGTATCGCGAACTGGAACGCGATTTTCACGATATTGTCGGCTTCATTGAACTGGGAGAAGAGGAAGGCGATGTAGAGGTGGTCGAGGACGCCGGCCGCAGCCTGGCGAAAATCCGCGACCGCGCCGCCACGGCCCAGATCGAAAGCCTGCTGTCGGGCGAGGCCGACGCCAACGATTGTTACCTCGAGGTCAATGCCGGTGCCGGTGGAACAGAGGCGCAGGACTGGGCCGAAATGCTGCTGCGCATGTATGTTCGCTGGGCGGAGCAGCGCGGCTACAAGGTCGAATGGCTGGAGGAAAGCGCGGGCGAAGAGGCCGGGCTGAAATCGGCAACAGTGATGATCAAGGGTCCCAGTGCCTATGGCTGGCTGAAGACCGAAGCCGGCGTGCATCGTCTGGTCCGGATCAGCCCGTTTGACAGCCAAGCACGCCGTCACACCAGTTTCGCCTCGGTGGCGGTATCGCCAGTGATCGACCAGAGCATCGAGATCACGATCGAGGACAAGGACCTGCGGATCGATACCTTCCGCGCCTCGGGTGCCGGCGGTCAGCACGTCAACAAGACCGACAGCGCGATCCGCATCACCCACTTGCCGAGCGGTATCGTGGTGCAGTGCCAGAACGACCGCTCGCAGCACCGCAACCGTGCCAAGGCCTTCGACATGCTGCGCGCCCGGCTGTACGAAGCGGAGTTGAAGAAGCGTGAGGCCGACGCCGACGCCCTGGAGGCGAACAAGTCCGATATCGGCTGGGGCCATCAGATCCGCAGCTACGTGCTGCAGCCTTACCAGATGGTCAAGGACCTCCGCACCGGCGTCGAACGCGGCAATGCCAGAGCGGTGCTCGACGGCGACATCGACCCCTATCTGGAAGCAGCCCTGGCGGCCAAGCTGAAGGGCAACGGGGAAGTGGCGCCTGGCGTGGCGGACTGACCGCCACGCCAGGCCCGCCGGTCAGAGCGCAAAGGCACCAGCGTCCTCCTGAACCGATCATAGAGGACGACCCATACTGCCGGGCTCAAGAACGATCCCGCCGAAGCGTGGACGCCATGGTGGTGAATCGCTTTACTCCCTAAGAATTCTTTTTCGATTCGCTGGTCCGTTCTCTGGGGAAACGTGGCGGTGAGCGATCCCCCGGTCGCCAATGATAGTGGTCGTCGGATCGGTTCATATTTCAGGCAGGAACGACACATAGCTGTGGGGTTATGACTTGCCCGGCGGCACAATCTGCGTTAGTTTTTCAAAGAATCAATTGCGCGCTTCGTTCCAGACCAGTCCCTTCGCCATGGTCCGGCCCGGCGCGATTAGGAGATCGGTGGTGGACACCCTGCCGCTTTATCTTGCCTATCTGGGCACATGCGTGGGTTTGCTGGTTGCCTTCACAGTGGTGTACACGGCGATTACGCCTTACCGCGAGTTCTCGCTGATACGCGACGGCAACAAGGCCGCCTCGATCAGCCTGGGCGGCACGCTGATCGGCTTCGGCGTCGCGCTGGCCAGTACGGCAAGTCACAGTATCGGCGTCCTCGATTTGGCAATCTGGGGGACGATCGCCCTGGCTTGCCAGATCGGTGTCTTCTTTGTTGCGACGCTGCTGCTGCCGGGTTTGCGCCAGGGGATCGAGGCAGATCGGAACAGCTATGGCATCACGCTGGCCGCAATGGCGATCACCATGGGACTGATCAACGCCGGAGCGGTCAGCTATTAAGGCGGCAAGATCTCGGTTCGATAATCGGACTGCGGGCATCCGGTCACCGCTCTAAGCTATGGACGACAGCGAGGTCGCGATGAAACGTTCGGCCCTGGTTCGGCTGATCCTGATGGGCTCCGCCACCCTTTCCATAACAGCCTGCGACGAGAGTCCGAGCCCGGCCGGGGTGTTTACGTCGGCGCAGGAATGCGCCCGAAGCGGCGTCTACAGCGATGCTGCGTGCCGCAACGGGTTGGACAGCGCGACCCGGCAGCATCGCGAGGTCGCACCACGGTTCGGCTCCCGCCAGGACTGTGAAGCCGATTTCGGCCGTGACCGGTGCGAGGAGGAGACCTCTGGCCGTGCCGCTGGTATCGCCTACGCCGGAGGCCGGCGTTGGCATCCCCGAATGGACGGATTCATGATCAACCAGTCGGGGTCCAGCCATGCCAGCCAACCCCTTTACCGCCCCAATGTCGCCAGCAACCCCGCCGGCTCCGGCACGCTGGGATATGTGCCCGGCTCGTTCCGCACGGCCAACAATGTCGAGGTCGGCAGCCGCACCGGCATGACCCAGGTGCGGCTGAGCGAGGTCGGCACCCCGGCCCCGCGAACCACCACCCTGTCGCGCGGCGGCTTCGGTGCCCGCGCCGCCTCGGTCGCGACGGGCAGTTGAACCATGGAGCGAATCGCGGTTCGCCCGCGTGATGACTGGACGCAAACCGCCGAGACTCTCGGTTTTGATTTCCACACCATGTACGGCCTGCCCTACTGGGTCGAATCGGCATGCTACATGTTTGATCTGAAGGAGATCGAGGACGAGTTGGAAGGTCCGACCGGCGAGCTGATGGAGATGTGCTACGCCCTGGTGGATCGCGCCGTCGCCGATGAGGAAATATTGCGCACGCTGCATGTCCCCGAGCCCTGGTGGCACACGGTGCGTGAAAGCTGGCTGCGGCGGGACAAGGACCTGTATGCCCGGTTCGACCTGAGCCATGACGGCGACGGGCCAGCCAAGTTGCTGGAACTGAACGGCGACACGCCCACCGCCCTGTACGAATCGGCGTTCTTCCAGTGGGTGTGGCTGGAGGAAGCCCTTGACCAAAATATCATACCGGACGGATCGGACCAGTTCAACAGCCTCCAGGAGGCGCTGATCGATGCCTTCGCCGTGATCGGTCGCGATACGAGGCGCCGGCTCATGTTCACCTGCGTGGTGGACAATGCCGAGGACCGCGGCACGGTGCAGTATCTCCGCGACTGCGCCGAGCAGGCCGGACTCGCCACAGCCCTGATCGATATTGCCGAGATCGGGGTCGATGCCGCAGGTCGGCTGACCGATCTGGACGACCGGGTGATCGAGGCGCTGTTCAAGCTGTACCCTTGGGAGTTCCTGATCGAGGAGGAGTTCGGCAGCCATCTGCAAGGCCCCAATGCGCCGGTCATGATCGAGCCGGCCTGGAAGATGCTGCTGTCCAACAAGGGACTTCTCCCCTGGCTGTGGCGGCTGCACCCCGGCCATCCCAACCTGCTCCCGGCCTATTTCGAAGGCGATCCGGCCGCGGCCGAACTGGGGCCCCGCCATGTCGTGAAACCGCTGTTCTCGCGCGAGGGCGCCAATGTTCGGATGGTCGATCCCACCCTGCCCGGCGGCGGCGTGGCCATTGATGGTCCCTACGGCGCGGAAGGCCGCGTGATCCAGGCCTGCCATCCGCTACCGGTGTTCACCGGGGCCGATGGCCGGCCTAACCATGCGGTGATCGGCTCGTGGATCGTCGCCGGCCGGCCCTGCGGCATCGGCGTGCGCGAGGATGATGGCCCGATCACGATCAACACCAGCCGGTTCGTGCCGCATCTGATCCGCGGCTGAGGCTGGACGAGGATGAGACCACTCCTCAATCTCTGGCGTCGGCGCCGGGTGCGGCGCTACCAGGTGGTCGGCGACCCGAGCCGCAGCGCGTTCCGGCTCGCGGCCTGGCTGCTGGTGATCTTCGTTCTCCATACCACAGCCATGGTCTGGTTCGAGGGCCTGTCGCTGCTGGAGGCGGTGTGGTTGACCGCGACCACCATGGTCACGGTCGGCTACGGCGATTTCTCGGCCGAGACGCCTGCGGGCCGGCTGAGCACCATGCTGCTGCTCTATGCCGGCGCCATCTTTGTGCTGACCAAGGCGGTCGGTGATGTGCTGGATGCTCGGGAGGACCGTGCCGCCCGCAAGCTTCGTGGCAACTGGGACTGGAAGATGCGCAATCATTTGCTGATCGTCGGCAATCCCGGCACCCGTTCGATCGATGAGGCGCAATCGTTTTTCGCCCGACTGATCGAGCAGATCCGCGCCGACCGGGACTGGCAGTTCACCCCGGCGCAATTGCTGACCACCGCGTTCGGCGAGCGGGGATTGCCCCCGCGGCTGCACGATCTGGGCGTGGTCCATTTCGCCGGCCGCGTGACCGAGCCCGCGGATCTGGCGGCGGTCCATCCTGAACAGGCACGGGCGGCAATCGTGCTGGCGGATACCGAGGCCGACACGATCAGCGACGCGCTGGCCTTTGACGCCGTGGACCGGCTGCGCCGGGCGGGTTGCACGGCGAGGCTGGTCGTCGAATGCGTCGATGATCACGACCGGCCCCGGCTGCGCGCCGCCGGTGCCGATGCCATCGTCCGGCCGATGCGCGGCTATCCCGAGATGCTGGCCCGCGCTCTGGTGGCGCCGGGGTCGGAGGAGATCATCACCGATCTGTTCGTCGCCGCCGGACATGAGTGCCGCCGGGTGAATCTGTCGCGGCCCTGGCGCGGATCGTGGCTGGCCTTGTGCGGGCGGATCATGGAGGCGCGGATCGGCACGCCGATCGCCTATGCCGACCTCCGGGGCGCCATCTGCACCAACCCGGTGGCGGCCGAGGCGGTCGAGGCCCATGCGCTGTTCATCGTGGTGCACGACGATTGCGAAGCGGAATTGGGCAGGGTCGAGGGGCTGATCGGAAACCCGAAGGCATGAGCGGGTCGCGAAACGGAGGTTGCCATGGATGGTGCATTTGTTGCCTTCTGGAATGTCGAAAACCTGTTCGACGTCGAGGACTGGCCCGGCCGGCCGGCCTGGTTGCAGAAGCGCCTGGCAAAGGAGTTGAAGGGCTGGACCCGTCCCGTGCTCGACCGGAAGCTCGCGAAGCTGGCGGAGATCATCGGGCTGATGAACGATCGCCGCGGCCCCGACATCCTGGGAGTCTGCGAGGTCGAGAGCCGTCATGTGCTCGACCGGCTGGTCGACGCCTTGAAGCCGCTCGGCCGAGCTTACGCGATCGCGCATGCCGATACCGGCGATCAGCGCGGCATCGACGTGGCCTTTCTGTATGACGGCGACCGCTTTCAAGCCGGGGAAACGTTCAGCCACGTGATCCTGAAGCGGACCGCCACCCGCGATCTGTTCCAGGTCAACTTCAGGACCACGCCCGGCGGCAGGGACCTGATCGTGATCGGCAATCACTGGCCGTCCCGCAGCGGCGGCCAGCTCGAATCGGAACCCTACCGCATGCTGGCGGGCGAGACTTTGGCCTACTGGCACGAGCGGATTCTTGAGGAAAAGGGCGGCGACGTCGCGATTGTCGTCATGGGCGACTTCAACGACGAGCCGTTCGACAGCTCGATCACGCAGTATGCGCTGGCGGTGCGCGATCGGGCCAAGGTGCTTAATGCCCGCGAACGGCCTTTGCTGCTCAATCTGATGTGGCCGCTGCTGGGCGCCGGCCGGGCCACCCTGCATTTCGACAACTGGGCCAACCTGCTGGACCAGTTCATGATTTCCCGCGGTCTGGTCACCGGCAAATCGGGCTTCGGGGTGCGCGACGGCAGCGTGCGGATCGAGGCGCTGCCCCAGATGACCCGCAAGGGCGACTATCCCGGCCCGATCCGGTTCGGCCGCCCGTCCTCCAGCGGCTTCACCGGCGAGGGCTACAGCGACCACTTTCCGGTTTCGGTGGTGATTGAAGCGCGGTAACCGGCGGGGTCCGAGGACTCCGGTTGCCGGGCGGTGCGGACCGGCTATCTGACAGGAGGATGACATCGTATGCCGGCGTCCGTCCGCAGCCGGTCTTTGCTGGAACCGCCATGCCCGCCGAAATCGACTATTATTTCACGCTTGCCTCTCCCTTTTCCTATCTGGGTCACCGGCGGCTGGGCGAGATCGCCCGGCGGCACGGCGCCGCGGTTCGGCTCAAGCCGATCGACCTGTCGCAGGTCTTTCCGCTGTCGGGCGGCCTGCCGCTGGCCAGGCGGGCGCCGCAGCGCCAGGCCTATCGGCTGATCGAGCTGCGGCGCTGGTCGGCCCATCTCGGCGTGCCGCTGAACCCCCAGCCGCGCTATTTTCCGGTGCAGGACGGGCTGGCCCGGCTGATGGTCATCGCCGCCGACCATCAGGGCCGCGACGCCTGGGGCCTGACCGAGGCCCTGATGCATGCGGTGTGGGCCGACGAGCGCGACATCGCCGACGAAACCACCCTGATCGCCGTCGCCGAGTCGTGCGGCTTCGGCGGCCGCGATCTGCTGGCCCAGGCCGGCCGGCCCGAGACCACGGCGGCGCTCGACGCCTATACCGCGGAGGCGATCGACCGGCAGGTGTTCGGCGTGCCGAGCTATGTCCTGCGCGGCGAGCTGTTCTGGGGCCAGGACCGGCTGGACTTTCTCGACCGCGCCCTGGCGGCCGGACCGGCACCGGCATCCGGAGATTGATGTCTTCGTCGCCTCACCGTCTTGCCGAGCCCAGGGTTGCCGGCAACGGAAGTCAACTGGACCAAAGGTCGAGCCGATCGGTCAATCGAGGATTACGGAGAAGCGCCCATAATCAGTTTGCGGTCGCAGCGGACATGGTTGCCACCCAGACTTTGCTGATCCGGACAAGGTATTGACAACACCAATGGCCGATGCAGAACAGTCCAATTTCCCTATCCAGCTAATGCAGGTGCTGCAACCGAACCGGATCGGCGCCGCA
>CAZTNV010000172.1:8193-8412 GCA_964615535.1 uncultured Mycobacteriaceae bacterium | reverse complement strand
CCGGGCGGCGGCCGACGCCCAGGCCGCCGACCGCGCCGCGCGCCAGGCGGTGCAGGCTGCCTTCGCCGAGCTGGGCCGCGCCCGCGACCGGCTGGCCCGGCTGACCCAGGAGGAAGCGGCGCGGCGGTCGCGCCTGACCGGGCTGATCGAGTCGCTCGACCGGCTGGCCGCCGACCGCGCCGAGGCCGAGCGCGGGCTGGCCGAGGTCCGCCACGCCCT
>CAZTNV010000172.1:0-8183 GCA_964615535.1 uncultured Mycobacteriaceae bacterium | reverse complement strand
GCCCGACACCGCCGAGCGGCGCCAGCGCATCGCCGAGCACCGCGCCGTGCTGGCCGAGCGCCGCGCCCTGCTGGCCGGCCATCAGAACGCCCTGGACACCCTGGCGCGCGAGGCCGCCGGGCGGCGGCAGCGGCTCAAGGCGATCGAGCAGGAGCAGCGCTCGTGGCAGGCGCGCGCCGAGGGCACGAGCGACCGGCTGGTCGAGCTGACCGCGCGGGCCGAGGAAACCCGCGCCACGCTGGCCGATCTGGCCGGCCGCCCCGCCGAACTCGCAGCCCAGCGCGACGCCCTGCTCGACCTGATCGCCGATGCCGAGCGTGCCCGCAAGCACGCCGCCGATGCCCTGGCCGCGGGCGAGACCCGGTCGACCCAGGCCGACCGGACCGCCCGCGCCGCCGAGTCGGCGCTGACCGCGGCGCGCGAGGCGCGGGTCCGGGCAGAGGCCGGCATCGCCGTCGCGCGCACCGCCGCCGACGGCGTCCGCCAGCGCATCGCCGAGCGGCTGGACTGCGCGCCCGAGGCGGTGGCGGCGATCGCCGGGCTGGACGGCGCCGTGCCGCCGCCCGACGGCGCCCCCGATGCGGGCGAGGTGGAGGCCCGGCTGGACCGGCTGCTGCGCGAGCGCGACGGCATGGAGGCGGTCAATCTGCGCGCCGAGACCGAGGCCGCCGAGCTCGACCAGCAGATCGCCGGCATGAAGCACGAGCGCGAGGATCTGCTGGCCGCGATCGGCCGGCTGCGCCAGGGCATTGCCAGTCTCAACCGCGAGGCGCGGGAGCGGCTGCTGGCCTCGTTCGAGGCCGTCGACCGGCATTTTCAGACCCTGTTCATCCGGCTGTTCGGCGGCGGCCGGGCCCAGCTTCGGCTGACCGATGCCGAAGACCCGCTGGATGCCGGCCTGGAGATCTTCGCCAGCCCGCCGGGCAAGCGGCTGCAGCACCTGTCGCTGCTGTCCGGCGGCGAGCAGGCGATGACCGCGATCGCGCTGCTGTTCGCCGTGTTCCTTACCAACCCGGCGCCGGTCTGCGTGCTGGACGAGGTCGATGCCGCGCTGGACGACGCCAATGTCGACCGCTTCTGCAGCCTGCTCGGGGATCTCTCGCGGGCCGGATCGACTCGGTTCCTGGTGATCAGCCATCACCGCATGACCATGGCGCGGGTCGACCGGCTATTCGGCGTCACCATGCCCGAGCGCGGGGTGTCGCAGCTTGTGTCGGTGGATCTGCAACGCGCCGAGGCGTTGTGCCAGACCGCCCGCCCGGCCGGCGCCGCGGCCGAGTGATCCAGGCTTCCGGAGCATGGCCGCAGGCGGGTTTCCCGCCTTGACATCGTCGCGAAGCCGTCACTATGGTGCGCCGCAATCAAGGCGCGGTCAGGGTTCGAGCGAGGTTTTCCCGACGCCGTGAGTACCGAGAAACGCGACCAGAAGACGTCGCTCGAGGATCTCGACCGCCGCATCCAGGCGGCACGGGATTTGCGGGCGGCGCGCGAGGGGCGCGGGCCGGGCGACAGGGCGCAGTCCGAAGGCATGGCCGTCGGCCTCCGCATCGCGGTCGAACTGGCGGCGGCACTCCTGGTCGGGGCGGGTATCGGGTTGCTGCTGGACTATTGGCTCGGCACGCGACCCTGGATGTTGGTGCTGTTCTTCATCCTGGGCACCGCGGCGGGATTCCTGAACGTCTACCGGACGTCGCAGGAGCTGGACCGCCGGGCCCGGGAGCGCAAGTCGGCCGAACGCGACAAGCACGGTTAGCGTAGGCCCAGGTTTCGGGTTCGGGTTTCAGGTTCGGGTTTCAGGTTCGGGGGGGACATCGCGGTGGCATCGCCGATTGAGCAGTTTGAGGTCAGACCGATCGTTCCCATCCAGGTCGGCAATCTCGATCTCTCCTTCACCAATTCCTCGGCGCTGATGGTGATCGCGGTGATCCTGGTCACCGCCTTCCTGACCCTTAGCATGCGCGGCCGCGCCCTGGTGCCGACCCGATTGCAGTCGATGGCGGAAATCTTCTACGAGCTGATCGGGAACATGATCCGCGACAATGTCGGGTCGGACGGGCGGAAATACTTTCCGTTCATTTTCACCCTGTTCATGTTCCTGCTGTTCGGCAACGTGCTCGGCATGATTCCGGGCGGATTCACCTTCACCAGCCACATCATCGTGACGTTCACGCTGGCGCTGGTGGTGTTCGTCGCGGTAACGATCATCGGCTTCGCCAAGAACGGCACGCGCTATTTCGGGATGTTCTTTCCCCATGGCGCGCCGCTGTGGACCGCGGTGATCCTGATCCCGGTCGAGGTCATTTCCTACCTGTCGCGGCCGATCAGCCTGTCGGTTCGTCTGTTCGCCAACATGACCGTCGGCCACGTGCTGCTGAAGGTGATCGCCGGGTTCGTGCCGGCGCTGGGCGTGTTCGGCCTGCTGCCCTTCGCCTTCCTGATCCCGCTCAGCCTGCTGGAACTGTTCATTGCGGCGCTGCAGGCGTACATCTTCACCATCCTGACCTGCGTGTACCTCCACGACGCGCTGCACCCGCACTGATCCGGCCATCCGTCGGATGGCCGGGTCCCGGCCGCCGTTCACTCGCCGTCTGCTTTCGGACGTCGTGTTCTCTCAGAAAGGAAAAGACCATGGAAGGCAACATCGTCGGCAACCTCAACGTGATCGGCGCCGGCCTGGCCGCGATCGGAATGATCGGTGCCGGCATCGGCGTTGGCAATGTCTGGGCCAGCTACATTTCGGCTCTGGCGCGCAACCCGGCCTCCAAGGACGATATCGGCGCCAGCATCTGGATCGGCTTCGCGGTGACCGAGGCCATCGCGCTGTTCGCCCTGATCGTCGCGCTGATGGCCCTGTTCACCTGAGCAGCCGCCGACCGGGCGGACCGGCCTGCGGTCCGCCCCGGCTGGAAAATACCGTTCCCGGCCGTCCGCAATTGCCGCGCGGGCCGGTGCCATTGACCCGAGGGTCCCATGCCGCAATTCGACCCGTCGACCTTTCCCACCCAGATCTTCTGGCTGATCCTGAGTTTCGTGGCCCTGTATTTCCTGCTGTCGCGGATCGCCATACCGCGGATTGCCGAAGTGCTGGACGAGCGCTCCTCGCGCATTGCCAACGACGTGGAAAAGGCCGCTGCCCTGCGCCAGGAAACCGAGGCCGTGATCGCCGATTACGAGGCCGCGGTGGCCAAGGCGCGCAATCAGGCAACCTCGGTGATCGCCCAGGTCAACCAGGAGATCGCCGATCTGGCGGCCAAGCGCCAGGCGGAGTTCGGCGCCGAGCTGGCCAGGAAGATCACCGCCGCGGAGACCCGGATCACCCGGGCCAAGACCGAGGCGAAGGCGCAGGTCCGGGATATCGCGATCGAGGTCGCCGGCGAAGTTGCCGCGAAGCTGACCGGTACGCCGGCCGACCCGGCGGCGGTCGCCAAGGCGGTCGATGCCGCGCTGCCCAAGGAGGCCGCATGATGGCCGTTCCGACATTCGCCGTTCCGGCCACACTGGCCTCTCGCGCCGCGGCGGCATTTCTGGCCGCCCTCCCCGTCCTGGCCGCCAATGCGGCTCTGGCGGCGGAGGATGCGCATGGCGAGACGCATGGCGGCGGGTTTCTCAGTGCCGAGCTGCTGCTGCTGCTGGCGCTGATCGTTCTGGCCGCGATCGTCTGGAAGCCGGCCAAGCGGGCAGTTCTGGTGGGGCTCGACAGCCGCGCCGAGCGGATCAAGAACGAGCTCGACGAGGCGGCCCGGCTGCGCGAGGAGGCACAGACCGCCCTGGCCAATTTCAAGCGGCGCCAGCGCGACGCGTTGAGCGAGGCCGAGGAGATCCTGAGCCATGCCCGGCAGGATGCCGAGCGGCTGCGCGCCTCGGCGGCGGCCGAGCTGGAAACGGTCCTCAAGCGCCGCGAACAGATGGCGCTCGACCGCATCACCCAGGCCGAGCAGGCCGCAACGGCAGAGGTGCGCAACGCCGCGGTGGATGTCGCCCTGGCGGCATCACGCCAGATCATCGCCCAGCAGCTCGACCGCGACCGGTCCAACGCGCTGATCGAGGCGGCGATCGAGGATTTGCCGCGCCGGCTCAACTGATTCGAGCCCCGGCCGGCCGATCGGACATGCCGCCCAGCACCGCCGGGCGGCATTTTTCTCGCTTGGACACTGTTTTAGAAAAATTCTAAATTTGCTTCCGCAGGTGGTCACTCCCATCGATCGATCTAAATTGCTACCCGTAAACAGCCTGTCAGATTCGGCTGTCAAACTTGGCCCATCAAACTTGGCCCATCAAACCTGGAGGACTCGTTATGGCGGAAGCCATCGACATCGGCATTGGCCAGGACGACCGCAGAGCGATCGCGGAGGGTCTGTCCCGATTGCTGGCCGACAGCTACACGCTCTATCTCAAGACCCACAACTTCCACTGGAATGTGACCGGGCCGATGTTCAACACGCTGCATCTCATGTTCGAGACGCAGTACACCGAGCTGGCCCTGGCGGTCGATCTGATCGCCGAGCGCATCCGCGCCCTGGGCGAGCCGGCCCCCGGCACCTATGGCCAGTTCGTCCGCCTGACCTCAATCAAGGAGGAGGACGGCGTGCCGCCGGCAACCGACATGATCCGGCTGCTGGTCCAGGGCCAGGAGGCGGTGGTGCGCACGGCGCGCTCGGTGTTCCCGATTGCCGAGAAGGCCGGCGACGAACCGACCTGCGACCTGCTGACCCAGCGCATGCAGCTTCACGAGAAGACCGCCTGGATGCTGCGCAGCATGCTCGAATAGCACCGGGTCGTCGCAGCGGGAGGGCGGCGGCCAGTAACATTCCGCTCACCGGCTGTTGATTTGGCACCGGCAAGGTCCCAGCCTAGTCTGATCCCCGAGGAGTCCGAGGGAGTTCGGGAATGCTGATCAGGGTCAGGCGTGGCTGGGAATTGCCGGAGTCGGCGGCGACGCCGGAAGCGGTCTATCTCAACCGGCGGCGGTTCATGACCGGGGCGGTCGCGCTGGGGGCGGCGGCCTGTGTGCCGGCAGCGCTCGATCCCGCTGCCGCCTTCGCCCAGGCGACCGATGACCCGACGGCCGATCTTTATCCGGTGGAGCGCAATCCCCGCTTCCGGCTCGACCGCGAGATCACGCCGGAGTCGATCGCCACCACCTACAACAATTTCTACGAATTCGGCTCGCACAAGGAGATCTGGCGCGCCGCGCAGGCCCTGCCGATCCGGCCCTGGACCGTCCGCTTCGACGGGCTGGTCGAGCAGCAGCGCGAGGTCGATATCGACACGCTGATCCGCGCCATGCCGCTGGAGGAGCGGGTGTACCGCCTGCGCTGCGTCGAGGCCTGGGCGATGGCGGTGCCGTGGTCCGGCTTCCCGATGGCCCGCCTGATCGAGTACGCCCGGCCGCTCGGCTCCGCCCGCTATGTGCAGATGCGAACCTTCCAGGATTCGTCGGTCGCCTCCGGCCAACGACAGTTCTGGTATCCCTGGCCCTATACCGAGGGGCTGACCATGGCCGAGGCGACCAACGAACTCGCCTTCATGGTCACCGGCCTGTATGGCCGCCCGGTGCCCCGGCAGAACGGCGCGCCGCTGCGCCTCGCGGTGCCGTGGAAATACGGCTTCAAATCGATCAAGTCGATCGTGCAGTTCACCTTCACCGACCAGCGCCCGGTCAGCTTCTGGGAGGATCTTGCCAGCCGGGAATACGGCTTCTGGGCCAATGTCAACCCTGCCGTCCCGCATCCCCGCTGGAGTCAGGCGACCGAACGGATGATCGGCACCAACGAGCGGATTCCGACGCAGATCTTCAACGGCTATGGCGAGTTCGTCGCCCATCTCTATCAGGGGATGGAGGGCGAGCGGCTGTTCATGTGAGGACACCGGCGCGCCGGCCTTGGGCCGTTCACGGCCCTGCGAAGTGTCCCATATCGTGATATATCCTTACCGGCGGGTTGCGGCGGGGGAGTCGGCGGGCATGCCCGCAGACCCGCCGCCCGGCCCTGCCACATCCCTGATCCGGTACCGCCGATGATGCCGCACCGCTCGGCGCACGCGCCGCCGTCTTCCGTACATGTTCTGCCCGCCGCAGAGCCGCTGATCGCCCTGCGCGGCGTCAGCGTGCGGTTCGGCGGAAAGGAGGTGGTAAGTCATATCGATCTCACCGTGGCGCCGGGTGAAATCGTCACCCTGATCGGGCCGAACGGTGCCGGCAAGACGACCCTGGTGCGGACCATGCTGGGTCTTCTGCGGCCGGCCGAGGGGCAGGTGCACCGCCGGCCCGGCCTGCGAATCGGCTATGTGCCGCAGCGCGTCGTGGTGGAGCCGATCATGCCGCTGTCGGTGCGGCGCCTGATGACCCTGACCCGGTCGAGCCCGCCGGCCGAAATCCGCCGGCGACTCGAGGCGGTCGGCACCGCCCATCTGATCGACCGGGCGGTGCACGATCTGTCCGGCGGCGAAATGCAGCGCGTGCTGCTGGCCCGTGCCCTGCTGCGCGATCCTCATCTGCTGGTGCTCGACGAGCCGGCGCAGAACGTCGATGTCGTCGGCCAGGACGAACTCTATGAGCTGATCGGGCAGATCCGGCGCGACCAGGGCTGCGGCATCCTGCTGATCTCGCATGATCTTCATGTAGTGATGGCGGCCACCGATCGGGTCATCTGCCTCAATCACCATGTCTGCTGTTCCGGCCGGCCGGAGGATGTCAGCCGGCACCCGGACTATCTGGCGCTGTTCGGCGAGCGCGGCGCCCGAACCCTGGCGATCTATCCCCATGACCATCATCACGAGCACGATCTCTCGGGCGAGGTGATTCCCCTGCCGGCCGAGCCGCCGAAGCGTCACCGCGACTGAGGAGGACCCTGCCGGCCCTCTTCGACGCCAGCCGCAAGGCAGGTTTCCTGTCGCAGGACTGCAGGGCGCTTGACAGGCGGGCGTCGGCCGGCCGCAAATGCGGGTATGGATGATCAGGCCTTGACCCCGTCGGCGCTGTCCGACTGCGAGCCGGGCATCGTGCCGCCGGGCTGCCGGATCTATGCCATCGGCGACATCCACGGTCAGATGCCGCTCTTACTCCATCTTTATGATGTGATCCGCCAGGATTCCCGGATCGATCCGACCGAGCGGCAGATGGTGATCCATCTCGGCGACTATATCGACCGCGGCCGGCGATCGCGCGACGTGATCGAATTGCTGTCCGGCGATCCCCTGCCGGAATTCGAAACGATCTTCCTGCGCGGCAACCATGAACACATGCTGCTCAAGGGCTTTTACGACGATTGCGCGGCGCCGGGATGGCTCTACAATGGCGGCGAAAAGACCCTGACCAGTTACGGAATATACCCGGAACGGGGTTTTCAGGCGTCGCAATGCGTCCCCCTCATGATGGCCCAGTTGCGTCAGGCCCTGCCCGAGCGGCATCTCGCCTTTCTCAAGAAGACCCGGCTCTACCACCGCGAGGGCGGCTACGTCTTCGCCCATGCCGGCATCCGGCCGGGGGTGCCGCTGGAGCGCCAGACGGGCGATGATCTGATGTGGATTCGCGACGGCTTCATCGACTACCCCGACCCGCTGCCCTATGTCGTCGTTCATGGCCACACGCCGATCGAGCATCCCCGGCTGTGGCTCTACCGGATCGACGTGGATACCGGTGCCTGCACCACCGGCCGGCTGACCGCCGTGGTGCTGGAGGGGGAGGATCGCCGGCTGCTGTCGGTCACCGGGCGGACGGTCTGACCCTCCCCCGGTCTGATCCCCGTTGCCGGAGGCCCTGCCGCGACGAACCGACGGCGACCGGTGAAATCTTAGCGCAGGAAATCGCTGCAGCGCTGCCCCGGACCGAAATGGATTGCCGATGGGTAGTGATACAGCGGACGCCGGGTCGACTCGGTCGCCTCGTCGCGCACGATGACTTCGACATTCTGCCCGTTCTTCAGCGTGATAGCATTGTAAATCTTGAGCATTTCCGGCTCGACGACAACGATGCAGCCGTCCGACCAGGACGGGTTCTTGCCGTAATGAATGAAGATCCCCTTCTTGCCGGTCTGCTCATTGGGCAGATAGATTCCTTCGCGCGGGCCGCCGGACGAATTCTTTTTGGTTGCCATGGTGGTGGCCGAGCATTTGGTATAGGTCTTGGCCGGGTATCCCTATCCAGCTAATGCAGGTGCTGCAACCGAACCGGATCGGCGCCGCAG
>CAZTNV010000171.1:0-8431 GCA_964615535.1 uncultured Mycobacteriaceae bacterium | reverse complement strand
GCGGGCACTGGGCGCGGTGGCGCGGGCCCAGGGGTGGTCGATCGCGATCTCTCCGGCGCGATACTCGTGGGCGATCGCGGCGTCGGCGGCCACGATCGACAACAGGGCCCCGATCGAGAACAATACTATTCTAAGGTGCATCAAGGACGTGTCCTCACATTGGCGGACGGGGCGCGGCCATCCCGGCGGGACGCCGCGCGACCTCGGCCGGCAAGCAGTGCAATGGATGGGCGGGAAGGCTGGCGTCAGGCCAGGGCGGGCGGGCCGCGCGGCAGCGGCGTCGGGATGTCCCGGCCGGCCGGGGCCGCCTCGGGCGGCAGCGCCGGAGGCAGCGGCGAAAACAGGACCGGCCGGGCCAGATGCATCGGCGGCGGCGGCAGACCGCCCGGCGCCTGCATCTGGCAGATCGGGCACTCCATTCCCCCGACCGGCACCGGGCTGTGGTCCGGCAGATCGGGCGCGGGGATGGTGGTCAGGCCGTGCGCGGTGCAGATCACCAGGGGCAGCGACTCGCCGCTGACCGGATCGACCGCCCAGGGCGACGGCAGGGCCTGGCCGAGCGGGATCAGGGCATGCCAGACCAGGGCCAGCAGAGCCGCCCAGGCTGCAACATGCCGTCTTGTCCCCTTGGGCCGTCTCATCACCGTGCCGCTTCAATGGGTGCGAGCGTTCCTTAAAGCTATTCCAATCAGACCGTCAACCGTCATGATGCCGCTTGCCCGACGGCATCCGCCGACGCGCCGGCCGCCCGATCGGGGTGCAGCAGAGAGTCTACGGTGCGGCAGCGGCGCCCTGCAGCCGGCCGGCCGTTCGCGAGGCTGCGACAGCAAGTCGCCCCTCCAGGCGCTCCGCCGCCCGCGCCGCTTCGGCCCGCCGCTCCTCGGCCCGGCGCAGCACTTCATAGGCCACCGCGCCGATCACGGTCAGCGCGATCAGGATCACCGCGATGGCGTTGACCGCCGGGGTCAGGCCCAGGCGGACGCGGTTGGCGATGTTCAGGATCATGGTGGTTTCGGTGCCGATCACGAACAGCGTCGTGTTGTAGTTCTCGAACGACACCAGAAAGGCCAGCGCGCAGGCCGACAGGATCGCCGGGCGCAGGAACGGCAGCACGATCCTCAGGAACACCTGCCGGTGCGACGCTCCAAGATCGAGCGCCGCCTCTTCCAGCGTGCGGTCGAACCGCTCCAGCCGGGCCAGGAACAGCAGCATGCAGAAGCTGGCGATGAAGCTCGACTGGGCGACGATCGCCAGCAACAGCCCGCCGCCCACGAACACGCCGAACGGCCTCAACCCCTCCTGCCAGAAGATCAGCGTGGAAATCCCGATGATCACCCCCGGCGTCAGAATCGGCGACACCATGAGTCCGTACAGCACCGATTTCGCCCGGCCGCGCAGGCTGTCGAGCAGCAGCGCCCCGGCCAGACCCAGAGTCACCGACAGCGCCACCACGCCCAGCCCGATAATCGCCGAGTTGAGGATCGCCTCGCCCATCCGGGCATCCTGGAACAGGCCGACCGGCCGGCCGCGCGCGTCGAACCCGTAGAACCAGTCGAGCGTGAAGCCCTGCCACGGCACCATGGTGGGAAACCGGCTGTCGTTGAACGCGGCCGCCATCATGAAGGCCAGCGGCAGGAACAGATAGACGAAGAACGCCGCCAGATAGACCAGCGTCAGCAGCCGCAGCACCCGGTTCGCGGTCATCCCGCCCCCCTACCTGGCAATATCCCTCAACCCGACCCGGAACAGCCGCATCATCAGCACGATGAAGGCCACGCACAGCGCCAGCAGCGCGAAGGCATAGGCCGCGCCGCGGTTCCAGTCGCCGCCATCGAAGAACCAGCTATAGATGATCTGGGTGAACCAGCGGGCATTGGTGCCGCCGGGCAGCGATCCCAGAAGCGCCGGCACCGCGATCGTCCCGGCGCTCAGCATGAACACCATGATGCAGCCGATCGCGATGCCCGGCTTGGCGTGCGGGATTACCACCCGCCAGTGAATGCGCCACCACGGGGCGCCCAGGTCGCGCGCCGCCTCGATCTGATTGCGGTCGAGCGATTCGATCGCATTGTACAGCGGGAACACCATGAACAGCAGATAGGTATAGATCATCCCGACCATCACCGCCCCGGTGCCGCCGAAGGCGAGCGGCTGGTCGGTCAGACCCAGCCCCAGCAGCGCCTGATTGAGAAGGCCGTTGCGTGCCAGGATCAGGAACCACGCGAAGATGCGCAGCACCTCGTTGACCCAGAACGGGATGATCAGCCCGAGCATCAGCAGCATCGCCGTCCGCCCGCGCGCCGCCTGCGCCAGATAATAGGCGATCGGATAGCACAGGATCAGCGCCAGCAGCGTCGCCAGTGCGCTCGACCAGATGGTTTGCAGAAAGATCGCCCGATGGTCGGGCGTCCCGGCCAGAGCGAGATAATTGGCCAGGGTGTAGACGTCGTCCGGCCCGCCGATCTGGCTGCGCGGCAGGGTCGGCCGGAACGAGAAATCCAGCATCAGGAGCTGCGGCAGCACGATCAGGACCACGACCCAGGCGACCGCGCTGAACAGCACATAGCAGCCGACCACCGGTCCGAGCCGCCGCCACAGCTCAGCCATGCGCCGCCCCCTCGGCCGCCCCTTCAGCCGGCAGAATCACCGCGCTGTCGGCCGCGAAGCCGAACCGCACCCGCTGGCCCGCCTCGATCGCGGCATGGCTGCCGTCGTTGATCCGGTTGATGATGACGTCGCGCGCACCGTCGCCGTTCAGGAACAGGTTGACGAAGGCGCCTTCGAAATCCAGCCGCGCGACCGCGCTTTCCAGCACGGTCTCGGGCTCGGTGCCGTCGATCAGAACGGTGCGCTCCGGCCGCACGAAGGCGGTGGCCCGGTCGCCCACGCCCAGGCCCCGCGGATTGCGCCCGCGCACCGGCCCGAAACCGGTGGCGAGTTCCGCCTTGCCGCCGGCGATCCGGGCAATGGTGCCGGCAAAGGCATTGGTCTCGCCGACAAAGGTAGCGACGAAGGCGGTTGCCGGGTGGTCGTAGATCTCGCTCGACCCCCCGACCTGCTCGAGGACCCCCTGCGACATCACCGCGACCCGGTCGGACATGGTCAGCGCCTCGCCCTGGTCGTGGGTGATGTAGATGAAGGTCACCCCGGTCTGGCGTTGCAGCGCCCGCAGCTCGGCCCGCATATGCTGGCGCAGCTTGAGGTCGAGCGCCGAGAGCGGCTCGTCGAGCAGCAGGATCGCCGGCTCGACCGCCAGGGCGCGGGCGATCGCGACGCGCTGGCGCTGGCCGCCGGACAGTTCGCTCACCAGCCGGTCGCCCAGATCGGGCAGCGCGACCAGCTCCAGCAGCCGCTCGGCGCGTCGGCGGCGCTCGGCCCTGCGGATGCCGCGCACCTCCAGACCGAAGGCGATGTTCTCCCAGACCCTCATCAGCGGGAACAGGGCCAGGTTCTGGAAGATCAGCGCGGTCGGCCGACGGTTCGGGCCGATGCCGCGCATGTCCTGTCCGCCGATCCGCACCACGCCTGCGCTCGGCTCCATGAAGCCGGAGATCAGCCGCAGGATCGTCGTCTTGCCGCAGCCCGACGGGCCAAGAAAGCTGAAGAACTCGCCGGCCCGGATGTCGAGCGTGACCTCCGACACCGCGGCGAAGCTCCCGAACCGCATGGTGACGCGATCGAGCTCGACGCTCCGGCTCAACGATCCAGGCCCCTCGCCCGCCGAGGTTTCCGGCTCACGCCGAAAGCAGGCGGTCGCGGAATTCGTTGCGGGCGGCGATGAACCAGGTCGGCTCGGGCGGATACCACCACAGCCGCTCGATCGCGTTGTCGGGATAGGCGGCGGCGAAATTGCGGGCATAGTCTTCGCCGGCCAGCGCCGCGGCGCCCTGGGTGCAACTGTTGTAGCCGGACAGGCGAACATGGATCGCCGCGTTCTCCGGCGTGTAATACCAGTTCATCCAGGCATAGGCCTGTTCCAGGTTCTCCGCCCCGACCGGGACGGCCATCGAGTCCATCCAGGTCAGCGCGCCCTGGCTGGGCGCCAGATAGGTGATGCGGCCGCCGGTGTCGTTGCGCATGCGCATCGCCGGGCCGTCCCAGGTCTGGCCGATCACGGCACCGTTCATGCCGAAAGCCGCCTCGGTCTCCTGGGCATTGGACCAGAACTGGATGATCGCCGGCTTGCGCTCGATCGCATACCGGGTCAACTCGCCGTAAATCTCCCGCATCCGCGCCTCGTCGCCATAGGTGTCGCGCATGCGGTTGGACGGCAGCCGGCCGATCGAATCCAGATAGAGCCCGAGGCCCAGCAGCGAGGAATGGGCGCGCACCGTCGCCTTGCCGTCCTGCGCCCAGATCGAGCCATAGCCGATCTCGCCATAGACCGGCGTGACCGCCTGGGTGTCGATCGCGATGCCCTCGGTGCCCCAGTTGAACGGCACGGCATAGCGCCGGCCCTCATGCACCCCGCCCAGCTCGGCCGAGCTGGCCCACATGGTCGGGATCACGCCGTCGACCCGGATGCGGTTTTCGTCGAGCGGCTGGAGCAGCTCCTGGGCGCGCCATGCCAGGGTATAGGTGATCGACGGCATGACCAGATCGAACCCCGAGCCGCCCGAGGCGCGCAGCCGGTTGAGCACCTCGTCGTTCGAACCGTAGGTCGACAGGTTCAACCGGATGCCGGTATCGGCCTGGAATTTCTCGACCATCTCGGGATAGACGTAGTCGGACCAGCTATACAGGTTCAGCGTCCCCGAGGACTGCCCGAACGCCCGGCCGCCGAGAAACGGACCGGTGGCGGCGACCGCGCCGGCCACGGCGGCGCTCCGCAGCAGCGTGCGGCGGGAGAAATCGCGCGCCGCCAGAAGGGTTTCCTGGCCGGGCGTCCGGAGCTGGTCGGTCATGGGCGAAGCACCTTGAGGTCTCGGGGTGAGGAGCAGGCGAGGCTTGAGCCGCACTGTAGCTTCGCAATGTGACGGTCCCGTTTCAGATTTCGATAATTTCCCTTTCACTCTCGACCGCCGCCGCCGGGCGAGTCCCGCGGCCGGATTTCAGCGCAGCACCACCGTCTTGCGACCGTTCAGAAAAATCCGGTGCTCGACATGCCATTGCACCGCACGGGCCAGCACCGCGCTCTCGATGTCGCGCCCGATCATGATCAGATCCTCGGCCGTGTGGATATGGTTCACCCGCTCGACCGCCTGCTCGATGATCGGTCCCTCGTCCAGGCTGGCGGTGACGTAATGCGCGGTGGCGCCGATGATCTTCACGCCGCGCTCATGCGCCTGATGATAGGGCCGGGCGCCCTTGAAACTGGGCAGGAACGAGTGATGGATGTTGATGCAGCGGCCCTCCAGAAATCCGCTGAGCTCGGGTGACAGGATCTGCATGTAACGCGCGAGAATGACCAGATCGATGCGGTGCTCCTCGACCAGAGCCCGCAGCCGGGCCTCCTGCTCGCCCCGGGTCGCCGGGGTCACCGGCAGATGGTGGAAGGCGATCCCGTGCCACTCGGCGAGGCCTTTGAGATCGGGATGATTGGACACCACGGCCGGAATGGCGATCCGGAGCTGGCCGATCCGGTAGCGGTAGAGCAGATCGTTCAGGCAGTGATCGAAGCGGGAGACCAGCACCAGGACCCGGGCGCGGTCGGCTTGCGGATGGATGTCCCAGTCCATGGCGAACCGCCCCGCGATCTCGCCGAACAGCCGCTTCAGGTTCTCCGGGTCGGGCAGCCGGCCGGTCGCGGCGCGGAACACGGTGCGCAGAAAGAAGCTTCCGGTATCCGGGTCGCCGAAATGCACCGATTCGGTGATGAACGCATCATGGCTGAACAGAAACCCGGAGACCGCCGCGACGATGCCCACGGCATCCGGGCAGCTCACCGTGAGGATGGAGTGATCGTGATCTCCGGGCACTGCCGGCCTCCTGTTGTCGACGACCCCTGCCCATCATCGACGGAAACGATCGGGAGCGATCCCTGACCGTCACGACCGATGCCGGGTCCGAAGCCGGGCCAAATTTCGGGAAAATCGTCTGTCGTCCGGCGCGCGCGGCCGATACGGACACGCTCTGCGGTCTTGAGCAGGCGTGCTTTACCTGCGATCGGCTGTCGTGCAAGCGTTTTCTTGCATCCCGCCGCGACGCCCGGTGCGCTTCCGTCAGGGAGCTTGACTGAGGAGCGCCGCCCCGGTCGGGCGCCCAGGGTCCGGCGCGACATGCGGCAAATACTGCGCAGTCCCGCTGCGGCCGCCCGCCGGCACCGCACCCGGTCTTGCCATGGAAACGTAATAATTTGCGGAGTCTTCGCCGCGCTGCGGCGCAGTAGACCCGCCGCCGGGATGGCTCCTGCCGGCTTGATCGACCCGGCCGGTGGGCGGCCGGACCATCAGGATTTGACCGCACCCTCGCTATTCCTGTTTTCGCCGGGGCGCAGGCGCATTACATTGCGGGCGCTGCGGGCGTTGCGGGCGGAAAGCCGATCCGGACCGGCACTCCTCCCTGGACAAGGAATACGCGGATGACAGAACCGATCGTCGCCGATGTTCTCACCGATCGCCGGGTGGTCAAGGTTCGTCCGACCATCAGCGTCAGCGAGGCCGCAAAGATCATGAAAAACAACAATGTCAGCGCGGTTCTGGTGGTCCAGGGCGGCGCCCTGGTCGGCATAATCTCCCAGCGCGACATCGCCGACCGCGTGGTCGCCGGCGGCCTGGACGTCGATGCCACCAAGGTCGCCGCGGCGATGACGCGCAACCCGGTGTTCATCACGCCGCAGACCACCGTGCTGGAAGCGGTCCGGGCCATGAAGGATCTGGATCTGCGTCACCTGCCGGTGGTGCGTCTCGATCCGCAGCCCGGTGAGGACGTCGTGGTCGGGGTGGTGTCGGCCCGCGATTTCGTGGGTGACGACATCGTCGAACTGGCGCTCAAGGAGCGGCTGAAGGCGATCGAGGCCTAGCCGCAGCCCGCCGCCCCGCGATCCCCCGCATGCGGACGGGCCGGCGTCGGCTCCGGGCACCCGTGCCGGCGACCCGATGAGCACTGGACAGAGCCCGGCGAAACCGGGTCTGATGCGTCATCAGGTGGCAGGGGCACGGTTCGGGGACTCCATGATGAATAGCGAAGAGGGACCGGAGCCGATCGGCAAGATCGAGTCGGATCGGTTGCAGCAGGTTTTGAGCGTAACCCAGGCAGCTTCCGATGCGGCATCGGCCTTCGTCGGCCGGCGCAACCGGGAGGCGATCACCAAGGCCGCGGTCGAGGCGATGCGCACCTCCCTGAACCGGTTGCCGATCTCCGGCACGATCGTGCTGGGCGAGGACCGCCATGGGCCGGCGGCCGTTCTGGCGCGCGGCGAATCGGTCGGCACCGGCACCGGACCGGCGGTCAAAATCGTGCTCGACGCGCTGGATGGGGCGCGCGCCGCCGCCCGCGGCGGGGCCAATGCCTCCACCGTGCTGGCGATCGCCGAAGGTGGCGGGTTCATGAGCGTCCCCGACGTGATCATGGACAAGATCGCGGTCGGACCCGGCCTGCCCCCCAATGTGGTCGATCTCGACGAAACGCCCGAAACCAATCTGAAAAACCTCGCTGCGGCGAAGGGCGTGGAGATTGCCGATCTGGTGGTCTGCATGCTCGACCGCTCGATCCACGACCAGCTCTTCGCGCAGGTGATCACCGCGGGCGCCCGCACCGTCGCGATCCTGGACGGCGACATCAGCGCGATCGTCGCCACCTGCCTGCCCGACAGCGGCGTCGATCTCTACATGGGCAGCGGCGGCGCGCCGGAAGGCGTTCTGGCGGCCGCCGCCCTGGCCTGTGCCGGCGGTCAGATGCAGGTGCGGATGCGCTTCCGCAACGACGAGGAGGCGGAGATCGGCCGGGCCTGGGGCATCGCCGATCTGGAGCGCAAATACGAACTGGGCGATCTGGTCTCCGGCCACGTCGTGTTCGCGGCCACCGGGATCACCCGAGGAATACTGCTGCGCCCGGCGCGGCGGGCCGGCGGCCGGGTGATCACCCACTCGATTGCCATCGATTCGCAGGACCGGGTGGTGCGCATGATCCGCGGCGAACGCGCTTTCCGCGCCTGAGTCCTCCGCGCCCGATACCTCCGCCCCCGATCCGGCACCCCCGATCCGGCACCCCCGATCCGGGCGGCACACGCCCCTTGCGCGGCCGCCGCCCTTTGCCGCCGCCCGGTCACGCCCGTTTCAGCCGCCTTCCCTTGCCGAGCTGCGCTGCCAGATACTGCCCGGTGAAGCTGCGGTCGAATCGGGCCACGTCCTCCGGCGTGCCCGATGCGACGATCTCGCCGCCGCCATCGCCGCCCTCCGGGCCGAGATCCAGAATCCAGTCTGCGGTCTTTATCACCTCTAGATTGTGCTCGATCACCACCACCGTGTTGCCCTGATCGACCAGCTCGTGC
>CAZTNV010000170.1:0-8440 GCA_964615535.1 uncultured Mycobacteriaceae bacterium | reverse complement strand
CACTCCGGCCCGCTGGCGATACGTCAGGCCCTGTCTGCCGGGGTCAACATCACCTACAAGATCCTCTACAACGACGCCGTGGCGATGACCGGCGGCCAGCCGATGGACGGGCCGCTGACCGTGCCGATGATCGCCCGCCAGGTCGCGGCGGAGGGCGCCGGCCGGATCGTGGTGGTGACCGACGACCCCGAGCGCTACGGCTTCGCGTCCGGCCTGCCGCCCAACACGCCGGTCGAGCACCGCGACGAGCTGGACCGGGTGCAGCGCGAGCTGCGCGAGGCGCCGGGCGTCTCGGTGCTGATCTACGACCAGACCTGCGCCGCGGAGAAGCGCCGCCGGCGCAAGCGCGGCACGCTGGCCGATCCGCCCCGGCGGGTGGTGATCAACGAGCGGGTGTGCGAGGGCTGCGGCGACTGCTCGACCGCCTCCAACTGCCTGTCGGTGGTGCCCGTCGAGACCGAGTTCGGCCGCAAGACCACGATCGATCAGACCACGTGCAACCTCGACTACTCCTGCGTCAAGGGTTTCTGCCCGAGCTTCGTGACGGTCGAGGGCGGCCGGCTGCGCAAGCCCGCGCCGGCCAAGCCCGCGGATGCGGATGCGGCGGCCTTGCCGTCCCTGCCCGAGCCGGACCGGGTGCGGGCGCGCGCCGAACCCTGCGACATCCTGGTCACCGGCATCGGCGGCACCGGGGTGATCACGATCGGCGCGCTGCTCGGCATGGCGGCCCATCTCGACGGGCTGGGCTGCACCGTGCTCGATCAGGCCGGGCTGTCGCAGAAGGGCGGCGCGGTGGTCAGCCATGTCCGCATCGCCGCGCGGCCGGAGGACATCGCCGCGGTGAGCATCGCCACCGGCGGCGCCGATCTGATCCTCGGCTGCGATCTGGTGGTGGCGGCCGGCACCGAGGCCCTGCCCCGCATGCGCGCCGGCACCACCCGCGCGGTGATCAACCTGCACCACAGCATCACCGGCGAGTTCACCCGCAATCCCGATCTGCGCTTTCCCGCCGAGGCGATGCTCGCGATGATCGAGGAGGCGGCGGGCGGCGCGGCGCGGGTCGACCGGATCGACGCGACCCGGCTGGCCACCGCTCTGCTGGGCGAAACGATCGCCGCCAACCTGATCATGCTGGGCTTCGCCTGGCAGCGCGGGCTGATCCCGGTCTCGGCCGAGGCGATCGAGCGGGCGATCGAGCTGAACGCGGTCGATGTCGCGATGAACCGGCAGGCCTTCCTGTGGGGCCGCCGCGCCGGGCACGATCGGCACGCGGTCGAGCGGCTGGCCGCGCCGCCCGCCGGAACCGAACCGCCGGCCCCGGCCGAGAGCCTGGACGAGATCGTGGCGCGGCGGGTCGCCTTTCTGACCGATTACCAGAACGCCGCCTATGCCGAACGCTACCGCGCGCTGGTCGAGCGGGTGCGCGCGGCCGAGGAGGCGCGGCTGCGCGGCTCTGCCGCCCGCCCCGGCGCGCTGGCCAAGACGGTCGCCCGCTATGCCTTCAAGCTGATGGCCTGCAAGGACGAATACGAGGTCGCCCGGCTGTATACGGACGGCGCGTTTCTCGACCGCATCCGGCAGCAGTTCGAGGGCGATGTCCGCCTGCGCTTCCATCTGGCGCCGCCGCTGGTCGCGGCGCGCGATCCGGCGACCGGGCATCTGAAGAAGCGGAGCTTCGGCCCGTGGATGCTGCGCGCCTTCGGGCTGGTCGCGCGGTTCAAGGTCCTGCGTGGCACCCCGTTCGACCCGTTCGGCCACACCGCCGAGCGCCGCACCGAACGGCGGCTGATCGCGGACTACTTCGCCACGGTGGACGAGCTGATCGCGCGGCTGAACCCGGCCAACCACGCGCTGGCGGTGGAGATCGCCGCGATCCCCGAAGACATCCGCGGCTTCGGCCACGTCAAACACGCCCACCTGACCCGCGCCAAGGCCCGCGAAGCCGACCTCCTATCCGCCTTCCGCACCCCGACGGAACAGCGCAAGGCGGCGGAGTAGGGTATGTCGCGCCCGCGTGACCCGGCATCGCATCCGCGGGCCAGATTGCGACCCCATATCATGACCAGCCCGTAGTCATGACCGGAATGACCGTCACGATCAGGACAGGAGGTATCATGGAAGACGCCGGCCGCTCCTGGACCATCGCCGACGCCAGGGCCCGCTTCGGCAAACTGGTCGACAAGGCCCTGTCGGACGGGCCGCAGATCGTCACGCGAAAGGGCCGCGAGACGGTCGTCGTGGTGTCCGTCGAGGACTGGAACCGGAAGACCGTCCGCAAGGGCACCCTGGCCGATTTCCTCGCCGCATCGCCGCTGCGCGAGTCCGGCCTCGAAATCGAGCGCCTGCGCGACCCTCCGCGCGAGATCGATCCCTGGGCAGGATAGATGCAGCTTTCAGAAAGCCCGCAGCAACCTGATACCTGGATGCATCCGCCGGTGGCCCCCTGGCGTCAGCGCGTGCCGGCGCGGATGGCGAGGCGGAGGGCTTCCTCGATGTCGGGGCGGCGGGACGGGTCGTCCAGAAACGGGACGATCGTCTCGGAGTCGAGCGGCGTGTCCTTGCCGATCTTGAAGGCATGGCGGAGGCGATGGGCGAGCACCGCGCGGGCGGCCCGGTGCCGGCCGTCCTCGGCCGGAGCCGCCGGCCGGGCGAGCCAGTTTGCGGCCTGCACCAGATGCTCCCCGGCGGCGGTGCCGGTCGCGATGCGGCCGAGCCGGGTGAGCGGGCGGTGTTCGGCGAACTCCGCGTCCAGCCCATGGAACCGCTCCGGGTCGCGGAGCGCGCGGCTGAGGTGCAGCGGATAGTCGTGCGGCAGCGCATCGAGCAGCGCCTCGCCCAGCTGCCCGAATTCGGGCAGCCGGTCGAGCTGGATCAGCCGGGCATAGGGTTCGTTCGGATCATCCGCCAGCGCCGCCGCCACCATCGCCCACGCCTCGTCGCGCAGCGGCGCGGCCTCGTCCCGGCCCACCATGTCGAGCGCCGGGCTCAGCCGGAAATCGGCGCGGGTCAGGCGGGCGGAGCGTCGGTCCTGCCCGGACGGCACCACCTCGCCCGGGTCGCGCTCCGCCGCCGCGGCGCCCTTTTGCGGCGCCGGCCGCACGACCGCTTCCCCGGCCCGCGCCCGCGCCAGGGCGGCGCCCAGTTCGGCGACTTGCCGTTGCGCGCCCATGCGCTTCAGCTCCGCCAGCAGCTCCTCGGCCTCCCGCAAGCGCAAGCGGCCGAGATCGATGAGCAGCAGCCCGAGGGCGTTGCGTGCCACTTCGTCGTCCGGGAAGCGGCGAGTCGTCTCGCGATAGAGCGCCTCCGCCTCGGCGCTGCGGCCCAAATCATGCAGCAGCCCGGCGAGGGCGTTGCGCGACACCTCATTGTCCGGGAAGCGGCGGGTTGCCTCCCACAGGACCAGTTCGGCCAGATCGGCGTGGCCCAACGCCGCCAGGGCGCGGCCCCAGATCGTCCAGAGATGCTCGTGGTTCGGCGCCCATTCCCGCCCGATTCCGACCAAGTGCAGGGACAGGGAGGGATCATGAGCGATCAATTCGCTGGCCAGAGTGCTGGCGCTGCGGACCAGATTGTAGCTGTCGCCCGTCGCTTCGGCATAACGCCGGTACTTCTCCATCAGGCTAAGGATCTGATCGCGAAGCGCCCCGATGTCCGTTAGGCTGATCGCCGCAATGATCCGTTCACGGTCCTCCCGTGGCGGCAGCGAAACCCGCTGCGGTCCCTTCGATCCCTGGTCTTTCAGCCGCTCCTCACCGCGCCACCACTCGGCAAAGTCCTGGCCCTCGTCCGCCTTGAGAATCAGCCCGAGCAGATCCCGCCAATAGGCCGGTGTGCGCGGATAGAGACCCTTCACCGCGCGCCAGCGGCCCAGGAAGCGGCGGCGGCTGGTGTTCTTGCGGTGTTGGTCGGTGGGCAGGGCGCGGCCGAATGCGGCCAAGCCGGTCAGCATCTCGCGGCCGGCGTCCTTGTCGTTGCCCGGCAGCTTCTTCAGGCCGATCAGGGCGATGTCGAGCCGGTCGTCGACGTCGTCCTCCTCCGCCGCGGCGGCGCACAGATCCAGCCAGACGGCGCGCAGGCGCCGGTTGCGCTGGCCCTCCGCCACGGCGCGGAGGAATTCGCGGTGCGGCCGGTAGCCCGGCCCGAGGTCGAGCGATTCCAGCCAGGAATCGTAGAATCCGAACTCGTCGAACAGCGTCCGCGCGGTCTCCGGCAGCCGCAGGCGGTAGACCAGCGACAGCGCCTCGGTCAGCTCTCCGACGAAGCGCGACACGCCATAGGCCGTCCGCCGCTCCGGCGGCTCCCGCCGCCGCGCGGCCAGCCACGCGTTCAGCACCCGGTCGAGCGCGGCCCGCAGGGGATCGTCCCCGGAGGACGTGATCAGCAGGGTCAGCACGTCGCCGGGATCGGCGCGGTAATAGGGCGGCACCTGCCGCAGGCCACGCAACAGCCTGTCCAGCTCGCCGTCCGGGTCGGCGGCGAACATGTCCAGCCAGGGGTGGCACCCGGCGGCGGCCAAGGCCTCAGCCATTCACGTGATCCCCGATCTTTGCCCCGAACCAGTCGTCCAGCTTGGCCTCGACACTAACACATTCCCGATGCGCATTGCGCAAGACCCGAATCGGATGATTCGGGATCGGCCGGCTGATCAGGCCCAGCCTGAACACGTGCTTCGGCTTGTAGCGGAACGCCCGGTGCAGAATCTCGCTGACCAGCCGGCTTTGCCTGTCGTCGGGATTGGCATAATCATCCAGATCGATCGTTCGCCCGAATGCGCTTTCCAGGGGCGACGGGAAAAAATAGGGGTTGGTGTCGCCGTCAAGCACCGAGGGCACGGCGACCGCCCGGCCCCGTTCGGCCGGCGGCAGCCCTTCCAGCACGTCCTCGACCGTGTACTTCATCAGCGCGATGGGGATGCTGTGGGGCGGCACCGGATCGAGATGCGCCAGCCCCAGACGATTGCGCAACCGGTGCATCCAGTCGTCATCCTCGATGTCGGGTGCCAGTTCGTCAAGAAACGCCGCGAAGCGCGGCCGGCCGCCGCTCCGGGGCCGGTTGTTCAGCCAAGCCACGATCCGGTCGATCACGCCGCCATGGTTCTTCATGTCCCTGGCCGCCGTGTCAAAGGCCTTCACGGCAGCGGCCTTGTCGGTATCCAGACCGTTCATTGCATATGTCAGGTTCTCGACCCGCACCAGCCATTGCTCGCCATCCGGATGCAGCAGGGCGGCGGCGTTCAACGGGGCGAAGGTTTCCGGCACCACGCGCAGCGGCACGTCCACGTTATTTCTCAGATAATCGATGTGGCTTTCCCGGAAAGCCTCTCCCAAAGGCGCAGCCGGCGAGTGATTGCGGTTGTATGCCCCCGATCTTTCCGGATCGGGGCGCTGATCGTGCAGGAAGTTGTGGCCGGTCGCGACGGTCCTTGCCTCCGAGCCGGCGGCAAATCCCTCGATCGTCCAGCACAGCGCTTGATTGCTCAGGATCATGCGCCGTTGTAACCAAAGGTTCGCCTCCGAGCCAAGCGGTTTCGCGTCAGAGTATGGTCTTCACCCTACCCCGCCACCCGCGCCCGCTCCCTGGCCGGGCGGGTCGCGGCTTCGTTGTGTTCGCGGCGGCGCCAGGATTGGAGCATCAGGACCGCCCAGAGCGGGTTTTCCCAGTTGCGGCGGCCGGACAGGTGCTCGGCCCAGGCGGTGCGGATCGGGCGGGGGTCGAGCAGGCCGTCCTGGCCGAGCCGGCGCTCGTCCAGCAGGTCTTCGGCCCAGTCGCGCAGTTCGCCGCGCAGCCACGCAGCGACCGGCACCGCGAAGCCCATCTTCGGCCGGTCGATCAGCGCCGGCGGCACGTAGCGATAGAGCACCTGCCGCAGCAGCCATTTGGTGCCGCCGTCGCGCAGCTTGAACCGCAGCGGCAGGGTCCAGGCGAATTCGACCACCCGGTGATCGAGCAGCGGCACCCGGCTTTCCAGGGCCACCGCCATGCTGGTGCGATCGACCTTGGTCAGGATGTCCTCGGGCAGATAGGTCACGGTGTCGAGGAACAGCATGCGCTCGATGAAATCGGGGATGTCGGCGGGCACGGTGGGGTCGAACAGCGGGGTCGGCGCCTCCGCCGCGCCGGGCACCAGCGCCTCCGGCCGCTCCCAGCGCGAGACCAGTTGCAGGTACAGCGGGTCGGGGGTCGGCTGGGTCAGCAGCGCCGCCAGCTTGTGCATGCGGTCGCCGTGAAACCGCGACCGGCCGGGCAGCGGCAGCCGCCGGAACACGCCGTCCCAGGCCGGGCGCGACAGCGCCGTCAGCCCGCCGGCCAGCATCCGCCCCACCGGGCGCGGCACCCGGCCGATGCGGTTCCACAGCCGGGCGGCGCGGGCATAGCGGTCATAGCCGGCGAACAGCTCGTCGCCGCCATCGCCGGACAGCGCCACGGTGACCTGCCGCCGCGTCAGCTCGGCGACCATGAAGGTCGGGATCTGCGACGGATCGGCGAACGGCTCGTCGAACCATTCCGGCAGCCGCGGAATCACCTCCAGCGCATGGCCGGGCTCGACATACAGTTCGGTGTGGTCGGTGCCGAGATGGGCGGCCACCGCCCGGGCATGGCGGGCCTCGTCATAGGCGCGCTCGCGGAAGCCGATGGTGAAGGTGCGCACCGGCCGCGCGCTCTCCGCCTGCATCAGCGCGACCACGGTCGAGCTGTCGATGCCGCCGGACAGGAAGGCGCCCAGCGGCACGTCGGCGACCATCTGCCGGCGCACGGAATCGCGCAGCAGCGCATCCAGCCGGTCGGTCGCCTCGCGGTCGTCGTACCGCGCCCGGTCGGCCAGACCGGCGCGGGCGGCGGCGCGCATGTCCCAATAGGTGCCGAGTTCGGCCGGCCGGTCGGGCCGCTTGATCAGCCAGCCGCCCGGCTGCAGCTTCTTCGCGTGCCGATAGATGCTGTGCGGGCCGGGGACATAGGCCAGCCGCAGATAGGCCATCAGGGCGCCGCGGTCGATCTCCCCCGCCCAGGCCGGATGGGCGCGCAGCGCCTTCAGCTCCGAGCCGAACAGCACCAGCCCGTCGCGGTCGGACCAGTAGAGCGGCTTGATGCCGAGCTGGTCGCGCGCCAGCATCAGCACCCGCTCCTGCCGGTCCCACACCGCGATCGCGAACATCCCGATCAGCCGTTCCAGCGTCGGCACGAAGCCCCAGGCGGCAATGCCCTCCAGAATCACCTCGGTGTCGGACTGGCCGCGAAACGTGGCACCACCCCGGCGCAGCTCTGCGGCCAGATCCTGATAATTGTAGATCTCGCCGTTGAACACGATGACGTACCGGCCATTGGCCGACAGCATCGGCTGATGGCCGAGCGGCGACAGGTCGATGATCGACAGCCGGCGATGGCCGAGCGCGATCCCGGCGGCCTCCTCGGTCCACACCCCGGCATCGTCCGGGCCGCGATGGCGCAGCGTGTCGGTCATCGCCGAGACGATCCCGGCAAAGGCGCGGCGGTCGGCCTGGGGCCGGGTATCGAGGAAACCGGTCAGCCCGCACATCGATCAGTTCTCCGGTGAACGAAAAGGACGGCCCGGACGGGCCTTTGGGATCGGCAGCGATTCGACGCATCGGCCCGGTTGGGGGCGGTGCCGCGCCGTTCCCATATCTTGAGGATCGGACCGGCCGACGCCGCGGTCCCCCACGGCAGCCGGCCGGAAGCGCCCCTGTCACAAGGTTTGGTGCGGGAGGACGGCATGGCAACTCTTTCATCGGGCAGCGGCCCAGGGTTGCTCGACATCCGGGAACCCGGCGAACCCGGACGCTGGGAGCCGAACATCTTCGGCTGGCTGCGGATCGGGCCGGTGATCGGCGTGCTGGCGGTGCTCGGCATCGGTCTGATGCTGCTCTGGCTGCTGGCCTGAACCATCGCCTCCGGTCATCCCTGGCGGACGGCCTTGCCTCCCCGCGCCGGCGAAGTTATATACCGCGCTTCGATTCCGGGCGGCGAGGCGGGGTGCCGTGACACCCTGGGCATGCCCAACCGCTCCTGGCGGCCGAAGATCGTCCGCGCCACGATAACCAAGGATGGCAAAATGCCCAAGATGAAAACCCACAGCAGCTCGAAGAAGCGCTTCCGACTGACCGCCAGCGGCAAGGTGCGCTTCAACTCGGCCTATCGGCGCCATCGGCTGGTCAGCAAGGCCAAATCGGCCAAGGAGCGCAACCAGGGCACCAAGATCATGGCCGAGGGCGACGCCAACCTGATCAAGCGCTTTTTTCTGCCGAACGGTTAGGAGGGCAGCCTCATGGCACGAGTCAAACGCGGCGTCACCACCCACGCCCGCCACAAGAAGATCCTGGATCTGGCCAGCGGCTATCGCGGCCGCGCCAATTCCTGCTATCGCGTCGCCATCGAAAAGGTCGAGAAGGGGCTGCAATACGCCTATCGCGACCGCCGCAACCGC
>CAZTNV010000169.1:0-8463 GCA_964615535.1 uncultured Mycobacteriaceae bacterium | reverse complement strand
AGCAGGGATTGTCACGGTTTGCCGGACGGGACCTTGAGCTTGACCGGGAAGTCTACGAATCGGAAGCGGCGACGAACCTGCGCAATCGCGGCATTGCCAAGCTGCTCGAAGGCTACGGCCGGATGTACTTCGACGCGCTTGAGGCGACGGATGTCTATACCAGGCAATGCTCGCTTCGCGTTTCGGCGAAGGATCTCGCGGTCATGGCGGCGACGCTCGCCGATGGCGGGGTCAACCCGGTCACCGGGGAGCGTGTCATCGATCCCATGAACGGCAAGCGCGTGCTGGCGATCCTCGCCACGGCCGGCCTCTACGAGCGCTCGGGCGACTGGCTCTACGAGATCGGGTTGCCCGGCAAGAGCGGCGTGAGCGGCGGCATGGTCACCATCTCGCCCGGCAAAGGCGGCCTGGGCACGTTCTCGCCGCCGCTCGACGCCGCCGGCAACAGCGTCAGGGGCCAGCGCGCCACCAAGTACCTGTCCGAGCGGCTGGGACTGAACCTGTTCGCATCGAAACCGGAAAGCTGAGGGGAGCTGCGGCCGCAGGCGGGGCCGCCTGCGCATCGAAATCAAACATCCATGATAACGCTCGGTGACTGAACTGACGCATGCCCAGGCCGGATGCCCGCACCACCCATGGCATCGGCACCAACGGACCAGGTCAGTTCATGTGCTCGCAGGAATAGGACCGGGGAGGGAGGAGTTCGGATCATGACAGCAATCGCGCCGACCATGGGCAATCACGCAGAAGCCCAGGAGTCCTGGATCCCGATGATCACCATCGCGCTGGGCCAGATGATCATGTCGTTCAACGTCGCGGCGCTGCCGGTGTCGATGAGCGGCATGGTCGCGAGCTTCGGCGTGCCGCCCACCACGGTCGCCACCGGCATCGTGATGTACTCCCTTGCCGTCGCCGGGCTGGTCATGCTCGGCGCCAAGCTGACCCAGCGGTTCGGCGCGACCCGGATGTTCCGCTACGTCGTCGGGCTCTATGCCGTCGCCCAGACGCTGATGACCTTCAGTCCCACCGCGACTCTGATGCTCGCGGCGCAGGGGCTGTGCGGCATGGCGGCCGCGGTCATCGTGCCGGCGCTCGTGGCGCTGATCGCGAACCACTACCGCGGAACCCAGCAGGCGACCGCCGTCGGCGCCCTGGGCTCGGCGCGCGCCGGCGCCAGCGCCGCGGCCTTCCTGATTGGCGGCGTGCTTGGCACCTACATCGGCTGGCGTCCGACCTTCGGCATCCTGATCGTGGTGTCGGCCCTGGTGTTCCTTCTGAGCTTCAGGCTCAAGGAGGACAGAGGCCGGCCCGAGGTGCAGATCGACGGCGTCGGCGTCGTGCTCGCCGCGGCGGCGATCGTCATGATCAGCTTCGGTTTCAACAATCTGAACCGGTGGGGCCTCGGTCTTGCCGGGCCGGGCGCGCCGTTCGACATCTTCGGCCTGTCGCCGGCACCGGTGATGATCGTCATCGGCGTCATCCTTCTCCAGTCCCTGATCGCCTGGAGCCGCAGAGTGGCCGCTGCCGGCCGGACGCCGCTGCTCGACCTTCGGGTCGTCATGTCGTCGTCGGAGAGGGCCGCGGTCTACACCATGTTCGCGGTCGTCGCGCTGGAAGCGGCGCTCAACTTCTCGGTGCCGCTCTACATTCAGATCGTTCAGGGGCGAACGCCGTTTGCGACCGCCATCGCCATGATGCCGTTCAACCTTACGGTGTTCTTCACGGCGATTCTTGTCGTCCGCCTCTACAAGACGCTGACGCCGCGGCAGATCGGACGGATCGGCTTTACCGTCTGCACCGCGGCCCTGCTCTGGCTCGCCTTCGTCGTGCGCAACGACTGGACGGAACTGCCCGTGCTGCTGGGCCTGATCGTCTTCGGCATGGGCCAGGGCGCGCTCGTCACGCTCGTCTTCAACGTTCTGGTCACGGCAGCGCCCAAGGAACTGGCCAGCGACGTCGGCTCCCTGCGCGGCACGACCCAGAACCTGGCCGCCGCGGTGGGCACGGCCGTGGCCGGCGCCTTGATGGTCGGCCTGCTCAGCTCGGTTGTTCTGGGCTACCTCGCCAGCACTCCGACGCTGCCTGCTGATCTTCAGGAACAGCTCAACCTGGACAACATCAATTTCGTCAGCAACGAGCGCTTGACGCTGATCATGGAGGGAACCACGGCGACGCCGGAGCAGATCGACGAAGCTGTGCGGATCAATACCGAGGCCCGCCTCAGGGCCCTCAAGATCGGCCTGCTGATCATGGCCGGCCTTGCCGCCCTGACGATCATCCCCGCCGGGCGTCTGCCGAACTACCGGCCCGGGGAAATCCCGGCCAATCCGCCGCCGCCCTCGGCCAAGGAGGAAAGGCGGCTGGCACGAGAGGTCGAGGCGCAGATGAACCGGGCGTCCGGCGGACGGGAGGAGGGGGCCGTCGCATGAAGCCCCGCATCCTGGTCCTCTCGCTAGGCGGGACGATCACCATGGTGCCGGACGCGGGGGGCGGCATCGCCCCCCGGCTCGGCGCCGCCGAGCTGGTCGCCTCGGTTCCCGCCCTGGCCGAGGTCGCCGAGGTGGAGGCGGACTCGCCGCTGCGGGTGGCGAGCCCGTCCCTGACCATTGCCGACCTGATTGCGGCGGCGCGACGGGTCGAGACGGCCTTCGCAAACGGCGTTGATGGCGCGGTGCTTGTCCAGGGAACCGATACGATCGAGGAATCCGCCTTCATTCTCGACCTGCTGGTGGCCGGCGACCGGCCGGTCGTGGTCACCGGCGCCATGCGCGGTGCCGAGGCGCCCGGCGCCGACGGCCCGGCCAACCTTCTGGCCGCCGTCCGGGTCGCGGCGGCGCCGGAGGCGCGCGGCCTCGGTACGCTCATCGTCCTGAACTACGACATCCACGCCGCCCGCTTCGTGCAGAAATCGCACACCGCGCTGCCGTCCGCCTTCCTGTCGCCGCTCACCGGTCCGCTGGGCGCGGTGATCGAGGGGCGGCCGCGCCTTTATGTCCGCGTCGCCCGCAATCCCTGCCTCGCCACCGCCGACGGACCGCCCGAACCGGTGGCGCTGGTCAAGCTCGGCATGGGCAACGACACGCGTCTGCTCGGCGCTCTGGCCGATATCGGCTATTCCGGGGTGGTCATCGAAGGCATGGGGGCCGGGCACGTCCACGCCGACGCGGCGCCCATCCTGGGCGACCTTGCCGGCCGGATGCCCGTCGTCCTGGCGTCGCGCGTCATGACGGGACCGGTGTTCACCGGCACCTACGGCTACGCGGGCGGCGAGATCGACCTGATCGGCCGTGGCCTGATCCCGGCCGGCTCCCTGTCGGGCCTCAAGGCGCGCCTGCTCCTCAGCCTGCTTCTCCGGACGACCCGCGACCGCTCGGCACTCCGTGATGCCTTCGCCGTCTATGGTTGATCCGGTCTTGATCCCGAAGCCGGCAGGTGCCGGAGGTGTGCCGGGGCTGGCGGAACCCACTCAAATCCAGATCTGGCGACATATCAGCCGGAATCTCACGGAGATTCTTGTTGTTTGCAGACTATGAACTCGGAAATCACCCATCTTTTTGACTTTGTGCCATGCAGAGGGAGACACCGTTATGGCCGATCTTGTTGTCGTCGCCTTCGACGATGAAAGCACCGCCTTCAATCTTCGCGCGGAGCTGGTCAAGCTTCAGAAGGAGTACCTGATCGACATGGAGGACGTGGTCGTCGTCACGCGCGACGAGAAGGGCAAGGTGAAGCTGCACCAGGCCGTCAGCCTGACCGCGGCCGGCGCCGTGAGCGGGTCGTTCTGGGGATTGCTGATCGGCATAATCTTCCTGAACCCGCTTCTCGGCGCGGCCGTGGGGGCCGGCGCGGGGGCCCTGTCGGGGTCGCTGCGCGATCTCGGCATAGACGACAAGTTCATGAAACAGCTTGGCGAGAACCTGCCCAACGGCGGCTCCGCGCTGTTCGTCCTGATGCGCAAGGCGACCGGCGACAAGGTCCTGGAGCGGCTGGAAAGCTTCCGCGGCAAGGGCAAGGTAATCCAGACCTCGCTCAACAAGGAGAGCGATGCGGAGCTGCGGGAGTTCCTGGAGACGGCGACCTGACGCTCCGGGTGACGAGGGCGGCCGCCCTGGCGGCAGGCACCGCCGCCCCGTCCCCGATCAGCAGGCAGGCCGACCAGCAGGCAGGCCGACCAGCAGGCAGGCCGACCAGCAGGCAGGGGAGGGGAGCGTCAATCCCAGATCCGGCAGTTGCGGGCGGTTGACCGGGTACGGCACTCCGGCAGCTCTTCGCTCCCGTTCGCTCCGATCCGCCCCGGCATTGGCCCAGAAAAAAGCCCGCAAGCTCGATGGCTTGCGGGCGAGGATGAACAGGGAGGCTTCACGTCTGGGAGACGTAGGACCCGAAGGCCCTGCTCCGAACCACCGTTCGGAGGAACTGACCTTGCCGCAGTGCAGCGCAGTCACTGTGTATACATACCGGGCCCTGAGTTTTTTGCCATGCACAATGGTCGAAACCATCCATGCCCGAAACGCATAGCTAACGAAGCTCACCGGACGTTGAGGAGAGACGCCATCGATCGCTTGCCGATGGCTCACGTCCGGCGCGATCGTGGCCCCCGGTACCGCTCCGGATCGAACGTTCCCGACCGCACGATCTCGCGGTAAACGGCAAAGGACTGCCTGGGTATCCGGGTTTGGGTTGCAAAATCGACCCCGACCAGGCCGGGCCGGCGGGCATAGCCATGGTTCCATTCGAAACCGTCGAGCAGCGGTTCGGCAAAATGGCCGCGAATGTCCACGCCGCCGGCCAGCACCCGGCCGATCGCCTCGAGCTGCGCGGTCAGCAGGGCGGCGCGGCCATGGTCCGGCTCCCGGCCGATCGGGGCCGGCTCCTCCAGCAGCGCGTTGAGCGTGGTGACGTAGATCTGCGGCCGGCCATAGCGATCGGCCAGGGCGCGCAAGCCTTCGGACAGCGCCTCGGCGATCGCCTCGGGCGGCGGCTCCGGCTCGATGTCGAACACCGGGGCCAGATCGAACGGCGCCTCGGGGTCGCGGCGGGCCCGCAGCGGCGGGGCGCAGGTCACCGCGAGGAAATCGGGTTTCCGGGCGATCGCCGCGGCATCCGCCGCCAGCGTTTCGGGCGGCACGACCTCGGCCATCCACCGGTCGAGCGGTTCGGGATAACGCCCGAGCCAGACCGGATCGGCGAAGGCCGGCGAGACCAGCACGGCAAGGATCTCGGCGGCCTCGCGATCGCCGGCGGTGCGGCTTGCCGGCTCGATCCAGCGCAGATCGGCGGCGTGCCCGAGCGCGATGCCGGGGTCCTCGGCGCGGAGCGCGACGGCTGCGGTGGCCCGGGCCAGGTTGAGGTGATGGATCGCCCGGAGCGTCGCGGCGCGGTCGCGCAGCCCCGGCGCATGATCGCCGATCGCATGGCCGCGCAGCGCCAGCTCGGCCGGCCGGGCAAAGGCGACCACATGGCGGGCGCGGTCGCCCAGCCGGCGGGCGACGATCGCGGCGTAATCCGCGAACCGGCCGGCACTGTCGCGCCGGGTCCAGCCGCCGCGCTCCTGCAAGGCCTGTGGCAGATCCCAGTGGTGCAGGCAGAGCCAGGGCGCGATGCCCGCCGCCATCAGCCCGTCGACCAGCCGGTCGTAAAAATCGAGCCCGGCGCGGTTGGCCGGCCCGCGCCCCTCCGGCTGGATTCGCGGCCAGGCCACGGCGCAGCGATAGGCGCCGACGCCCAGCTCGGCCAGCAGCGCGACATCCGCGCGCCAGCGCTGGTAGTGGTCGGCGGCGATGTCGCCGGTGCCGCCCTCCGCGGTGCGGCCGGGGGTGTGGCTGAACCGGTCCCAGATGCCGGGAGTCCGGCCGTCGACGGCGACCGCGCCCTCCGCCGCATAGCCGCCGCCCGCCGCGCCCCAGAGAAACCCGTCCGGAAACTGCCGGGTCATCGCGCCCCTCCCCCGCGGCCTCGCCCGCGCCGCCCCATCCTTGCCGCACCCGCCGCCCCGGCGCAACCGCCGCGCCGGGCGCGTTCTTGGTAATAAAGTTGCGTGACAGAAAATTTGTCCGGGACTGTCACGGTTCGTCACGCTTTGTCACGGGGCTGCCGGTACGGGCGAAAAAATTTGCCCTCCAATGTCACGGTTTGTCACGGGGCCGGCCGCGGCGGATCGGGCGTGCGGGCGGTTTGGCCGGATGTCCATCGGGGGTACGGACTTGTTCATGGCGGAGCCTTTCGCGGTTCCGGGTGCCGTTTCGTGGCCTTCGCCGCCCGGACAGGCGACGGCCATAGGAGGGTAGTCCTGTCGGCCGAGCGGCGCAATGCCGGCGGACCCGTTGGGTGCGGGCGCCTGTGCGGGCGGCGTTACCCGCGCTGCGTTGGGCCAGAGGCCCAACCTACAACTTAAACGTTGCTATCCTTTCGAGGAAGGTGGGCGCATCGGGAGATCTTGAGGGCGGCCGGTCGGACCGCTACTCTATGGAAAAGCGTGATGGGTAACGACCATGGGCAGCATCTGGGCATTCCTGCGCAACGACAAGAACCGCACCGTGCTCGCCTGGATCGGCGGCGGCGCGGCGGTGGCGGCGGGCGGCGCGTGGGTGGTGATCGCGTTTCTTCTGACGAACGGTGTCGAGGCGGATCGGGGCAGTGTCGCGATCGGTGGCGACATGCGGAACGGCACGATCACCATCCATGCGCCGCCGCCGTCCAACGAGGGCGCCGCCGGCCCGGCCCCGTCCGGGGCGCGGTAGCGTGCCCGCCCCTGGCCGCTGGCTCGGGCTGTTGCTGGGGATCGCCGCCGCTGCGGCAGCGCCGGTTGCAACGGCTCATGCCCAGGTTTCGGCGGATCAGGGTGGCGTGGCGATCGGCCGCGACATGGTCGACAGCACGGTCACCATCGGCCTCACGCCCGAACAGGTCCGCGACCTTGCCCTGGCGATCGCGCGGCAGGAAAGCGCGGCGCTGGCCCAGGTGGCGGAGATCAGCGAGCGGCTGAACGTCACGCGCGACGCCGCGGTCCAATTCTTCGAGATTATCGGCCGGCAGGAAGACATCCCGCTGGAACGCCTGCCCGAGGTGCTGGCGGAGATCGCGCAGCGCCACCGGGAGGCGCTCGACCGGCTGGCGGTGCTGAACCCCGACGATCCGGCGGTGGCCGCGCTGATCGCCGAGGCGCGGGCGGCGGTCGAGGCGGGCGATTACGACCGGGCCGAGCGCCGGCTCGCCCGGGCCGAGGACATGGATCTCGCCGCCGTCCGGATGGCCGAGGATCTTGCCCGTCAGGCGCAGGATGCCGCCGACCGCCGCCGCCTGAGCGCCGCCGCCGCCCGCGCCGAACGCGGCGAGTTGCGACTTGCCCAACTCGACTATTTGGGCGCGGCCGAGCACTTCCGGGCCGCCAGCGAGACCGTGCCGGCGGCGGCGCAGGATGAGCGCGGGCGGTACCTCAATCAATATGCCGGCGCCCTTCAGACCTTTGGCGATCAGCGGGGGGACAACGCGGCCCTGCTCCAGGCCATCGCGATCCATGGCAGAGTGCTCACCGACCACCAGCGCGAGCGGGTGCCCCTCAACTGGGCCGCGACCCAGAACAATTTGGGTCTTGCGCTCTGGCGGCTTGGGGAGCGGGAGAGCGGCACCGCCCGGCTGGAGCACGCGGTTGCGGCGTTCCGTGCCGCGCTGGAGGAATATACCCGCGAGCGGGTGCCGCTCGCCTGGGCGATGACCCAGAACAATCTGGGCAACGCCCTTGGGGCCCTGGGCGCGCGGGAGAGCGGCACCGCGCGGCTGGAGCAGGCGGTCGAGGCCTATCGTTCCGCGCTGCTGGAATACACGCGCGAGTGGGCGCCGCTCGCCTGGGCCATGACCCAGAACAATCTGGGCGCTGCCCTTCAGGCTCTGGGGGAGCGGGAGAGCGGCACCGCGCGGCTAGAACAGGCGGTCGCGGCCTATCGCGTTGCGCTAAAGGAACGGACCCGCGCGCGGGTGCCGCTCGACTGGGCGATGACCCAGAACAATCTGGGCAACGCCCTTCGGACCTTGGGCGAGCGGGAGAGCGGGACCGCGCGGCTGGAGCAGGCGGTCGCGGCGTTCCGTGCCGCGCTGGAGGAGCGGACCCGCGAGCGGGTGCCGCTCGACTGGGCGATGACCCAGAACAATCTGGGCGCTGCCCTGACGCGCCTGGGCATGCGGGAGAGCGGCACCGCGCGGCTGGAGCAGGCGGTGGCGGCCTTTCGCGCCGCGCTGCTGGAATTGACCCGCGAGCGGGTGCCGCTCGACTGGGCCGCGACCCAGAACAATCTCGGCACCGCTCTTCGGTTCCTGGGCGAGCGGGAGAGCGGCACCGCGCGGCTGGAGCAGGCGGTCGCGGCCCATCGCGCCGCGCTGCTGGAACACACCCGCGAGCGGGTGCCACTCGCCTGGGCGATGACCCAGAACAATCTGGGCAACGCCCTTCGGACCTTGGGCGAGCGG
>CAZTNV010000168.1:0-8467 GCA_964615535.1 uncultured Mycobacteriaceae bacterium | reverse complement strand
CGCGATCAGACAAACCAGAACTTTTGCAGAACCTGCGTTGCCTGGATAGGGAATTTCTAGGTTTTCTGGCGCCGCCAGAAAAGTGCGAATTTGTGCAGTCTCTTTTAGATACTTTCGTCGTTGTGCTTTGGCGTATTCAGTACTCATCTTGTTGAGCACGTTCTTTTGCTCATAGGTCACCCGCGGAGTCGGCGGATCGTCAAGCAATGCCACGACGCCATCCTTGTGCCGGGCCAGTGCTTGTACTACTTCGGCCAGATCATCAGGACTGACAATCAGCGGCGAATCGATTGGATCAAGATCAGCTTCCGTTGCCACATTCGGGAAGCGCTTCAGCCAGAGTTCCAGTTGCTCCACGCCACAGAGGTAGATGGAAGAGGTCGGGACGCCACACTGCGCTGCAATGTAGTCGCGTATCTCCGTTTCAGCATTGCCGGCCAAGCGCCGATTAGCGAAGAGCATGTAGTGGTCGAGGTGCTTGGCCGCGCGCAACTTTTTAATGCGTGAAATCTCTTTGCCTAATACCGTGCTTTCGGTGGATATGCTAAAGAAGTCGGTCTCTGAGAAGCTGCGGTTGTAGCCGTTGGTGTGCTTGGCCTGGATGATGGTCGTGCCAACCCAAGGAGCTGCCTTGCTGGGGTGAAGTTCGGCAGTTCCCACGAACTTGGCATCCCGACCACCATCAGGTCCTTTCGCAAAGCCCTGCACCGATATCCCGAGCAAGCGCTGGCACAAGAGCACAATGAGGCTCTCGAATTGGCCATCGCTGAGGTCTTCATAGGCAAACTTCATAGCGATAGTGTCACACTCAGCGTTGGCATTCACGCGGCTAGCGTAGGTGGCGGCCGTTCGGGCAGCCGGATCTATATTGGGCCACGGTCGCTGACCGATACCAGCGCCTTCAATAGGCATTCAAGCGGGAATTTCTGCCCAAGACAGCGGCTGGGTTGGCACCAGATTGGCCTTGGCGGACATGCGTGCCGCGTCCATCGTGGTCCCATCCGGTCCCAACCTCGCGACGGGGTTGGGACCGCTGAAGCGCGATGAACGCTGGCTTTGTCCCAACGGTCCCAACGGTCCCAACCTCTGGGAAAGGCATTATGGAGAAGCATATGCACTCTATAAGTTGATTCTTATACAGGGCCTATGGGAAAAATGACGAGAGTCTTTTGCCATAAGGGGGTTTGCCCCCCATTGGACCGTTGACCATGGGACCACACGGCGAATCTGCGACGAAGTCGCATTGCCCCTCTTGCTCCGCCCGGCGGGCTGTGAATCCATCCCCTTAACCAAAGCCGAAGGCCCACGATCCCGTGAGCCTTCACCATGTTCCTCCTGCACGCCGTTCCGGCCGCGCCGGAATCCAGGCCCCTCACAAGCGGGACCCGCTGTTCATTTCCCGTCATTCTGGCCCTCGATTTCGGCACGGCAAGGGGGTGGGAAACGTCTGACCATCAAGCGCTGCATGCCGTTTTTCGACGCGCCGGCGGCCGGCTGGAGTCGGCCCCTGGCGGCCGATGTCCGGCTCGAGATTTCGGACGACGGGCGCACCGTCAAGGCCGGGTGGGAATTCGATCAGGTCATGGTCAGCAATCACGGGCCGCATCAGGTCGCGCGCAATCCGCGCGAGCCGCGGCCGCCCTGCAAGTTACACAACTACTGGACCATCCGGACGCCGAAGGGCTGGAGCTGCCTGTTCCTGCCGCCGCTCAACCGGCCCCGCCCAGTGTTCGAGGGGCTGGCCGGGGTGGTCGATACCGATACCTGCACCTCGCTGATCCATTTCCCGTTCTTTGCGACCGCGCCCGACGGAGTCTACCCGATCGAGAACGGGACGCCGCGCTGAGCCCGCCGCCGGTCGCGAACGGCGTTACGGCCCGATCGCCAAACGGACATAGGCACGGTCGTCGAACGAGATCTGCCCCGGCCCGATGCCCTTGGTGTTCGGGCGCAGGCGGATGCACAGCGGGTCCGCCGCCAGCAGCCGCGCCAGCGCCTGCTCGGTCTGGGCCAGCGTGCCCAGCAGCTCGGGATAGCCGTCGCTGGCCAGCACCACCGAGCGCGCGCCGGCCGGCACCGGAACCACCTCGACGAAGCGGTCGGGCACCGGGCTGCCGTCGATCGCGCCATAGGCATAGGGGTTGTCGTCGGTGCGGTTGACCAGCGCGCACTGGGCCCGGAACATCGGCGCGAGCAGCGGCCGGCTGGGATCGTCGGCGACCAGCGACTCCACCGTCGCGCCCTGCGCGATCAGGCTGTGCAGATAGGCGGCGCGGGCGGCGATGGTGGCGCGGTCGATCGGCGAGGTCGGCTCGTCGGCGCGGTCGTCGATCCCGAACGGACAGTCGCCGACCCGCCAGATCTCGTGCCGGTGCCGCGAATAGACCACCATGGCAAAGCAGGGCGGCATGTCGGGCCGGCCGGTGCCCGGGGCCACCGCCGCCACCGCCTCGGCCAGGGCGGTGGCGACATGATCGATCGCGGCGCGGGCCCCGGCCTCGGGCGGCAGCGCGGCCAGCGCGGCGGCGCCGATATCGGCGGCGAATCGGCCGGGCGAGCGGCCGTCATAGCGCACGCCGGATTTGTCGGTCGCGCCGTCGAACACCGCGACGAACGGTCCGTCCAGCACCGCGACATCCTCGCAGCGCACCGGATCGTCCCATTTGCCCCGCACCAGGCTTTCGACCACCAGAACCGGCCGGTTGCCGCCGCCGTCGCCATTGCCGTTCCGCGCCATCTCCGCTCCCCCCACCGATGCGCCGGCGGCACCCGCCGGCCGAGCCGGACGATATCTTAGGGATCGGAATTGTGACGATCGCAATCCCATGGTCCGATGCTAATGTCGGGCCGGTCCGGCGCGGAAGGGGCGGGGGAGAGCATGAAGGTGGCATTTCTCGGCTTGGGCGTGATGGGCGGTCCGATGGCCGGTCATCTGGCCGCCGCCGGCCACGACGTCGCGGTTTACAATCGCACCGTCGCCAGGGCCGAATCCTGGCGCCTGAAGCATGACGGCAGGATTTCGGCGATCCCGGCGGCGGCGGCCGCAGACGCGGAGATCGTGTTCGCCTGCGTCGGCAACGATGACGACGTGCGCGCCGTGGCTTACGGCACGGAGGGCGCCTTCGCCGGCATGGCACCGGGCGCGATCTTCGTCGACCACACCACCGCCTCGGCCGAACTGGCGCGGGAGCTGGATGCCGCGGCGCGCGAGCGGGGCCTCGGCTTCCTCGATGCGCCGGTCTCGGGCGGTCAGGCCGGGGCGGAGAAGGCGACGCTGACCGTGATGGCCGGCGGCGAGCCGGAGGTCTTCGAGCGGGCCCGGCCGGTGATCGCCGGCTATGCCCGTGCGGTGACCCTGATGGGGCCGGCCGGCAGCGGCCAGTTGACCAAGATGGTCAATCAGATCTGCATCGGCGGCCTGTTGCAGGGCCTGTCCGAGGCGCTGTGCTTTGCCGGGCGGGCCGGGCTGGATACCGATCTGGTGATCGATGTCATTTCGAAGGGGGCCGCCCAGTCCTGGCAGATGGACAATCGCGCCCGGACCATGCTGCGCGGGGAGTTCGATTTCGGCTTTGCGGTCGATTGGATGCGCAAGGATCTGGCGATCTGTCTGGCCGAGGCGCGGCGCAACGGCGCCCGGCTGCCGGTCACCGCGCTGGTCGATCAGTTCTACGCCGCAGTGCAGGCCCGCATCGGCGGCCGGGTGGACACCTCTGCCCTGATCCAGGCGCTGCGCGACTGACGCCGGGCCGCGGCTCGTCGGGAAAAAGAAAAGGACGCCGCCGTCCCGCGGCGGGCGGTGGCCCGCCGGCCGCAGAACGGTGGCCGCCGCGATCGGAGCGGCGCGGATCGGCCGGTCGGGGACCGGCCAACCCCGCGCCGCGGACCCTTGTCGTACCGGGATCACACCAGGATGGTCGCCTGATCGAGATCCGCGAGCTGGACGCCGACCAGGACCACGTGATCGCCGCCCTTCGAATTCAGGCTGATCATCACGTCGTCGCCGAACCTGGAGGCCGCCGCCCGGACCGCGCCGGCATCGGCAAATCCGAACCCGGCGACGTCCAGGATGTCTTCCGCGACATCGAAATCGATAATGTAGTCGAAGCCGCTGCCCTTGCGGAACTGGAAGGTGTCGGCACCCTGTCCGCCGATCAGGAAATCGACGCCGCGGCCGCCGACGATCAGATCGTCGCCCAGCCCGCCATCGATGTAGTCGCTGCCCGCCTGGCCGGTGAGCCTGTCATCGCCGGCCAGGCCGAAGATCACGTCGTCGCCGGGGGTGCCCTTCAGCCGGTCATTGCCGAGCGTGCCGCGCAGGGCGGTGTCGGCCGACAGGTCGTGGGGCCACAGCACCTCCGGCCCCGGCAGGGTGAAGCGCGCGACCAGGGCGTCGTGATCGCTGCCCCGCTGGTTGAACTCGGCATTCATATGGACGATGTCGAACTGCGCCAGGGCGCCGGTCAACAGGGTATCGGTGACCAGAATGTGGTCGAGCGCCTGGGAATTGCCGTCGAAGATGTAGGTGTACTGCTCGTTGGCGGGCAGCAGGTCGAAGAGGTTGGTCAGGATCGGGTCGGCCCCGCCCTTCAGGAGATCGAGCGTCCTGGCGAACTGGAACTCGTTCAGGTCGCCCAGAACGATCATCTTGGCGTCGGCATCGGCCGCCAGCTTGTCCGCGACGAAGGCGTTGACCGCCGTCGCCTGGGCCTCGCGCTGGGCTTCGCCGCCATTGATCAAGGGCTGAATCTGGCCGAACAGCGGGCTCGATCCGCTCTTCGAGGCGAAGTGGTTGTTGACCAGGGTGACGGTCTCGCCGCCGAACTCGAACCGGGCGGCCACGGATTTCCGGCTATCGAGGAAGGCGTCGCCGTTCGACAGGTCGGTATCGACGATGCGCTCGGCCGAGCCGGTTACGTAGTCCACCCGGTCGCCGTTGTAGAGATAGCCGTTGCGGATGTTGCCGCCCGGCTGGCCGCCATCCTGATTGTTGACCGGCGGCAGGTCGATGAACGAGTAGGTCGGGCCGCCGGCCGCAACGATGGCGTCGATCAGGGTCTGGTAGGTCAGGCTGGCATCGACCACGCCGTTGTTGGTCGAGCCGCTGTTGTCCTGGATCTCCTGCAGCGCGATGATGTCCGGCGCCTTGAGGTTGGTGACGATCTGCTGGGCGATGGTGGCGAATTTGCCGTCGGCGATGTCGCGGTCGCCGTCGCTGTCGTTGGGATCGAGGTTCTCGACGTTGTAGCTGGCCACGGTGAGCTGCCGCGCGGTGCCCGCCAGCTTGGTGACTTCGCGTGCCAGGCCGCCCGAGACCGGCGTGAACGGTTCGGTCGCCAGCACCTCGAAATTCCCGAAGGCATAGCTGACCACGCCGGTCACGTCGCCCAGCTTGTCGCCGGTATCGACCTTGGCCGAGAAGCCGGGCGTCAGGGTGGAGTTGATCTGGATCTGGATGCGCTCCGGATTGAAATCGTCGGGGCCGATGGTGATGCCGCCGCGCTCGTTCACGCCGGTCGCACCCTTGCCGTTGTCGGCCAGGGCGAAAATCTCGTTGAACCGGTTGGTCGGGCTGGCGGCAACGGCATCCTTGACCGTCACCCGCATGCCTTCCAGGCTTTCATAGAAATCGATGCCGTCCTGCGCGGGATCGAAGCTGGTGAAGTTGTCGTCCTCGATCACCGCGGTCGGCGGCAGCCGGCCGCCCTTGCCCAGCACCGTCGCTTCCGGCAGTTCGCCGTTGACGCGGAAGGTCGTGATCGACGGGCTGGTCATCTGGGTGATCGACAGATTGTTGGTCGAGGCGCCGCCCGGAATGAACTCGCTGACATTGCCGGTGACGAACAGGCTGCTGCCGACCGCCACGGTCGGCCGGGAGCTGGTGAACACGAAGAGGGCGTCGGAGGTCGAGTCCTTGCCGTCGCCCGCGAAATCCTGGAGATAGAAGCCGTTGTTGACCACCGCGGTGACCACGCCCGAGGTGGTGACCCGCTGGCCGGCATAGGACGAGGTGTGGCCTTCGCCCTGGATGTCGAATATGCCGATCGTCGGCTTTTCCGCGACGATGAAGCTGTCGGCGTTCAGCCTGCTGGCCTTCACGCCCAGCAGCCGGACGGTGTCGGCGCCGTCGCCGGACAGATCGATGACCACGTCGTCGCCGACCTGCCGTGCGGCCGCCTTGGCCATCGCGGCATCGAAGAAGAACGCGCTGAGATCGAGCTTGTCCTGCCGCGGCTTGAAATCGGTGATGATGTCGGTGCCGGTGCCGCGCCCCAGCACGACCACGTCCCGGCCGCCGCCGGTGACGATGATGTCGTTGCCCGCCCCGCCATCGATCCGGTCGTCGCCCGCACCGGCGTCGATGAAGTCGTCGCCACCGCCGCCCAGAATGATGTCCGCCTGTCTGGTGCCGACCAGCACATCATTGCCGCCAGTGCCCTCGATCGGGCCGACGGCAGCCGGTTCGGCCGCGGTCGCGGCGGTGTCGTCGGCGGCCGGCCGATCGGCCGGGACGGCGGCATCGAGGCCAGGGTCGGCCACTTCCGACAGGCCGGGCACGGTGGCCGGCGGGACCGCCGCCACTGCGGCGTCCAGGGATTGCAGCAACTGCGCCGCGGTGGCCGTGATCACGGCCAGGCCGTTGTTCGGCTGCGCCAGGATCTCGGTCTCGGCGGCGCCGCCTTCGAGATCCGGATCGGTCGGGGTTTGCAGGGTGTCTGGGGAGCTCGACATCGGAACAAATTCCTTTCATGACATGCCTTGCCGGTCCGGCCGGTTCCCGCAATGGCTCGCCACCTTTGGTGACGCGTCGTGATGACGGCAGGGAAACAGCGGCCCCTCCGAGGGTCTTCGACCCCCAGGGCAAACGGAGTTCGGCGGTTTGGGCTGGAAACCGTTAATGGGTTGATGATTTAACGTTATGTTAACTCGAAAGCCGTAAAAAGAGGCTGAAGCTTTAGTTAAAATTTCGTGATAGGTAAACAGAACTGGTTAGCACGCCTTCGGCCCCGACCAGCCGGCGGGTGCCGTGCAATGGCAATCACAGGGACAGCGCCGATCCGGCCCGTGCCGCGGCCAGACTCCCAGGATCATCAATCGTCAAATGGGTGGCAAACCGATCAGTTCTCGCGGAAGGTGCGTGCCAGGCTGTCGGTCAGCGGCTTCAGCAGGTATTCCAGCGCGGTGCGTTCGCCGGTCGCGATCATGACCTCGGCGGGCATGCCGGCATGCAACTGGGCGCCTTCCAGCCGTTCCAGTTGGTCATGCGGGATCACGATGCGCACGCCGTAATAGGGTGCCCTTGTGATCTCGTCGATCAGCCGGTCGGCGGAAATCGTGGTGACGCGGCCATAAAGGGTCGGCGCCGTGCGGGCATGGGCGGTGCTGAGGCGCACCGCGGCTTCCTGATCGAGATGCAGCGAATCGATATAGATCGGCGACACCTGGGCCTCGATCACCAGCGTATCCTCGATCGGCACGATGTCCATGATCGCGGTGCCGGGGGTGATCACGCCGCCCCGGGTATGAATGGCCAGATCGACCACGGTGCCGCTGACCGGCGCGATGACGTCGATGCGGCGCAGCACGTCCTCGGCGGCAATGATCTGTTCCATGAGCTGGGCCTTGCGATCCTGGACCTCGCGAAGCTGCCCGGCGACCTCCTCGACGATGGTCCGGCGGCGCTGGAGGATCTGCATGCGGCTCTCGCCGATCGCCTGATCGGCGCGGGCGATATCGGCGACGTGCTGGCCCTGCTCGCCCTCCAGCCGCTCGGCCTCGCGTTGCAGCGCCAGAACCCGCTGGCGGGACACCCAGCCGTTCTCCAGCAGCCCCATCAACCCGTCCAGCTCCTGGCGGATCAGCGCCAATTGCCCGGTCTTGGAATCGCGCAGCGCGGCCAGCCCGACGATCTGCTGGTTCAACTGCTCGATCCGCTGTTCGAGGATGCCGACCTCGCCGAGTTGCGATTCCTGCCGCGAGTCGAAGATGCTCTGCTGACCGATGATCGCCTGGGCCACGTCGGGCATCGCGCGGCGCGCCAGCAATTCCTCCGGCCATGGGATTTCAGCCAGCCCGTCGCGCTCGGCGATCAGCCGGGCTTCGGTCGCCCGCAACGAATCGACCTCCGACTGGAGAATGCCGAGCTGCGCCCGCGCCCGGGTGGCATCGAGGCGGATCACCACGTCGCCCTCGCGCACCTGGCTGCCCTCGCGCACCAGAATCTCGTGAACGATGCCGCCCTCCAGATGCTGGACGGTCCGGCGATTGGATTCGACGGTGACGGTGCCCCCCGCAACCACCGCGCTGCCGAGCGGCGCCACCGCCGCCCAGGTGCCGACGCCGCCGAAGGTGATCGCGATCAGCACGAGGCCGACGGCCAGCGGCCGATAGGGATTGCTCGGCGCCCGGCCTGCGGCGTCGGTCGCGTGAACCGGCGTCGCGGCGACCGGCAGCCGGGCGGAGGAGG
>CAZTNV010000167.1:0-8492 GCA_964615535.1 uncultured Mycobacteriaceae bacterium | reverse complement strand
GCGCCGCATGGTCACGCGCCGTCAAGGGGGCGGAATTTCAAACTGAGACATTACCGAAATGGGTCGCAGCGCGACTGTAACCGAGATACCGTGGTATCGAGTGTGTGGAGGAGCTTGCCGGCACGCGGCGAGCTGAAGCGATCGCGTCAAGTCCGATTGAGGCGATGAAGAATGGTAGCTGTGGCGCACGGAATGCGTCCAGCATGATGGAAATCTGGGCAGGCGGAAAATGTTTGCGTCGCGGCAACCGGTATCTCTAGGAAGGTTGCCTTGAGTTGGCGGCCATGCAGCTCTGGTCCGCTGTTTCTGGTCAGAAGCGGCGGAGCAGCCTTTCGATGTACTCCAGTTCCAGGGCTGGCCGGCTCCGCTCGCCAAAACGACGACGCAGCTCGTCGAGAATTTCGCGGGCGCGCTGGATGTCGGCCTGATCCGGAATCCGGACGTCCTGAGAGTCTATGCTGCCGCGGTTCGACAATGGCCGGCCCAGGGGATCGCGGCCGGGCAGGCCGGATCGCCCGGTCATACCCATCATCCCGCCATTGCGCTGGGCCATCTGCTCCATGATCTGGTCGGCCAGACCTTGCAGCCCCTGCTGAAGCTGATCCACCGCCTCAGTCTGAGGCGGCACCGCCTGGCTCGGCCGGCCATCGCCCAAGGCTTGTTCCGACTGCCTCATGGCCTGTTCGGCGCGGCCCAGCGGCATTGGAACGCCGCCGGTCAGTTCCCCGATCTCGCGCATCAGCTCGCCCAGCACCCGGCGTAGCGCCTCCTGGTTGGCGGCATCATCTTCCGAGCTTCCTGGACCGGGCCGGCCATCTCGACCCGGTGTGGGCTGTCCGCCCGGACGTACTTCGGCCGAACGCTCTTCGAATTGAGGCTGTCGCTGCGACTGCTGGCCTTGCCCCTGCGGTGTCCCCTGACCCTGGCCCGGCTGCGACTGCTGGAAGGTTTGGTCGAGGAGATCCTGTTGCGCCCGCGTCAGGTTCTGCAAATCCTCAAGCAGCTCCATTGCACGGTTGTCGGCAGCGGAGTCCGGTGGGCTGCCGGTGCGGAGATTTTCCAGCATCGACTGAAGTTCGGACAGCATCTGGCGCGCCGCATCGCGGGCGCCGGACTCGGAGAGCTGCTGCATGCGGTCGAGCAGTTCCTGCAACTGGTCGCGGTCGAGCATGGTGGAATTGGGATCGAGAGGCAGCATCGGCGGCGCTTCGCCGCGGGCCATCTGTTCCATCAGATTGCTTTGCAAGGCCTGCAGATAGCGGTCGAGTGCAGCGCGCAGTTCATCCATCCGCTGCCGAATTTCCCGATCGCTGGCATCGCCCGCCAGCGCTTCCATCAGCGCCTGTTCGGCCGCGCGAAGTTCGCGCTCGGCCAGCGATAGGTCGCCGTCCTCGACGCGAAGCGCGGTATCCCACAAGAGTCGGTACACCGGCTCTACTGCTTCCAGCGGCCCGCTGGCCTCCGGTGGGGTCAGCGCCAGACGGCGGGCGGCGCTGCGCAGTGCCAGGAACACCACCAGATCGTCGCGGAACTCCTGTGGGTGGGCGGACAGCGCTGCCAGCGCTTCCGTCACCTCGGCCGAACGCTGCGGTTCGAGCATCAGAATTCGGCGCTGCGCGATGATCGCGCGGGCGACCGGGTGAGTGAATTGTCGCTCCGGCAGCACCATCGACACGGTTTCGGAGTGCCCGGTCTGGCCGGCACCGTCGGTGGCTTCCAGCGTGATCGCCACCGTCTGGCCAGCCCAGGGATGGGGAGTCAGGTCGAAATAGCCGCTTCCTTCGGCCGAGCGCGGCCGCTGGCCGGGCAAGGTTGGCTCAACGAACAGCGGCTCGCGCGGCAGGGCCGCCGGTGCTGCCGGATCGAGCCGGATCGTTGCGGCCAGCCGCTCGATGCCGTAATCGTCCGCGGCACGGTAGCTCAGGCGCAGGACCGCACGTTCGGTCGGTGCCGGGGGTTCTGTAAAGGCGGCGGCCGGCGGCTGGTCGGGCACCACCCGGATCGGCCACGCGCCCAGAACCGTACCGCCCTGTGTCACAGCAATGTGCTCTCCGGCGGTAACCGTGGCGGTGATCTCGAAGCTGATACCGTCGATCGAGTCAAAGGCGGCTCTTTCCGAACCGAGTTGGAGTGTCGGCGGTGCCCCGCCGCCGGTCACCCGGGCCATCACAGTCGAATGGATCGGAACGGCGACGGGTGATGCGGCTTCGTCCTCCGGAGGCCGCGCGGCATCGGCCGAACGCAAATAAATCGGCGCCAGCCCGGTATAGGCCGGTGGCGTGACGAACAGATCGACCCCGGCCGGCGTCGCAGCCAATGCGGGAAACCGCGGATCGAGTGCACGCCCCAGTCGTTCGCTCCATTCGCCCCAGGAACCGACTGCGCCGATCGCGAGAAGCAGCGCGATCAGGCCGCGCAAGGCAAATGGATCGTGCGCCGCCATCCCCGGCGCCGGCAGGCGCACACGCAACAGCCGGGAGGCCGCCCGCTGCCGTTGAAGGTGCAGGCCCCACAGCGCCCGGCTGGCCGGATCAAGTGTGCCCCCGGCCTGGCGATCCAACAGGCCGGCCAGCGGCCGGTGGGCCATGCCGCTGTCGCGCTCCAGCCGGCGGCGGGCTGCATCGTCATCGGGTAGCCTGATGTTTCGCAAGCTGCGCCACGCCGCGACGCCGATCGCCGCGGCGAAGCAGAGCAGCAGCGCCAGATGCAGCCAGCCGTTGAGGTTCGGCAGAAGATCGAACAGCGCCAGAACGGCAAACGAGCCGGCCAATGCGGCAATCGGCCACAGCGCCGGCCATACACGCTCCCACGCCGCCGCGGCCCACGCAAGTCCGAGCCAGACCGGCGGCTCGGGCGGCGGCGCAACCGGCTGGCGCCGGGGCGGCTCGGGCAGCACGGGAATGTGGCGGGTCAAGGGTCGGCGCTCTCCAGGGCGTTCGAGGCAAACTCATCCAGCCAGGGCGGCACGCATTCACCCGCCACCATTTCCTCGAATGTTGGCCGTTTTCTGACGATGGCAAAGCGGTTGCCGTCGATCAGCACCTCGGGCGCCGGCGGCCGGGTGTTGTAGCTGGACGACATCACCGCGCCATAGGCGCCCGCCGCCGCGAAGGCGATCAGGTCGCCGGCTGCCAACTCGGGCAGCGGGCGCTGGCGGGCGAAGGTGTCGCCGGACTCGCACACCGGGCCGACCACATCGTATTCGATCGGCGCCGCCCCGTCCGGTGGCAGGCGCACCGGCAGGATGTCATGCCAGGCATCGTACAGCGCCGGCCGGATCAAATCGTTCATTGCCGCATCGACGATCAGGAACGTGCGGGTTCGGCCGTGCTTGACCCCGATCACCCGACTGACCAGCAGCCCGGCGGGGCCGACCAGGGCGCGGCCCGGTTCAATGGTGAGCTGGCAGCCGAGCGGCCCGACCGCCTCGCGTACCAGCGTGGCGTACTGGGCCAGATCAGGTGGCTGCTCGTCGCGATAGGTGATGCCGAGGCCGCCGCCCAGATCGAGCCGCGGCAGCGCGAAGCCGTCCGCACGCAGCACCCCGACCAGCTCGGCGATGCGGGCATAGGCGGTGCGGTAAGGCGCAAGCGAGGTCAACTGACTGCCGATATGCACCGCCACCCCGACGGGATCGAGACCGGGCAGGCTGCGCGCGAGCCTGAAGGCCTCGACGGCATCGTCGATGTCGATGCCGAACTTGTTCTCCTTGCGCCCGGTGGTGATCTTGGCGTGGGTACCAGCATCAACGTCGGGATTGACCCGGATCGCGATCGGCGCGGCGATACCGCGTGCCGCGGCCAGCGCGCTCAGCTCGACCAGCTCGCCGGCCGATTCGACATTGATCTGGTGGATGCCGGCATCGAGTGCCGCGGTCAGTTCGGCCGCCGTCTTGCCGACTCCGGAAAACACGATCCGCTCGGCCGGCACGCCGACGGCCAGGGCGCGGCGCAGCTCGCCGTCCGATACCACGTCCATGCCGGCACCCTGCCGCGCCAGGGTGCGGATCACCGCCAGATTGGAATTGGCCTTCAGGGCGTAACAGATCGTCACTGGCTGGCCGGCGAAGGCATCGGCGAAGGCCCGATAGCGCCGGATCAATTCCGCGGTGGAATAGCCGTAAAACGGCGTGCCCACCGCCGCCGCGATGCGCGGCAGGGCGACGGCCTCGATGTGGAGGAGGTCGTCGCGATACCCGAAACCGGTCATGAGCTGGGATAGCTGCGGGGGAATCGAGCCGGATCAGCGCCCTCCGGTGCGGACAGCGAACTCGGCCGCTTGCCGCACGCTGCCAGGGGCAGGACAATGGCCAGGGCGAGGACCAGGATACTCAATCGGCGAATCATAGGTGAACCGGGCTCCCCGCAGGATGGCTGAGCAACGATCCGCACAATGGGCAGGTTTCTCTCTCCGATCAATGCGCCGTTTAGACCCTTCCCGTCGGATCGAACCATTTCGGCACCGGCGGTCCGGTCCCGTTGCATCTCCTGTGGCCGGCCGGACGGCAAAACGCTAGATTGAGTCATTGCTCCCGCATTCGGCGCGATTGGCGGTTCGGCTTATGACACCCGAGGGGGGACGGTCCCTGGCCGGTACGGCGACGCTGCTGGATTCGCTCAGCCCGATCATCGCGCGAACTTTTGCGATCCAGCCGACGATCGCGCAGGTCGTGCGCGATCCCAAGGCCGCGACCCGAATTCACAACGAGCTGTTCAACCGGCTGCGTGTTGTCCGCGACGAGGCAAGGGCGAGCGGCAAATCGGATGTCGACATCTATCACGGGATTTTCGCGGTCGCCGCCTGGATCGACGAGACTCTGGGGCGGGAGGAGGGCTGGAAGGGACGGGCGCCGCCGCTGACCGCCACCCTGTTCAAGTCCGCCGATCCCAGCCGCGAGTTCTTCACCCGTCTGGACGAGCTCACCCGTGCCCAAAGCGAGGTGCGGGAGGTGTTCTATGTCGTCCTCGGCCTGGGCTTCAGCGGCGGCGCGCAAAGCGATGGGAACCGCGCCGCCGAATTGCGGCGACTGAAGGCCCGGCACGCCGGCCAGCTCGATCCGCCGCCGATCTCGCCGGACAGTCTGGCCGAGGAACCGATCACGCCGCAGCCCTATCGTGTTGCCGATCCGCCGCCGGCGCCGCCTTTGACGGCGCGCCGCCGCCCGGTGACGACGGTGATCCTCGCGGTGATGCTGTTAACGGCCCTGGCTGCGGCGGTTTGGTGGTGGAGTGCCGAGCCTCAGCCAAGCGCGGAATTTGCCGGGCCGGAGGCGGACCGGCTGCGCGGGGTGATCGATCTGGTCGCATCGGGCTATCCCTGCGCCCGTATCGCCGTCGCGCTGCGCGAAGACCGGGTGATCGACCTGTCGGGCTATGTGTCGAGCGAGAACGATCGCCGCCGCCTGATCGATTCGCTGGCCAGTATCGAGGGGGTTGCAGGGGTCGCGGCGTCGGTGCTGGTCTACCAGCGGCCATTCTGCGAGATCATCGGCATTCTGACCGAGCACGCCTCGGTGGCTCCGGGCCGGCCGGGAATGCCGGCGCTGCTGCCGGACCAGCCGGAGTTGCGCTATGCGATCGGTGACGACCTGATCGTGCAGGCGGTCGCGAGCAGCCGGTTTCGCGGCTATCTCTACGTTGATTTGATCGACGGCGAGGGCACGGTGACTCACCTGCTGCCGGAACCGCTGACCCCCGACAATCTGCTGGACGCCGGCGAGCAGGTGACGCTGGGCACGGCGCCCGATCGGGCGCGACTGAACGACCGGCGCTGGACGCTCGATCGTCCGGCGGGAACCCGAATGCTGATGGCGATTTCGACGCCGGTGCCGCTGTTCGAGGATTTCCGGCCGTTGCATGAATCGGCCGACAGCTATTTCCCGGCCCTGCTCGACAGCCTGCGCAGCTTGGCCGGGCTGGGCCGCGAGACCGCGCTGCCGGCGACCTACCTGTTCCTGGATGTGCGGGCAGCGGACCCCGCAGCGGCTGGCCAGCAGAACTGACCGGCGTTCCCACCCATTTGGCAAAGCGAGTTCGAGCGCCCTGATGGAACTTCCAGACCTGCTGCTTCAGCTTCGTGTCCCGCTCCTGTTCCTCCTGGCTTTCGCCATCGGGGCGAACGATGCAGCCGTCGGGATGGCGACGGCGGTGGGCAGCGGCGCGCTGCCGATGCGAGACGGTCTGGTGATCGCCGGTGTCGCCGCCACCCTGCCGGTCATGGTGCTGGTCATGCCGGTCATCGGCGACATCGCAGGCACCCTGATCGCAACCGCCGGGCCGGCGCAGAACGTGTTCGCCGTGTTGACGGCGACCGCGGTGGCGATGCTGTTGCTGACCCTGCTCGGATTTCCGGTGCCGGCGCTGCTGGTGCTGGCCGGCGCGATACTGGGCATCGCATTCGCCGAGCAGCGGGTTGCCGAGGCCGTGCTCGGCGCCGTCCTGATGGTCGGCCTGACTGCGCTCGGCCTGCCGATCTTTGCCGCGCTCCTGTCGCTGCTGGGCTGGTTGGCAATCCGGTGGCGGCTGCTGGACTACTGGCGTCCGCGCGACCGTCTGGCCAGAATGGTCGCTCTGTCGGCCGGGCTGACCGCCGCTCTGGCGCCGTTCGTCTGCCGGGTGGCGTTCGGCATAGACGATCTGCCCGACTGGGTGCCGCTGGCCGTCGGCCTGCCGGCGGGGATGGGGGTCTATGCGATCGTGCGGCGACGCCTGGCTGCCGCGCCGTTCTGGGTATCCAATGATATCGAGGGGGTCGATCTGGCGCATCGACGGGTGCAGATTGCCGGCTCGTTCGTTCTAGCCTTCGGTTTTGGCGGCTGGCAGGTGCTGGCGATCGCGGTGCCCGCCGGTCTTGTCCTGGTCGTACCGGGGCAAATGGGAGTTGGTGGCCGGGTCGATGTCGCGGTCGGCGACTGGGTCGAAATCCTGATTCCGGTGACGCTCGGCTTGCTGAGCGGGATCGTGCTGCTCGGCCATCGGACCACCCGGCGGCTCGGGGAACGGCTGACCCCGCTGACCGATGTGCGCGGCGTCGCGGTCAACCTGGCGACGATCTGCTCGCTGGTGGCGGCCGGTTTGGCCGGGTTGCCGATGCCGGGCGGGCAGGCCGCGGCCGGTGCGGTGGTCGGCATCGGACTGGGCGACGGCACGACGGCCTGGCGGGCCCGCTTTGCAGTGATGATAATGGTCTGGCTGCTGGCATTGCCGCTGGGCGCGGGGCTCGCCCTGCTGTTTCGGGAGATTTATGGCGCGGCGCTTTCCTGAAGGGAGCCAATGCCGCGGCCATGTCTGGCCGGCATCTCGCTGGCATAAACCGTTTCGGCCAGGTCGAGGCCCGGCAGGAACACGATGGCACTCCGGGTGCCGCACGGTCGGGTCAGGGCGGTGCTGGTGTCTGATTTGCCTGGCCGGGCCCGGTCAGGGCGGGAGTGCCCGGCGCTGGAGTGCTGCCGCCGGCATCCGGCGGCGGGATCAGCAAGGCGGTGGCGATGCCTCGAAAATGGCCGGCCGACCAGTCATAGAAATTTCGCACGGTCGTCGTCTCGGTATAGGCCGGAGCGTTCTGTTCGATGATCGCCTCGGCGAAGGTCGGGAAGATCTCGCGCAGCACCTCGCGGATCAGCCGGTCGGGGTTGGTCTGGTGGTTGTCGCGGATGTAGGCGGCCATGGTCGGGCCGGCGAAATGCGCGATGTAGAGGATTGCCGGATCGTTGGAATTCAGCGCCTGAAGGCCGGCGCGGGTCAGGAAGGCACCCATCACCGCATTCAGCCGGGCATTGTTGCGCGGGTCGCTGGTTTGGCCGCGGTTCTCGGGAGTGACCGGCTCGTAGGTCAGGCCCATCGCCGCGATTTCGGCCGCGTGGCGGGCGCCGATTGTGTTCCAGGTGTCGGGCATGAACTGGAACAGTCCCCGCGCACCGCTCAAGGCGTTGGCGATGGTCGGGTTGAAGCCGCTCTCGATGGCGGTGATCCGTGCGAAGAAATCCGGGTTCAGGCCGAACTGTTCGCCGATCCGCCGCACCAGACGCTCGACATTGGCGGGCAGGGTCTCGATCGCCCGCTCGTAGGCCTGGCGCAACTCGGCCATTTCGGTTTGGTAGCGTTCCCGGATGGCGGCGATCTCGGCCTGCTGGGCCTGACGGAGGAGCGCGATCCGCTGCTGATCGAGCCGTTCCCGGAAGACGAACTCGCGCTCGATCAGGGCGAAGTCGCGGCCGTCCGGGGTGGCGGGCGGCATCGGCGCGGGCCTCATTGCCGGCCCCAGCCCGGCCGCAAGAGCAATCACGACCAATACGGTCGAGGCGACGGCGATCAGCCTGCGGTGATGGGGTGCGAGCAGGGCCGACCATGGCGCGCTCCGGGTCTCGGCCGGACAGGCCGGCGCGCGGCGGCGCGCGGCGGGCAGCAGGCCGGCCCACGTCGTGACCATCGCACAGAGCAGCATCGCCGCCCCGAAAACCGCCCCGGGTCCGAACTGGGCGAGCCAAACCGCGG
>CAZTNV010000166.1:463-8549 GCA_964615535.1 uncultured Mycobacteriaceae bacterium | reverse complement strand
CGTGATCGTGCAGTTCGGCGGCCAGACCCCGCTCAAGCTGGCCGAGGATCTGGAGCGCGCGGGGATTCCGATCCTGGGCACGCCGCGCGATGCGATCGATCTGGCCGAGGATCGCGAACGCTTCAAGGACCTGCTCCATCGCCTCGGACTGCGCCAGCCGGTCAACGGCGTCGCCCGGTCCTTCGAAGAGGCGGAGCGGGTCGCCAGCGCGATCGGCTATCCGCTGCTGATTCGGCCGAGCTACGTGCTGGGCGGGCGGGCGATGGAGATCGTCTACGATACCGAACGGCTGCGCGGCTACATGACCAATGCGGTCAAGGTCTCGGGCAAGAATCCCGTGCTGATCGACCGCTATCTCCAGGATGCGATCGAGGTCGATGTCGACGCGGTGTCGGACGGCGATCAGGTCTATGTCGCCGGGATCATGGAACACATCGAGGAGGCCGGCATTCATTCCGGCGACAGTGCATGCGCCCTGCCGCCCTATACCCTGGACGAGACCGTGATCGCGGAGATCGAGGAGCAGACCCGGCAACTGGCCGCGGGGCTGGGTGTCGTCGGCCTCATGAACGTGCAGTTCGCGGTCAAGGTCAACGGCCGCGGCGGCAGCGACGTCTACATTCTGGAGGTCAACCCGCGCGCCAGCCGCACCGTGCCGTTCGTGGCCAAGGCCACCGGCACGCCGATCGCCAAGATCGCCGCCCGCGTCATGGCCGGAGAGAAACTCAGCGGGTTCCGCCTGGACGGGCCGCGGCCGTCGCACATCGCGGTTAAAGAGGCAGTGTTCCCGTTCGCGCGGTTTCCCGGTGTCGATACCCTGCTCGGCCCGGAGATGAAATCGACCGGCGAGGTCATGGGGCTCGATCACGATTTCGGCCGCGCCTTCGCCAAATCCCAGCTCGGGGCCGGGGTGGTGCTGCCGGAGTCGGGCACCGTGTTCGTCTCGGTCCGCGATGCCGACAAGGACGCGATCACGGCGCTGTCGGTCCGGCTGCACCAACTCGGGTTCAAGATGCTTGCAACCGGCGGCACGGCGGACTACCTGGATCGGGCGGGGCTGCCCTGTGGCCGCATCAAGAAGGTGCTGGAGGGCAAACCCGACGTCATCGATGCCATGATCAACGGTCAGGTCCAACTGGTGTTCAACACCACCGAGGGCGCGCAGGCAATCAAGGATAGCTTCAGCTTGCGCCGTGCCGCGCTTGTCCATAACATTCCCTATTACACGACCGTTGCGGGCGCCCGCGCCGCCGTAGAGGCGATTGCGGCGCTCAAGACGGGTCGGCTGGAAGTCGTGCCGTTGCAGTCCTACCTGCGCGGCACCCGTCAATCGCAATAACCGAGCGGCATGCCTGCGGTGGCTCTGGCCCCGGAGGATTCGCATTGAGGCAGGACAGACTATGGAGAAGGTGCCGATGACGGCAGCGGGCTATGCCCGTCTCCAGGAAGAATTGAAGCAGCTCAAATCGGTCGAGCGACCGGCGGTGATCAAGGCGATCGCCGAGGCGCGCGAGCATGGCGACCTTTCGGAGAACGCCGAATACCATGCCGCGCGAGAACGTCAGAGCTTCATCGAGGGCCGGGTCCTGGAACTGGAGGACAAGATCGCGCGCGCAGCGGTGATCGACGTGGCGAGCCTGGCCGGCGACACCGTGAAGTTCGGCGCGACGGTCACGCTGGCCGACGAGGACACCGATGAGGAATCGACCTATCAGATCGTCGGCCAGGACGAGTCGGACATCAAGGAGGGCCGCCTCTCGATCTCGGCACCGCTGGCGCGCGGGCTGATCGGCAAGAGCGTCGGCGACGTGGTCGAGGTGACGACGCCGTCCGGCTCGAAATCCTACGAGATCGTTGGAATCCAGTATGTCTGACGCTTCGGCGGCGCCCTCTCCCGGGTTGGGAGAGGGGCTTTCTTGTTGTCGAGCCGAAGCCTCCGACCGCCATGGAGCCCGACCGGCTGCCGATGCGCTCTAGCGGGGCGCAGCGGTTTTCAGCACGCTGGCAATGTCATGTCCCTCGCGGACCGAGGTATAGTGCTGCTGAAGCCTGGCACGGAGGTCGGGTGACAGATCGCCGTCGAGCGCCTTCTGCCACGAGGATTTCAGATGATCCTCGCCGCGATCGACCTCTTGCAGCACGGCGTTGTCATCGCGGCCCATGACCGCATTCTTGAGATTCAGGAAGGCGCGATGCGCCTTGCCGAGAATGCTGTCTTCGGTTTCGGGATTGCCGCCGCGGGCGCGAACCATGTCCTGCAGATCGGCGACCACGCCGCGGCGCTCCGCGGCGCGATTGCCGAACGCCGCCTTGAGATCCTCCGACTTCGCCTGATCGGCGGCATCCTCGTAGCCTTTGACGCTGTCCAGCGTCACTTCGATCAGGTCGTTGAGGACGCTGATCTCGTTGTCGGTGCTTGTCGCCATGCCATGTCTCCTGGTGACCGGGGTTATCCCGACGTTCGGGCGCCCCAGCACAACCCCGCCCCGCTGGCATGGTTCCCCGAGCGTCGCGATCCCCGAGCGTCGCGATCCCCGACCGCACCGGTGTCCGGCGTCATTGATCGGGCGGCGGGCGGAAGGGCGGGCCGCCGCGGCCGCCATGGCGTTCGCCGGTCAGGCGGGCGCCGAATTCGACCAGCCGCCGGCGATCCTCGGGGTTCAGCCGGACGCTCAATTCGACCAGCCCGTCATGAATGCCGGCCTGAACCGCGCCCGTCCGGTGGCGCAGCTCCTCGAACGCCGCGGCCAGGCTGGCGGGGTCGAACGGCTCGGCGGACAGCGCCGCCGCAACCCGGCGGCGCGACTCGGCCAGAGCGATGATCCCGGTGCGGAGTTCGCGGCGGTGCTCCTGGAACACCCGGCGCGCTTCCGGACGCGCCTCGGGCGACAAGGCGCCGATCAGGCGGTGCAGCCCCGGAGTCGACTGCGCCGAACCGGGGCGGTCCCCGGCCAGGCCCTGGATCGGCCCGTCGCTCATCGGCCCGTCGATCATCGAATCGCCGCCGGGCGGCCGACCGGCAATCCAGCCGCCGATCAGGAGTCCGCCCAGGAAGAGATTGAGGGCCAGGGACAGGATCAGAAGCGGGGTCCGCCAGCGCCCGCCCGGCCCGGCTGCCGGCGGTGCCATGGTCCGATCGGTCACAACAGGGTCTCCCCCGGTTCGAGCACGCCGAAAATCAGGTTGTCCAGGCCGCTGACCACGGCCGGCTCGGACGATCCGGCCAGGACGGGCGGCGGCGCGGCATAGCCGACCGCCAGACCGAGCATCAGCGCACCGGTCAGCGCCAGGGCCGGGCGCCAGGCCGGACCGCCCGGCCAGAGCTGGCCGATCGCCTCCGCCACCCGCCCCTTCGCCACCCGCCAGCGTCGCCGCCGAGGTGCCGCCGGCATCGCCGATCGGGCCGGCACCGCTGGGGCGGGGGCGGCGGCCAGAATGCGGGCCCGCAAAGCCGCCGAGGGCGGCTCGGCCGTGGCCCGATCAAGCAGGGCATCGAGTTCGGCCGCCTCGGCCCGGGCCAGCCGGGCCGCCGCCGAGCGCTCCAGCAGGGCCAGCGCCGCCGCCCGCCGGTCGGCCGGCCAGCGTTCGGAGGCCGCGCCATAGGCCTCGAGCAGCGCCTGGAACTGCGCCTGCGTCATGGCTGAATTGCGCGGTTCGCGGGTCATGCTTCGTCTCCCAACAGGTCCCGGGCCTCGGGCTTGAGCTTCTGCCGCAGCGCCCGGCGGCCGCGCGCGAGCAGCGATTCCAGGGCTTCGACGCCGACGCCCATCACCGCCGCCGCTTCGATATTGCCCAGCCCCTGGTGGTGGCACAGCACGATCGCGGCGCGCTGGCGCTCCGGCAGACCGGCCAGAGCCGAGTCGACCCGCTGCGCCACCTCGCGGCGGAGCAGGTGCACGGCGGCGCCGGGATGGGGATCGGGTGCATCCGGAATCTCCTCCAGCGGCAACATCGGGCGGCGGCGCAGCCGGTCGCGACACAGGTTCAGCGCAACCGTGTGAAGCCAGGTGGTCAGCCGCGCGCCGCCCGGCTGCCAGCCGGCCGCCTTGGTCCAGACCCGCAGGAAGACCTCCTGCACGACATCCTCGGCGTCGGCCTGATTGCCGAGGATGCGGCGCGCGAAGGCGACCAGCGGCGCCAGATGGCGGTCGACCAGCACCCGGCAGGCGGCGCCGTCGCCGGCGCCGACCCTGACCATGAGCTGCTCGTCGGTCTCATCCTCCACCCGGCGCTCCCGTCGCCTTCAGCGCGCCGCGCCTGAATTACCATCCCCCTCGGGCGCCGCGCATTTCGTCCGGGGTCACGCGGCCGTCGCCATTCTGGTCGAGCCGCGCGAAGCGGGCGTCCCCGCTGGCCTCGAACTCGCCGCGGTCGATCGCACCGTCACCGTTGGCGTCGATCTGCTGGAACCGTTGCTCCTGGAACCGCCCGCCCCCCCGACCATTCCGGCCCGCCGCCGCATGTTCTTCCTGCGTGATTCTCCCGTCGCCGTCGGTGTCCATCCAGGTGAAGCGCTGTTCGCGGAATTCGGCCATCTCCGCGGCGCTGACCGCGCCGTCGCCATCGGTGTCGAGACGGCTCAGCATCCGGCTGCCCGGTCCGCCCGGCCCCGGCCCGCGGCCCTGATAGGTGCCGTCGGTATCCTGCGCCTGCGCCATGCGCGGGCCCTGGCCCCGGAAGAACCCGGCGCCGCCGCCCGGCCCCGGCCAGCCGGGCGCCTGGACCGCCGCGCCGCTGCCCGCCTCGCCCGCCACCGGTGCGCCGAGCTGCGCCACGGCCAGCGAGGGGATTGCCAGAGCGATCGCCGCGGTGGTCATCAAGGTATGAAGTTTCATGGCCTTTGCCTTTTCGAACTGGATGTCTGGCGGCTGTCGCACAGCCGTTCCAATCATTCCACGGCCCGGCGGCGGGATTCCGTCGCGGCGGCTGCCCGGCCATTGACCGCTATTTCATTAAGGCTTTTCGGCGATACTTTTGAGACGGAAATTCATGATGGTGCTCCTCCGATGACGAGCGCGCCGGTTTCGACGATCAGCGGAGAATTCCGGCAGACCGGGGATCAGGCCGCCGCCATGGCGTCGCCCAAGGGGACGAGCGACCGGGCGCAGCCGGCGGTTCGGAGTCCGAAAGCGTTCCGCGTCCTCGACCTGCTGACGACGTTTCTGGCGGTGTTCGTGCCGCTGGCCACCGTGCTCGGCGCCCTGGTCGTGCTGGTCAACGACAGCATCCGCCAGGACACGATCGACGACATTCTGGCCGCCGAGGCCGTTCGCATCGCGGCGGCGCGCGACCAGATCACCCGGGACTTCGCCATCGTCACGTCGGATCTGCTGCTGCTTGCCGGCTCCGAGGCCGTCAGGGCGCACATCGAAACCGGCAGCGAGGCCGACCGCCGGGCGGTCGAGCGGCAGTTCGCCCTGTTCTCCGGCGAGCGCGGGATCTACGACCAGATCCGCCTGCTCGACGCCACCGGACAGGAAACGGTTCGAGTCGATTTTGTCCACGGGGCGGTGCGCACCGTTCCTGCCGAGGAGTTGCAGAACAAGTCCGACCGATACTATTTCAGCGATGCGGTTCGGCTGCCGCGCGGTGCCGTGTACGTCTCGCCGTTCGACCTCAATATCGAGCGCGGCCAGATCGAGCGGCCGCTCAAGCCGATGATCCGGTTCGCCACGCCGCTGATCGACGAGACCGGCACCACGCGCGGCGTCCTGGTGCTCAACTATTACGGCGTCACGCTGCTCGACAATCTGCGCACGGCAATGCAGGGCACGATCGGGCAGGGCATGCTCCTGAACGCCGCCGGCTACTGGCTCTACGGCCCGAACCCGGCCGATGAATGGGCCTTCATGTTCGGCCGCGAGCGCAGCTTCGCCGTCGATCATCCGGCGCTGTGGCAGGCCATGGGACGTCACGAGGCCGGCCAGATCGTCGATCCGGCCGGCCTGGTCACCCATGCCGCGATCCATCCGATCATCGAGACCCTGAACGCCGTCGCGCGCAACCATCCGCATCGGATCGTCGCCGGGGTCGAGCCGAATCCGCGCGACGAAACCTGGATGGTGCTGACCTTCGTGCCGCAGCCGACGCTGAACGCCGTGATCGATCGGGCGCAAGGCCGGTTCAGCCTTGCCTTCGCATCGGCGGGCGCAATCATTCTGATCCTGTCGGTCCTGATGTCCTGGGGCCGCCTGACCGAGCGGCGCTCGCGCGACAGGCTCAGGCTGGCGGCCAAGGTCATGGAAGTGACCCGCGACGGCGTGATCATTCTTCAGCCCGATCACAGCATCCTGTCGGTCAATGGCGCGTTCGGCGTGCTGTTCGGTTTCGATCCTGCCGAGGTCACCGGGCGGAACTGCATGGCGTTGCTCTGCCCATCGGAGACGCCGGAGACGCTCGCGGCGATCTGGCGCGAGGTCGTGCGGTCGGGGCACTGGGCCGGCGAGGTCCGGCATCGCTGCAAGGACGGCAGGGCGCTGGCGAGCTGGACCACGATCAGCGCGATTCGCAACGGCGACGCCGCGATCGCCAATCACGTCGTCATCATTTCCGACATTTCCGACCGCAAGCAGGTCGAGGAGGCCTGTTTCGCAGCCGAGGCCGCCAACCGCGCCAAGTCGCATTTCCTCACCATGATGAGTCACGAGCTGCGCACGCCGCTCAACGCCATTCTGGGCTTTTCGGAAATGATGACGGGCCCGATCGGCACGCGGATGACCGATCGGTGCGCGGAGTATTCCGGATACATCCACGAGAGCGGCACGCATCTGCTCGACCTGATCAACGACATTCTCGATATCTCCAAGATCGAGGCCGGAAAGGTGGAGATCTCGCCGATGCGCCTGGAGTGCGGCGAGGTGCTGGCCGGCTGCCTCCGGCTGGCCGCCGGCCGGGCCGAAGACGCCGGCCTGACGCTTGGCCTGGACATGCCCGAACCTGTGCCGCCGCTGTTCGCGGACGAGCGGGCGATCAAGCAGATCATGTTCAATCTCTTGTCCAATGCCGTGAAGTTCACGCCCGGCGGCAGCGTGACGGTGCGCGCGCGGGCGGTGCCGAACGGCGGGGCCGCCGGGGACGCGGTGGCGATCAGCGTGAGCGATACCGGGATCGGCATTCCGCCCGACCAGATCGAGCGGATTCAGCGGCCGTTCGAGCGGATCGACAACCGCTACAGCCAGTCGGCCGGCGGCACCGGTCTCGGTCTCGCCCTGGTCAGGGGGCTGGTCGAACTCCATGGCGGACGGCTCGACATCGCCAGCACGGTCGGCCAGGGCACCACGGTGACGGTGACCTTTCCGGCGGAACCCGCAACGGCAGCGGGCCTTGCCCTTCCGGCACGGTACCGGGGCAAGGCGCCGATCGACCGATCGCACTCCTGAGCGGCCGCTATGCGGCCGTCTCCGACACTTGGGCCGCCGGCAGGCATTCGGCAAACCGCACGGGGATACCGGCAGGCGGGCCGAGCAGTTCGCCGTCGCGCATCGCCGTGCGGCCGCGAATCACCGTCATCACCGGCCAGCCGGTGACCGCCATGCCGTCATAGGGTGTCCAGCCCGAGCGGCTGGCGATCCAGGCATTCGTGATGGTTCGCCGTGCGGCCAGATCGACCACGGTCAGGTCGGCGTCGTAGCCCGCGGCGATCCGGCCCTTGCCCGCGATCCCATAGATCCGGGCCGGGCCGCCGCTGGTCAGATCGATGAAGCGCTCCAGGCTCAGCCGGCCGGCCGCGACATGGTCGAGCAGGATCGGCACCAGGGTCTGCACCCCGGTCATGCCGCTCGGGCTGTCGGGGTAGGGCCGGGCCTTTTCCTCCAGGGTGTGCGGCGCGTGGTCGGAGCCGATCACGTCGACCGTGCCGTCGGCCAGGGCGCGCCACAGCGCCTGCCGCTCGGCCTCGTCGCGGATCGGCGGGTTCATCTGGGCCAGCGTGCCCAGCCGCTCGTAGCATTCGGGGCCGGCCAGGGTGAGATGCTGCGGCGTCACCTCGACCGTCGCCAGATCCTTGTGCCGCGCCAGCAGCGCCATTTCGGCGCCGGTGGTGATGTGCAGGACATGGACCCGCCGCCGCGCCGCGTCGGCCAGGGCG
>CAZTNV010000166.1:0-453 GCA_964615535.1 uncultured Mycobacteriaceae bacterium | reverse complement strand
GAGCAGCCTCGTGGTCGCGCGCAGCGCCGTCTCGGCATCGCGCCAGACCGGGTGCAGGGTCACCGGCGCGCCGCCCGCGACCAGGGCGCGCCGCTCGATCAGCCGCGGCTCGTCCTCGGCATGGATGGCGACCCGGCGGAAGCCCCGCGCCAGCACCCGCGCCAGGGTCTCGTCATCGGCCACCAGCAGGTCGCCGGTCGAGGAGCCCATGAACACCTTGATGCCGGCGCAGCCCGGCAGCCGTTCCAGCAGGTCGAGCCGGTCGGCATTGCCGGCGGTGGCCCCCACGAAGAAGGCATGGTCGCACCACGCCCGCCCAGCCGCGCGCGCCAGCTTGTCGGCCAGGGTGTCGGCATCGGTGGTCAGCGGCTTGGTGTTGGGCATTTCGAACACCGCGGTGACCCCGCCCAGCACCGCGCCCGCGGTGCCGGTCGCCAGATCCTCCTTGTGCTC
>CAZTNV010000165.1:0-8602 GCA_964615535.1 uncultured Mycobacteriaceae bacterium | reverse complement strand
GGCATTCCGGCCCCGGCGATCGGCGCGCGCATCCGGGTCCTTGCGATGCTCAACCCGCCGCGCGGGCCGGTGGCGCCGGGGGCCTACGATTACCGGCGGCAGGCCTTCTTCGCCGGCATCGGCGCAGTCGGTTTCGCCATGGGCGGGGTCGAGACCCTCTCGCCGGGCGATCGACAGCCCCTTGCCCTGCGGCTGGAGGATATGCGTCAGCAGATCACCGTGCGGGTCTTCGCGGTTCTGTCGGGGGACGAGGCGGCGATCGCGGGGGCCCTGCTGACCGGCGAGCGCGGGCCGATCAGCGACCAGGCCAACCAGGAAATGCGCGATTCGGGACTGACCCATCTGCTGTCGATTTCCGGCGTCCATATCAGCATGGTGGCCGGGCTGATCTTCGTCACGGTGCGGGCGCTGCTGGCCCTGATCGAGTCGCTGGCGCTGCGCTACCCGATCAAGAAATGGGCCGCGCTGACCGCTCTGATCGGCACGTTTCTCTATGTGCTGCTGGTCGGATCGCCGGTGCCGACGGTGCGCTCCTTCCTGATGACCGGACTGATTCTGGTTGCGGTGCTGACCGACCGGCTGGCCGTCACCATGCGTCTGGTCGCCTGGGCGGCGGCGGCGGTGATCGCGATTGTGCCGGACAGCCTGCTCGGCCCGAGCTTCCAGATGTCGTTCGGCGCGGTCATCGCGCTGGTCGCGGTGTACGAGGGCGGCCGCAGCCGTCTGATCGCCTGGCATTCCCTGGCCGGCTGGATCGGCCTGCCGCTGATCTATCTGGGCGGCGTCGCGCTGACCACCGTGGTCGCATCGCTCGCCACCATGCCGTTCGGTCTCTATCATTTCCAGCGGCTCCAGACCTATGGCGCGCTGTCCAACCTGCTGGTAGTGCCGCTGACCTCGTTCTGGATCATGCCCTGGGGCCTGTTGGCCTATCTGCTGATGCCGCTGGGCCTGGAGGGGCTGGCGCTGGTTCCGATGGGCTGGGGCGTCCGGGCGATGCTGTGGGTCGCGGCGACCGCGGCGGCCTGGCCCGGCGCGGCGCTCAGCGTACCGGCGATGCCGCAATGGGGGCTTGCGATGGTCACCCTGGGCGGATTGTGGCTGTGCCTGTGGCAGCGGCCCTGGCGGTTTGCCGGGCTGGCGGGAATCGCGCTGGGTTTCGCCAGCATCGCCCTGGCGCCGCGGCCGGACATCCTGGTCAACGAGACCGGCGAGCTGATGGCCGTGCGCCGGGCCGATGGCGGGCTGGCGATGTCCGACGGCCGTGCCGACCGGTTCGGCCGGGAGATCTGGCTGCGCCTGGATGGCGACCCGGCGTTCGAGACCTGGCCGGACTGGGGAGTCTCGGATGACGGCCGGCTGTCCTGCGATGCGTTGGGCTGTCTGTACCGGCGCGACGGCCGGGCGATCGCACTGATCCGTGACCCGCAGGCGCTGCGGGAAGACTGCGCGATCGCCCCGATCGTCGTGGCGAGCGTGCCGGTGCCCCGGTGGTGCCGGGCCGGCACGGTGATCGACCGCTTCGATCTGTGGCGCCATGGCGGTCACGCCGTCATTCTCGGACCCGACGGCTTGACCGTCCGGACGGTCGCCGATTCGGTGGGCGACCGCCCCTGGGCGCTGCGGCGGTGAAGCGCGCCGGCCAGACCGCAAGAGGGCCCGCGCGGTCCCGGCGGCATGCATGGCACGGTGTCGCCGGCGGCCGGAATCGGGTATCCGAAGCGGCATGTTCTTTGTGCTCTCGAAGCTGCTGGGCGTCCTGGCGCAGCCGTCGAACGCGCTGCTGGTGCTGCTGTGTCTGGGCGTTCTGCTGCTGATGCTCGGGCGGCGGCGCAGCGGGACGCGGCTGACCGGTGCGGTCGCCGCGGTGCTCCTGGCGGTCGCGGTGCTGCCGGTCGGCCCGTGGCTGCTGGCGCCGCTGGAGAACCGCTTCGTGCGGCCCGATCCGATGCCGGACTCGGTCGACGGGATCATTCTGCTGGGCGGAACGGTCAATCCGCTGCTGAGTGCGGATCGCGGCGAGGAGGCGATCAACGGGTCGGGCGAACGGATCACCACCTTTGCCCGGCTGGCCCGCCGCTACCCCGATGCCCGTCTGGTGTTCGCCGGCGGGTCGGGCAGTCTGGCCTATCCCGGGCCGCGAGAGGCCGGGCCAACCCGGACGCTGCTGGCTGCGATCGGCGCCCCGATCGACCGGATCATCTGGGAGAGCGATTCGCGCAATACGGCGGAGAATGCGGCGTTCAGCCGGGCGCTGGTCGATCCACAACCGGGCGAAACCTGGCTGCTGGTCACCTCGGCCGGCCACATGCCGCGATCCGTGGCGGTCTTCCGGGCCGCCGGATGGCCCGTGATCGCCTATCCGACCGATTATCGCACCTATCGGGACAGTTCCTGGGACCTGGATTTCGATCTCGCCGACCGCCTGGTGATGGTCGATTGGGCCGCCCACGAATGGATCGGCCTGCTCGCCTACTGGATGACCGGACGCACTGCGGAGATCTTTCCTGCCCCGAGTGGATGACCGAACGGTGCGGAGCAGGCCGGTGCGGTTGCAAGACCTTGTCGGGTGTGGCAGTAGACTTCGAATGATTTCCGTTGGAGCCGTCCCGTGGACGGGCGGCGGGGCCGAACAACCATTGGACAGCCGGCAGCCTGCGATCGGGACGTCCCGATGAACATGGGAATGCGGACAAGACGCCCTCGCACCCGAGGCACCGTAACGGCGCGCCTCGCGTGCCTCGTGCTTTTGGCGACGGGATGCGCGCCGGGCCCGGCGCCGTACCGGATTGGAGCGCCCTATCAGATCAATGGAGTCTGGTATGAACCCGCTGAAAGTTTCGACTATGCCGAGACCGGCCTCGCCTCGGTGATCGGTTCCGAAGCGGCCGACCGGCCGACCGCGCTGGGTGAGCGGTTCAGCGCCGAAGCGCTGGCCGCGGCACACCGAACGCTGCAGATGCCGGCCTTGATCCGGGTCACCAATCTCGACAATGGGCGTTCGCTGGTCGTGCGGGTCAATGATCGCGGACCCGCCGCGCCCGATCAGATCCTCGCCCTGACCCCGCGTGCGGCCGAGTTGCTCGGTTTCCCGGAGACCGGGACGGCGCGGGTCCGGGCCCGGATTCTGCGCGAGGAAAGCCTGGCGCTGGCCGAGCGGGCCGGACGCCGCGGCGATCGCGCGGCGGCCGAGGCCGGGGCGGCGACGGGGGCGCCCGGCCCATCCGGGCCGGTTCCGGACGCGGCACCGCGGATATCCGTGGAAGCGGCCGCCGTGATGCCGCTGGCGCCGGCTGCACGGCAATCGGCACCCGACGGGGCGCAGGACGAGGCCGGGCCGCCGCCCGCCGGGGACGAAGCGGCACGGCCAAGTGCTGCCGATCCTGGCGCTGCCGATCCTGGCGCTGCCGATCCTGGCGCTGCCGATCCGGCAACCGTCTCCCCGGCGGCGTCCGAGGCGGGCGGATCGGCAGTGGCGGAAACGGCCGGGCCGTTGCCGCCGGCGCCGGTTGCCGCTGCGACGGCATCGGCCCTGGCGACTCGCCGACAGGATGATCCCGAGACGGACCGGCAGCACAGCCATTTCGTGCAGGCCGGGCTGTTTGCCTCGCGCGAAAACGCGGAACGGCGGCGCACCGAGCTGATGTCCTTCGGCCCGGTCGAGTTTGGTCCGGTCAGGGTCAACGGCTCCGCGATGATCCGGGTCCGCGTCGGACCGTTCGTCACCATTGCGGAGGCCCGCCAAGCGATGGCGCGCATCACCGAGGCGGGCGTGGCAACGGATGCGCATCTTTCGACCGATTGAGGGGGCCGCGGCCGGTACGCGGCGGCCCTCGGAAAAGCCTTTCTCGATGGAACCAGGGGAATCGGACCGATCATGCCAAGGCCAGCCAGTCTCCCGATCCGGATGCTCTTCGTCTGCCTGTCGCTTGCCATCGGCTGCGGCCTTCCCGCCGCTGCACGCGCCATCGAAACCTCGGCGCGGCAGGCGATCCTGATCGACGCCTCGACCGGCACGGTGCTGTTCGAGCACAATGCCGACGAGCGGATGCCGACCTCGTCGATGAGCAAGATCCTCACGATGTATCTGGTGTTCGATGCGCTCGAACAGGGCCGTCTGTCGCTGGACGACACCCTGCCGGTCAGCGAGTATGCGTGGCGAACCGGCGGCGCGGTGAGCGACGGATCAACCAGTTTCCTGGAACTCCATTCGCGGGTGCGGGTCGAGGACCTGATTCGGGGGGTCATCGTCCAGTCGGGCAATGATGCCTCGATCGTTCTGGCCGAAGGGCTTGCCGGCAGCGAGGAAGCTTTTGCGCGCCAAATGAACCAGCGGGCGCGCGAGATCGGCATGAATCACAGCAGTTTCAGGAATGCTCCCGGTCTGCCCGATCCCAACCATTACTCGACGGCGCGCGATCTGGCAATCCTGGCCCAGCGGCTGATCACCGATCATCAGAGCTATTATCATTATTATTCGGAACGCGACTTCACCTACAACAACCACCGTCAGGGCAACCGCAATCCTTTGCTGTACCGGGTCGCCGGAGCCGACGGGCTGAAGACCGGACACACCAGAGAGGCCGGCTATGGCCTGGCCGGGACGGTGATTCGCGACGGCCGGCGATTGATCCTGGTGATCAATGGACTGCCCAGCATGCGGGCGCGCGCCGAGGAATCCGAACGGCTGATCGAATGGGGCTTCCGCGAGTTCGAGGTCTATCCGCTGTTCCGCGCCGGCGAGGTGGTGGAGTCCGCGGCGGTATGGATGGGCAGCGAGTCGACGGTGCCGCTGACCGTGGTCGAGGATCTCGGGATGACCCTGCGCCGGACGGCACGCGACGATATGAGGGTCGTGGTGCGGTTCGACGAACCGGCGCCGGCCCCGATCCGCCGCGGCGATCAACTCGGCACGCTGGTGATCACCGCGCCGGACATGCCGGCCCGCGAGGTGCCGCTGGTCGCGGGAATGGATATCGAGCGCCGCGGATTTCTCGGCAGGGCCGCCGCCACGATCGGTCACCTGGCCTTCGGCTGGGTCAACTGACGGGCGGCCCGGCCAGCTTTGCTGGGGGCATCGTGACAGCGGGCAGATTCATCACGCTGGAGGGCGGGGAGGGGGCCGGCAAGACCACCCAGATCGCCCGGCTGGCCGCCGCGCTGACCAGCCACGGCCGGCCGCCCCTGGTGACCCGCGAGCCAGGCGGTGCGCCCGGTGCCGAGGCGATCCGGCAACTCCTGGTCGAAGGCGACCCGGATCGCTGGGATGCCATGACCGAGGCCCTGCTGAATTTCGCCGCCCGCCGCGAGCATCTGCGCACCACCATATGGCCGGCACTGAAGCGCGGCGACTGGGTGATTTCCGACCGCTTCGCCGACAGCACCATGGCCTATCAGGGCTATGGTCACGCCCTCGGCCGCGCCGTGATCGAGCGGTTGCAGGCACTGGCGATCGGCGATTTCCGCCCCGATCTTACCCTGGTGTTCGACCTGCCAGTCACCGAGGGGCTGGCCCGCGCCGTGGCTCGCCGCGGCAGCGAAACCCGCTATGAACGGATGGATCACGCCTTTCATGAACGGCTTCGCGACGGATTCCTCGACATCGCCCGGCGCGAGCCGGAGCGCTGCATCGTGATCGATGCGACAGCGCCGGTCGAGGCGGTGGCCGCCGCGATCTTCACGGCCGTGGCAGACCGGCTCGGTCCGCTGTGAGCGACCTCCGCGACATCGATCTGCCGGCCCCGCGGCGCAATCCGGAGCTGATCGGCCACGGCGCGCCGGAGCGGGCCATGCTGGAGGCGGCGCTGAGCGGCCGGCTGCCCCATGCCTGGCTGATCGGCGGGCCGCCCGGCATCGGCAAGGCGACGCTGGCCTTCCGCTTCGCGCGCTTCGTGCTGTCGGGTGCCGCGGACCAGGGCGGCGGGCTGTTCAACGAGGTGCCGACCGATCTTCATGTCGATCCTGAACATCCGACATTCCGCCGCATCGCCTCCGGCGGCCATGCCGATCTGCTGACCATCGAACGGCTTTCGTCCTTCGAGGAGGAGGCCGGCGACGACAAGGCGGGCAGGAAGAAAGTGCCGAAGGAGCTTCCGGTCGACCAGGTGCGGCGGATCGCGCCGTTTCTGCGGCTGACCCCGGCGGAGGGCGGCTGGCGCGTGGTGGTGGTCGACGAAGCCGAGAAAATGAACCGGAACAGCGCGAACGCGATTCTGAAGGTGCTGGAGGAACCGCCGGCGCGCTCGCTGATCCTGCTGGTCAGCAACAATCCGGGCGCGCTGCTGCCGACCATCCGCTCGCGCTGCCGCCGGTTGACTCTGGAACCGTTGCCCGAGGCGGAAATCGCGGCCTGTCTCGCGCGCATTGCCACCGATCTCGGCGAGGCCGACCGGCTGGCGCTGGCCCGGCTGGCGGAGGGCAGCATCGGCCGGGCCGTGGCGCTGCTGCGGGAGGGCGGGCTGGATCTGTATCGCGGCCTGATCGGCCTGCTCGACACGCTGCCGCGACTCGACCTGTCCGAGGTCCACCAGTTGAGCGACCGGCTCGGCGGGGCGGCGGGCGAGGGCACCTATCGGGTCGCCACCGGGCTGCTGCTGTGGTGGCTCGAACGGCTGGTGCGGGCGATCGCGCGCGGCACCTTGCCGGCCGAGGTCACCGCCGGCGAGGCGGCGCTGATGCAGCGGCTGGCCGCCGCCCACGGCCTTGAACGATGGATGGAGGTATGGGACAACACCACCCATATCTTCGCGCAAGCCGACACCGCCAATCTCGACAGGAAACAGGTCGTGCTCCGCGCCTTCCTCTCCCTGAAGGAGGCGACGGCGCGCGGCTGAGACGACGCCGGGCGGCAAACCGACACACGAGTGGGATCGATATGGCCGCGGCCAAACGCTATTACGTGACGACGCCGATCTATTACGTCAACGACAAGCCCCATATTGGCCATGCCTATACGACGCTGGCCTGCGACGTCCTGGCCCGGTTCATGCGGCTGGACGGCCGCGAGGTGCATTTCCTGACCGGCACCGACGAGCACGGCCAGAAGGTGCAGAAATCGGCGATCGAGGCCGGGCTGGACCCGCAGAGCTTCACCGACCGGGTGAGCCGGAATTTCCGCGACCTCGCCCGGTCGATGAATTTTTCCAATGACGATTTCATCCGCACCACCGAGCCGCGCCACGTCGCGGCCTGTCAGGCGATCTGGCAGGCGATCGCCGCCAATGGCGATCTCTATCTGGAGACCTATGGCGGCTGGTATTCGGTGCGTGAGGAGCAGTTCTTTGCCGAGGACGAGCTGCGCGAGGTCGACGGCCGCAAGGTCGCGCCGACCGGGGCGGTCTGCGAGTGGGTCGAAGAGCCGAGCTATTTCTTCCGCCTGTCGGCCTGGCAGGACCGCCTGCTGGATTTCTACGAGCGCAATCCGGATTTCGTCTTGCCGCCGTCGCGCCGCAACGAAGTGGTCAGCTTCGTCCGCTCGGGGCTGCGCGACCTGTCGGTTAGCCGCACCACCTTCGACTGGGGCGTCGAGGTGCCGGGCGACGAAAAGCACGTCATGTATGTCTGGCTCGACGCCCTGACCAACTACATTACCGCGGTCGGCTATCCCGATGCCGGCAGCGACCTGTATCGCCGGTTCTGGCCGGCCGATCTGCATATGGTCGGCAAGGACATACTGCGCTTCCATGCAGTCTACTGGCCGGCCTTCCTGATGTCGGCCGGGCTGGAGCCGCCGCGGCGGGTGTTCGCCCATGGCTGGTGGACCAACGAGGGCGAAAAGATTTCCAAATCGCTCGGCAACGTCATCGATCCGCTCGATCTCGTGGCGCGCTACGGCCTCGATCCGGTGCGCTATTTCCTGATGCGCGAGGTGCCGTTCGGCAGCGACGGCGATTTCTCGCACCGCGCAATGATCCACCGGATCAACGGCGATCTGGCCAATGATCTGGGCAATCTCGCCCAGCGCGTGCTGTCGATGATCGCCAAGAACTGCGCCGGTGCGGTGCCGGAACCGGGCCCGTTCGGCGCTGCCGACCGGGCGCTGCTGGATCGTGCGTCGGGCCTGCTGGACCGGCTGCGGATGGAGATGTCGGTGCAGGCGTTCCACAAGGCGCTGGATGCGGTCTGGGCGGTGATCGGCGATGCCAACCGCTATGTCGACGAACAGGCGCCCTGGGCGCTGCGCAAGACCGATCCGGCGCGGATGAACACGGTGCTCTACGTCCTGGCCGAGACCCTGCGCCATCTGGCGATCCTGACCCAGCCGGTGATGCCGGAGTCGATGGGGCGGCTGCTGGACCAGTTGGCGGTGCCGGCCGAGGCGCGGAGCTTCGCCCAGCTCGGTCCGGGCTACGCGCTGGCCGGCGGCACGACGCTGCCCCCGCCGTCCGGGATTTTCCCGCGTTATGTCGAAGCCGAAGGGGCAGGCGCCTGATGCTGGTCGACAGCCACTGCCACCTCGATTTCCCGGATTTCGCCGGGGAGACGGACGACGTCGTGGCGCGCGCGCAGGCGGCAGGTGTCGGTCGGATGGTCACGATCTGCACCGCGCTGAGCCGCCTGCCGGCGACCCTGGCGTTGATCGAGCGTTACGACAGCGTCTATG
>CAZTNV010000164.1:0-8654 GCA_964615535.1 uncultured Mycobacteriaceae bacterium | reverse complement strand
GGCTGCCGGGCCAGACCCGCCGATGCCGAACCGCACGCCAGCGGCCCGATTCGGACCGGCGCGGTCATAGGTGACGGTACCTTGCCCGCACACTCCGCTCGATCGCCGAGGTGATGAGACCGTCGATGTCGAGCGCTTGCCGAATCAGCTCCAGCAGCCTGACCTCTTCCGGACGGAGGGCGCCGCCATCGACCATGACGATCTGGCACGCAAGGACATAGGCAGTCTCGCGCAGCCTTTCGGGCAGGCCCCCGCCGAGCCTAGTGAGGACCTTTTCGAGGCCCCCCTCCTCGCCCAGCAGCCTGGCGCAGGACTCGGCGATCGGCACGAGCTGTTCAGGGTTGAAGCCGCGAAACGCGGGCAGCGTGCGCACCGCGTCGCCGATCATCCCCAGCTCCCGATCGCTGATTTCCCGGTCGGCGGCAGCCATGATGACCATGACATAAATCAGCGCGCCATGGGGGTTCAGCGTCTGGGGCATGGCTCGGCATACCTTCTGGTGGCCGTGCCGGCCGGGGACCGGGCGGCCGGGCGGCGACCGGGCTCGAAACCGGGAAGCTTGCCCCATCCATCGCGCGAAATGGCGTTCACACTCCACCTCGGGAAAGTCGAAAATCGACATGACTCTATAGGACCCTTTGCCCCGGACAAAGCCCAATCCCGCACGGGGTCGCCAACCAGCCATCGCCGGCCGTCCCGATACCCGGCCGGGTCCGACTGGCGAACTCCGCCCGGCCATCCCAAATCAGGGCAGCGGTTCGCGCAGCCGGCCGCCGCAACAGCAGACGGAGCACCCGCCGATGCCCGCCCCCCCGCCGCACCGTGCCGCTTCCGCTGCGTTGCGCGATTTGGCCGTTCGGCTGCGGGAGGAGCGCGCGAGCCTTGGTGAGATTCTCGCCCTGCTGGGCGACCGGGGCCTGGGCATGCTGCTGATCGCGCTGGGCGTTCCGCCCCTGGTGCCGTCGCCCGGCCTGCCGGTCGGCGTGGTCTTCGGCATCGTGCTGGTCCTGGTCGGGGTTCGGCTGATCCTGCGCTCCGAGCAGTTCAGTCTGCCCGGCTGGCTGGCCCGGCAGCGGGTCCGGCGCACGCATGTCGAGGCTGTGGTCAGCCGCGCGGCGCCGCTCATCGAGCGGATCGAGCGGCAGCTTCGCCCCCGGCTGCACGGGGTCACCGGCACGCGGATGCACCCGGTGCTGGGCGTGGTGCTCGTGGTGCTGGGCGTTCTGATCGCCCTGCCAATTCCGTTCGGCAACACCCTGCCGGCGCTGGCCGTGGTGCTGCTGGGGTTGGGGCTGATCGTGCGCGACGGCGGTGCGGTGATCGCCGGCCTGGCCATGGCGCTGGTCGCGGCCCTGGTTTCGGCGGCGATCGTCGGTTCCGGAGTGTGGCTGGCCGACTGGATGTTCGGACAGGCATCGGCGGGGGCTGAACCGGTCGGGATTGCGCCCCGGTCCGTGCCGGAGCCACGGTGATGATCCTGCCCTGGCTGCTCCGCCGCCATCGCCGGCTGTGGCAGCGCCGCTGACGCCCCGATCCGATCGGGTCGGGCCGGTCAGGCCGGTTGCCACCAGCCGTGGAAGCTGAGCGGCACGTGGTGGTCGAGCAGCACCTGGGCGACCGGGCCGGCCGCCGGATCTTCCGCGCGCAGGACCGCCAGCCGCGAGCGGCCCAGCGCGCCGTCCAGCACCTCGACCAGCAGCCAGCCGGCATCGGGCGCGCCGCCCGGTTCCGGCACGAAGATCGGCTCGCCGGCATGATGACCGGGGCCGAACCGGAACCGCTCGGTGGCGCCGCTGGTCGTGTCGATACGCGCCACGCCGTCGAGGAACACGGTTCCCATCGGCCCGTCGGCGACGTAGCCGAAGCGATGCGGATGGCAGGAGCGGCGCGGATCGACCGACGGGAATTCGTGATTGCCCTCGGCCAGGATCTCGTGGCGCAGGGTTCGGGCGTTCGGATCTATAAGGTAGCGGCGCAGGGTGCCCGGGCACTGCTCCCGCCCGGCCGCGCCGGTCATGATCGTCCGGAACGCCGCCTGCGGACCGAGGAAATGATCGGGTTCGTCGAACCCGATGAACTCGGCGACGATTTCGCCTTTGCGCTCGAAGGCGTTCAGCCCGTGCCACATATAGGCGGCGGGCGCCTCCAGCGCGACCGGCGGGCCGCTGCTGTCACGGTCAACCACCAGCACCTGATTGCCGAGCTCCGGCCGCCAGTCCAGACACTCGACAAAGCTGCGCTGGCCGGTGAGCAGCCGCAACGGCGAGAACACCACCGGGTGCAGGACAAACACCACGTACCGCGCCGTGACCAGGAAATCGTGCAGATAGACCATGCGCGGCGCCGGGACGGAAAAGTGCCGGGTCAGCGCGCCGTCGGCCGAGCGGATCTCGACCTGCAGGGTCATCTGCCGGCCATAGCGGGTGCCGAACAGAATCCAGTCGCCGGCCTCGGCATCGGTCCGGGTGTGGGCCTTGCAGTTCGCGATCCCGTTCGGGCCGCCGAAATGGTGTTCGCCGATGGTCTCCAGCGACTCCGGATCGAGCGCGTAGGGTCTGCCGACCTCGTCGAAGGCGAGCAGCCGGCCGTTCTTCAGCGCCACCGTGATGCCGGCCTGCGACCGGATCGCGCGGCCGCGCAGGTTGCCCAGCCAGCCACCGGGCGCACGGCGCGACCAGGTGGCGTAGACCGCCCGCCCGGCGGCCTCCTCGCGCAGGAATTTCTCGGTGCGGACGAACCGGTTGCGGAACCGTACGCCGTGATCGGCGAAATCGAATGCCTGGATCATGCCGTCGCCATCGATCAGCAGGCTGCGGCGGTGATCCCCCCGCTCGAACAACCCCGGCCCGTTGCGGTACAGAGTGCCGCGTAGCCCGGCCGGAATCGTGCCCTCCACTCGCGGCCGGTAGTCATGTTCCTCGACCAGCGAGGTCGCCAGGGCGGTCAGCCAGCGGCGCTCGCCCAGGGGAGCGGGTTCGGGTTCGGAATGGCGCTGCGGCATGGTCGCCGTCCTCCGGTCGGCCCGCCCGGGGCGGATGATGGCGCGCCATCATACCCGATCGCCTCCCTGGCTTCACCCGGCATTGCCCCCGGGTTCGCGGTCGCCGGGGTTTGCGGCCGGGTTTGGCGGTTGCAGCGGGGCCGCCGCGGTCAGTCGAGATCCTTGGCCAGCTCCTCGCGCACCGATTCCGGCATTACGGCCATATGCGCGTAATTTTCATGGTTGATGCCGACCACCACCCTGGTGCCGGGCTGCTTGAACGCCGCCATCTGGCCGGGAGTCATGCGGAAATGGATGAACTGAACCGGTGAGGCCTTGCCCGCCGCGTTGGTCCGGTCGACATCCTCTTCGGCATGGCCGCGTACCACTTCGCCGGCGAATTCCAGCGTCATGGTCTCCTCCACGCCGCCCAGCCGGTCCAGCACGGTCTGCCGCCGGACCGGATCATCAATCTCGAACATGACTGTGGCGACCAGCTCGTCACCTTGCGGGATCAAGGGGTTGTAGGCCGCCAGCTCGTCCGGAATCTGGTCCTCGCCACCTTTCTCGATGAACAGCATTTCGTGAATCTGGAACCACATCGTGTCGTAGTTCTCGAAATAGAACGTCGCGTCCGGGCCGACCGAGATCCGGCGCAACTGCTTCACCGGAAGCAGCGCCCGGCGCTTTTCCATGCGCACGGCGTGGTACGCATCGTCCAGCAGAATGTCGGCGCGGGTGATTTCCCGTTTGCGGGCGGTGGATTGGGCCATGGTCGTCGGACTCCTGCCGGGACGGGGTTCGAATGGGATGTCAGATCGGGATGCCGTAGGCGCGGGCGAACAGTTCGAGCGGATGCGGCGCGGTCTCCGGCACCGGCGCATCGCCCGGTTCGCGCTCCATGCCTTGCAAGATATGCACCGCGGCCAGCGGGCACTCCGAACTGACATGCCGGCTCCGGTTCTTCACCGCCTGGCGCGCCACCGGTTTGCCGACCTTGATTGCGGTTTCGAAATTGTCCTTCAGGATGCCCCAGGATCCGCCATGGCCGGAGCAGCGTTCGATCACCGCCACCCTTGTGTCGGGAATCAGACGCAGCAGCTCGGCCGCCTTCTGCCCCATGTTCTGGGCGCGGGCATGGCAGGCGATGTGCAGGGTGATGCCGCCCTCCACCGGCTGCAGCCCCGGCGCCAGCCCTTCCTTTTTGGCGATGTCCACCAGGTATTCCGAGACATCGAACATCGCCCGCGACAATGCCTTGACATCGTCATTGCCGGGCAGGAGCAGCGGCCATTCGAACTTCATCATCAGCGCGCAGCTCGGCACCAACGCAATCACGTCGTAGCCGCGATCGACCCAGGAACGCAGCTCGCGCGCTGTTTTCTCGGCATTGGCCGCGACCTTGGCGATGTCGCCCTGTTCGAGCTGCGGCATGCCGCAGCAGCGGGGATAGACGATCTCGGTCTCGACGCCGTTCCTGGCCAGCACGGCGTGCGCCGCCACGCCGATCGGCGGATTGTTGTAGTTGACGAAGCAGGTCGCGTAGAGCACGGCCTTGCGGCCGAACGCCGGCGCCCCGGCGTTGAACTCCGGCGGCTCCTGGGCCGAGCGGATCGTGAAGGTCAGGCCGGCGTATTTCGGCAGGGCGGCATGGCGATCGATCCCGGCGACGCTTTCCAGCACCGGCCGGGTAATCCGGTTGCCGAGTCCCGAGGCCCAGTTGGCCAGCGGCGCCGCCAGGGTGGCCAGCGCGCCGTTGCGGTCGGTCCTGGTCAGTTCCCGAGTCGCCCGCGGCACCTGTCCCTTGCGGAACTCCACCGCGCGATAGCGCAGCATCAGATGCGGGAAATCCAGGTCGAATTCGTGCGGCGGCACGTAGGGACATTTGGTCATGAAGCACAGGTCGCACAGCGTGCAGGCATCGACGACCGGTTTGAATTTTTCGGAGGCAACGTCGGGCAGCTCGCCGCTTTCGGTCGCGTCGATCAGGTCGAACAGCCGCGGGAAGCTGTCGCACAGATTGAAACAGCGGCGGCAACCATGGCAAATATCGAACACCCGGCGCAGCTCCGCGTCGAGCTTCGTCTCATCGTAGAAATCGGGGTCCTGCCAGGCGATCGGGTGACGGGTCGGGGCGTCGAGGCTGCCTTCGCGCATCGCGTCTGATCTCTTTCGAAAGCGTTTCCCGGAAACAGGATTAATCAACAGCGCTGAGTGTGCGCCGGGCCGGATCGCTGCCAATCATTGGCGCCGGCATCGGCGACGAGGCCGGCGGACGGCTCGGCACCAGCCTGATCGCGGCCGCAGGGATTTGCAGGTGGCAAAACGGGGACCCCGGCGTCCGAGGTCCCCGTGGGCATGCCATGATCCCCGCGGACCGGACCCTCAGGATAGGGTGTCCAGCGCCTTCTGGAACCGACCGGCATGCGACCGTTCCGCCTTGGCCAGGGTCTCGAACCAGTCGGCAACCTCGTCGAAGCCTTCCTCGCGCGCGGTTCGTGCCATGCCCGGATACATGTCGGTGTATTCGTGGGTCTCGCCAGCAATCGCGGCTTTCAGGTTCAGGTCGGTCGGGCCGATCGGCTCGCCGGTCGCCGGGTCGCCGACCTCTTCCAGGAACTCCAAATGGCCATGGGCATGGCCGGTCTCGCCTTCCGCGGTCGACCGGAACACTGCCGCAACGTCGTTGTAGCCTTCGACGTCCGCCTTTTGGGCGAAATAGAGATAGCGTCGGTTGGCCTGGCTTTCGCCGGCAAACGCTTCTTTCAAATTCTGCTCGGTCTTGCTTCCCTTGAGCGACATTCCTGCTCTCCCGGTGATTGGCAGTCGTCCAGCCGCAACGGCCGCGCGCTCGTCAATGACCGACCAGCGCGTCTTGCGGGAGCACTGTCGCACCGGGTGCCGGGCTTGTCAATACCTGAGAATCATTCTAAACAACCGGACAGCCCCTTGATCTTGTGGGTCGCTGTTGGTCAATCCTGGTCGTCGAGCCGGATCACCACATCCACTCGCGCAATTTTCGCTCCCTCCGGCGGCTCCGGCAGGCTCATCAGCACGACGGTGGCGATATCCTTCAACTCCCCGGTCCGTTCGTGAAAAAAGTGGTGGTGTTCGGCCGTGTTAGTATCGAAATACGAGCGTCCCGGATCGACCGTCACCTCGCGCAGCAGCCCCGCAGCAGTGAACTGGTGCAACGTATTATAGACGGTTGCCAGCGATACTGCATGCCGGTCGTTCAGCGCCTCGGCATGAAGCTGTTCGGCGGTGACGTGCCGCTCGCGCCCGTCGAACAGGAGGCGGGCCAGGGCCAGCCTTTGGCGGGTCGGACGCAGGCCGACGCGATGCAGGAGTTCGAGGGCGTGCTGATAGGGCCGGGTCGGAGTCATCGGATCGCCGCGGAGCCGGGAGGACGGGACAGATGGGCAATGATATCGAACCATTTCGCCGACGCAATCCCAAGCTGAGCGATCGTTGCCGACCAAAACGAATGCGCATCACGTAATGAATAAGTATGATGTCGTTTCTGTCGAAAGGAGCATAAAACGTCGTATATATCTGAGGCGCCCGGATCGGTGACCCTAGGCGCAGTTCCTACCAAAGAGCACAAACTTCGGTAGCACAGGAACCCCTCATGCATTTCGATCAGGCCACGAGCTTCAGCCAGCGCGCCCTCGGGATCGAGGATATCGAGGAAGCGCGAGGCCTGTTTGCCGACCATGTCAGATCCTTCGGCATCGATGGTTTCGGATATGGGGGCCTGGACGCTACGGGCCACCTCAACCCGGAGCGGATTGTCACGACGCTGCCCGGAGCCTGGCTGAACCAATATATAAACAACGACTATGCCAAGATCGATCCGGCCTTCGCCATGCTGCGGCAGGGCCGGGTGCCGTTCCAGTGGAGCCGGACCTTTGCCCGGGACCAGGTCGGGCCGGAAGCCATGGCGGTGATTGATCTGGCTGGCCAGTTCGGGCTGACCGACGGCATCGTGTTCGGGATTCCCGGACCCAAGGGGCTCGACGCTGCCGCGGTTCTGACCTCGTCCGGTCCGGCTGGGAGCCTGAACGAGACGTTCGATCGTGGCCTTGCCCATTTGCATATCGCGGTGCTCGAATTCCACTTGGTGGTGCGGTCCCTGCTCGAACGGCGCGCTTCGCTGGCCGTCGGGTGTCGCCTGACCAGTCGCGAACGTGAATGCTATCTGTGGACGGCGCGCGGCAAGAGCAGTTGGGAAATAGGTCAGATCCTGGGCATTAGTGAACGAACGGTGGTGTTTCATATAGACAATGTCAAGAGAAAGTTGGGGGTCGGCTCGCGGATGCAGGCCCTCGTCAAGCTCGTGATGAGCGGCGAAATCGAGCCATGACGATTGTGCCGGCCGCCTGTCAGATTCCACAGGCTGAATTGCGACTGCGGCCTGAGCTTTTATCGGCACATCAGGTTGGACCGTATTGCCGGGGCACTGACCAAAGGGGCGACTGCTACGATGGCTGAAACGGATTTTCTGGCGCAGTATCATCTGACGGGCAGTGACGAGCCGGCCGATTCGGCGACCGCCCAATCGATTGAGAGCTGCCTGCGCTACCTTCAGACTCAGGCCGAGCGGGTCGGCATGCCGATGACCGCACATCTGATCAGCGCCGCCGCCCTGGCCGCGCTGGATGAATATGTTTCGACAAGGGGCCGGACGATCAACTGATCGCCGGGGTTTCCCAGGATTCCGCCTGGAGCCAACCGACCGGACTTCGCCGCACGGGCCCGGCGCTGCGGCGCGCGACCTTCAACGGATTGCTCTGGCCGCGATTGAAGTCTTGTGCCGTCCCTGAAAATCGCTAGAGTCCCGGTCCTTGGCAGTCAGCCCAGCCAGGTTTCCCCGACGTGACCAGTAAAAACAGTTTCAGTTACGAGGAGCTTTTGCAGTGCGCCCATGGCGAACTGTTCGGACCGGGCAATGCGCGCCTGCCCTTGCCGCCGTTGCTGATGCTCGACCGGATTGTCAGAATTTCCGATCAGGGCGGCCAATACGGCAAGGGCGAGTTGCTGGCCGAACTCGACATCCGGCCGGATCTTTGGTTTTTTGGCTGCCATTTCGAATCGGACCCGGTGATGCCGGGATGCCTTGGTCTTGATGCCTTGTGGCAGTTGCTCGGCTTCTTCCTGGGCTGGACCGGGGCACCCGGGCGCGGGCGCGCCCTCGGCGTCGGAGGGGTGAAGTTCACCGGTCAGGTCCTGCCGACCGCCAGGCTGGTCACCTATCGGCTCGATATCCGCCGCGTGGTCAATCGGCAATTGGTGCTGGGCATTGCCAACGGGGTCATGTCGGTAGACGGCAAGCCAATATACGAATGCAACGACCTGCGCGTTGGTCTGTTCACCTCTACTGAAGAATTTTAGGGAGGTATGCACCATGCGACGCGTTGCGGTGACTGGCCTTGGCATCGTAAGTTGCATCGGCAATGACCAGACTGAAGTTTTGGACAGTCTGCGCAGCGGCCGCAGCGGCATTGTCGTTGCCGACGAGTATCGCGAGATGGGCTTTCGCAGCCAGATTCACGGCGCTGTGAAGATCGATCTGGATTCCCAGGTCGACCGCAAGCTGCGCCGGTTCATGGGCGACGGCGCGGCCTACAACTACGTCGCCATGACTCAGGCGATCGCCGATTCGGGTCTGACC
>CAZTNV010000163.1:0-8819 GCA_964615535.1 uncultured Mycobacteriaceae bacterium | reverse complement strand
GGAACAGGTTTGCGCGGGCGACCCGTGAGGCCGATCTGCGGCCGCGCGCCGAGCTGACCGCGCCGCGTCTGGCCGATCTGGCGCAACTGGACGATGCCGGGTTCCGCCAGGTCTTTGCCGGCTCCCCCGTCAAGCGGATCGGCCGCGACCGCTTCATCCGCAATGTGCTGATCGCGCTCGGCAATGCCGGCGATGCGGTGCACATCCCGGTGATCGAGCCGCTGCTGGACGACGCCTCGCCGCTGGTCCGGGCCATGGCGGTCTGGGCGATCGGCCGGCTTGCGACCGTTGCCGCGTTCGCGGCCCTGTGCGCCCGCCGGGCCACCGCCGAACCCTATGAGATGGTGCGGCAGGAATGGCGCGCAGCCGCCGAATTCCTTGCCCTCCGGCCGGGCAACTGATCCTGCTTCTCGACCAATCCATACCATTGTATAGTGATGACTTGCCGCGGGCCGCAAAACCGCCATCTTGGTAAAAAAGTCTTAATGCAATGGCCACCTCCCGACGACCCGATCGAAGCTCTCATCATGCAAGAGGCTGATCGAATGCAGGATCACACCATGCAAGACGACATCAAGATGTTCGCCCGTGCGCTCCGCAGCCGGCTCGGCACCGGAGCCCAGAGCTATGCCCTGGATCACGCAGCACGTCTGGAAGAGTGCGGCGACCGGCAGGGCCATCAGGTCTGGCGCGAGGTCGCCGAAACCGTCGCCCGGCTGCCGGAATGACCGGTTGCCCTCCATGACCCCGGCTTATCGGCCCTGGGAAGACTCGGACCGTTCGGCATCCGCATCGGGGAGCGGCGGGAAGGTCACGGTTACGATCGTGCCCTGGCCGACCCGGCTGTCGATGTGCAGGGTGCCGCAATGCAATTCCACCAACCCTTTGACCAGCGCAAGGCCGAGTCCCGTTCCGCCACGGGCTCGGCCATAGCTGTTGTCGACCTGGACGAAGGGTTGCAGCACCCGTTCGATATCCTCTTCCGGAATGCCGACGCCGGTATCCGACACCCGGATTTCGACGGCACCGGCGGCAGTCCGGCATGCCTCCAGCGCAACCCGGCCGCCTCGGCCGGTGAACTTGATGGCATTGGACACGAGATTGAAAATGATCTGCTTGAGCGCCCGCTCATCCGCGTAGAGTTGCGGCAGTTCCACGAAGCGATGGATCTCGATCCGCAAGCCTTTTTCCTCGGCGGCCGTCTTGAGCAGCCGGACGCAGCCATCCACCAGGAGTCTCAGGTCCAGCCACTCCGGCTCGATCTCGAGCTTGCCGGCTTCGATCTTGGCGATGTCGAGGATGTCGGTCACCAGATTGAGCAGGTGCAGACCGCTGTAGTGAACGTCGGCGGCATATTCGCAGTACCGGTCGACCGCATTCGGGCCGAACGTCCGGTCCTTGATGATTTCGGAGAAGCCGATAATCGCGTTCAAGGGCGTGCGCAGTTCATGGCTCATATTGGCGAGGAATTGCGATTTGGCCCGGTTGGCAACTTCGGCCTGGTCCTTGGCGGCAAGCAGTTCCTCTTCGACGCGCTTGCGGTCGGTCACGTTTTCCTTCACCGAGACGTAATGCGTCACGCGGCCGTCGGCGTCGCGCACCGGTGAGATCGAGGCGTCTTCCCAGAACAGCTCGCCGTTCTTCTTCCTGTTCAGGATTTCGCCCCGCCAGATCCGGCCGGAGGCGATGGTCTGCCAGAGTTCGGCGTAGAGCCGATCGGGCGTGATGCCCGATTTCAACAGGCGGGGATTGCGGCCGATCACTTCGGCTGCCGTGTAGCCGGTGGTTTCGCAGAACCTTGGATTGACGTACTCGATATTGCCATCGGTGTCGGTGATCAGGATCGCGGTCGGGCTTTGTTCGACCGCTCGCAACACCTTCTGCAGCTCGATCTGCGCCAGCCTTGCCGCACTGATGTCCTCGAAGATCCAGATCCATCCCTGACCGGCATTCTGCGAATCGATCGCCCGGCCCAGCATGCTGCACCACAATCCGCGACCATCCTTGTGCTGCAGCAGCATTTCGCCGCAATAGTTCTGCACCGGCCCCTCTGCGCCATAGGCTTCCCGCCCCAGTTGCTCGTAGCTCTCGTCGTTCGGATAGATCAGTCGCGTCAGGGCGGCGATCATTTCCTCCCTGCCATAGCCGAACATCTCGGTCATGCGGCGATTGACCCGAACGAATCTGCGATCCTTGACGAAGGCGATGCCGACCAGGGCGGTCTCGAAGATCAGCTCCTGCTCGGCAAGCGCCTCCCTGATCTGCCGTTCCATTGCCTTTCTGGGCGTGATGTCGCGGGCGATCGACAGCATGCAGGCCTCGCCGTCGATCTCGATCGGCTGGCACGACACCAGACAGGTGATGATCTGGCCCGATTTCCGCCGCAACCGGACCTCGAAATCCTCGACGCGACCGCGATCCGCCAGACGTTGCAGCAGATGCCGCCGCTCTTCCGGATCGACCCAGATGCCAAGATCCGGCGAGGATCGGCCGATCGCCTCATCCCGTGCGTACCCGATAATGCGTTCGAAGGCCGAGTTGACATCGATGTAGCGGCCATCGGCCAGCAGACTGATCGCGATCGCATCGGGGCTGGAGTTGAAAACCTTGGCAAACTTCTCTTCGGTCAGACGCAGCCGGGCAAGGCCGTCGCGGGCAGCGGCACCGTCCAGCAGGCACAGCACGCCGCGGATCGCACCGGTCTCGTCGCAATCGCATCGCCCCTTGACGGCAACCGGCCGAAGCGTGGCATCCGGCCGGATCAGGCGCGCATTGATGGAGAAGTCCATCCGGTTTTCGAACGCCCGGCGCAGGTACCGCTCGATCTCCGGCCGGTCGTCGGGATGACAGAAGCGGAGCGTGCACTCCAGGCTCGATCCCTCGCTGGGCGGGGCAAAGCCGCACTGCCGGGACAATTCCTCGGACCAGTCGACGCGGCCGCCCGCCCGATGAACGTACCACCAGCCGAGCTGCGCCGCCTGCTCTGCCAGCATGGCCAGTCGGGCGCGTTCGGCCTTCCATGCCTCGAGTTGCACCTGGGCCGAGATGTCGCGCAGAGCGGCGTGGAGACGGCCGTCGGCATCCCGAACCGCCCGGCATTCGAACCAGACCCATGTGCCGTCGCGGCGGCACACCCGCACCCGCAGCGCCGCCGACCCGCCCCGATCGCGAAGGCCGGCCATGGTGTCTCGCCAGTCCGGCCGGTCAGCGACATGGATCAGATCCTCGCTCCTCATCCCCTGCAGTTCGCTCCGACTCCACCCGAGCAGCGACAACCACGAGAGGTTGAACCAGGCCATCGGTCCATCATGCTCAAGGATGCAGAACAGGTCGGCCGCGATTTCCAAGAAGCGCCTTTCGAGCGGACCCGGCTGTCCATAATGCCGATCATCATACTCTGCGGTCATCGTCAGACTGTCCGATAGAAAAAGACAATTCCAAACCAACCCTTTTTCGAGCAAACCAACACTGCCGAAGACCGGCCTATGCGGCTCCGCTTTGGCAGCTTCCTACGACTTATTGATGAAGCGCCTCCGGCGGCAATCCACCCGCCCTGTCTACTTAAAATTGCTCGGGACATAAAGCCCCATGATCTGGCGTCGGAGCGCGCGGGTCCGCCGTCCAACTTCTGGCGCACGACGCTGCCACGGCGGCCTCTCCCCGAACGGACCTGCCTGGAAAGGTTGTGAGAGGGCGCCACCTGCCCCAACTTGACGCGGCACTTTCGGCGCCACGCACAGCCTGTACGAAAACCCAGTTGCAGGTTTGGATCGACCACCCCGGACGGCCGGCCGCGGCATTTCAAGGCCGGCCGCCGACTCGGAGGAGCCGGGATCTTCCGAACACGGTGCCAGATGCAACAAAATTGTCGAATTGATAGAAAGGCTTGGATGCCGTCTCTGCGCGGGACCAAAGGTGCTTTGGCGCCACCGCGACGCATGCCAGATGCCTTACGGCAGGGGCACCGGCCGCCGCACCGGCAGGCGGTCCGCCATCGACACGATGCCGTCGAGCACGCGCTGAACCACGAAAAACCCGTCATCGCCCAGTTCGAGGCCGAGCGATACCGGGTTCGGCAAGCCCACCGTGAGGCCGCTGGTGATTTCGCAGCCGGCAAGCTCGGTATCGCCCGAGAACCGGGTGGCAATCCGCCGCATCCGGCGATTGCCGGACAGGCACACCAGCGTCACGCGCCGCATCCACCGGTTCCGGGCGGCCAGCATGCCTCGCCGGACCAGCGCCGTGCCCACGCCCATGCCCTGGAAGGCCCGCTCGACACTGACCGCCAGTTCGGCGTCCCGCGACCAGGGCAGCCCAAGACCGCACAGTTCGACCGCCCCCCGCATTTCGCCGTCGATGAACGCACCGAACACCAGGGTGCGCAGCCAGCGGATATTGCGGCAGTGATCCTCGATCGCCTCGTCGTGGACGGGGCCATGAAATCGCGAGTGCCGATCCTCGCGATCCAGCCGAAGCAAATGGTTGCAATAAAGCGACTGCTCGGCCGGTGCGATTTTTCGATAAATTACCATAATGCTGAGGGCCTTGTCGTGGTTCGATCCAGGCTCTCGAGCAGTCCCCTCCGAAAACGGTCTGTGCCGTTCTTGTCCAGTACCTTTGAATTAGGCACACCGGATCGTTCGTCCAGCACGCTATCCATAATGGGGCAGAGTCGCTGTCGGAGTTCAACAGAAAAATTCGTGACGCTCCAGAGTGGCAGGCATCCTGGCCGTGCCGCGGTTTCCGGACGCCGCGAATGGGCGGCTCCGGTCTGGTGTCCCGGCGATTTCGCCACGACAGGCCGCGACCGAACCGGCTAGAATGGCGGTCTTCGTTGACGGCAGCCGGAGTTGGCATGTCAGGACATCTGGCCCGCCGGCCCTGGCGGGCGATTCTGGCGTTTGTTCCCGTCATGCTGACCGGCTGTGCGGCGACCGAGGGCACGCTCGATTTTCGCACCTTTCAGCGGCCGGCAACGCCGAACACCTATCTCGTTTGCGATCCCGAACTGTGCACCGAACCGGCGGACCGGCCGAGCCCCCGCTTTGCCGCGTCACCGGATGCCGTGCTTGCGGCGGTCCGCCGGATCGCCTCCGACCAGCCCCGAACCGCGCTGGTCCGCGAAGACCCTGCCCGAAACCAGCTCGTCTTCGTACAGCGCTCCGCGGTGTTCCGGTTCCCCGACACGATCTGGGTGCAGACGGTTGCCCTGCCCGAGGGGCAGACCCTGCTGGCCGTGTACAGCGCTGCGGCCTATGGCTACGACGATTTCGGCGTGAATCGGGACCGGGTGGAAAGCTGGCTGGCCGCCGTCGATCGCCAGCTTGGCGCGCCCGGCGGCACCGGCCGATAGGGCTGGACCGGCAATGGCGGACTCAGCCCTTTCCGTCCCGGTCCCCCTGGGCCGCCAGGCGCCGGAAATACCCGGCAAGGTCCGGTGGCCGCGGGGCGTAATCCCCGGAGAAGCAAGGCGACGTGACGATGAAGTCGGCGGTCGAGCGATTGTTCGCCATCGGCACGTTGTACAGGGTCGACAGCCGGGTCAGCGCCTTGACATCGACATCATGCGGGTGCGGCGACAGCGCATCGATGAAAAAGAACAGAATATCGATCCTGCCGCCGGCGATCAGCGCCCCGACCTCCTGATCGCCGCCCAGCGGGCCGGATTTGAGCCGCGTGATCTGCAAATCCGGACAGGATTGCTGGATGATCCGGCCGGTCGTTCCGGTCGCCCAGTACCGATGCGGCCGCAGCAGGGCGATGTTGGTGATGACCCAATCGAGGAGATTGGCCTTCTCCTCGTCATGGGCAATCAGGGCGATGCGCTTGACCGGAATTGCCATACCATCCCCATCCACAGGATGTGACGTACTCCGCCCGCCTCACATCGGTATCACCAATATGGACTAGCCGATAGATAGGTTGCCGGAATCCAGCCGACAATGTTTCGCGTTGATGTGGCGTCGCAGTCTATTGCTCCTTTGTTGCCGTGCTTTTCTTTTGCTGCCCTATCTTCCGTTGTGGCAGGGCAAGGAACAGTTCAGTGAATATCCAGGAGCAGGCGAATATGTTCCCGTGATAAACGAGCAGCCTGGCTGGTGCAGACCGACAGTTCCGGCGAAAGCTGCATCGCAGGGCGGCGGCAGACCGCAAATGCAGGTCAAACACTCAGGCATCCGATCTCCCATCAGGCAGCCTACCCGATTGACCGGCACAACAGCGCCGCTTTCGAAAAACGCTCGCCGGCAAAAATACGCAGAAGTGCACGATGGTTCTCAGCTTGTCCAATCGAACCGAAAGCAGGATTGCTGCTTTTTTATGGCGATGAGAGGAACGACCAATGTGGAAATTCTTCGGATTTTTAAGAAACAGAGTGATTCAGGACATGCCGCCGGCAATGGACGCCTGTTTCGACTGCAGCAAGCCGATCTGCAAGGAGGAACAATTCAAGAATTGCAACGCCCGATTGAAGCGCCTTGAGAGCACCGTGGCCTCGCAGAGCGGCTCGACAGCGTCGGACGACCGGCCGGCTTCGGGCGAGGGAAAAGCCATCCAATAGACAGGATGGCGCCGCCTTGCAGGCTTTCGGCTTCCGCCGGCAGACCGGGTGCAACTCCAACCGCTGACAATGCACCCGGTCCTGTCGGGCGATCACGCCACCGACCGAATGTCGTCGAGCCCGTCACACCGTCCGCGCGCGTGACGGATGCACGAAAAACCGACCCCAACTGAACTTTTTGAACGGCGGGACCCAACGACCCGATCCGTTCCGGGTCTTGGGCTGGTGGGCGCGGCTGGGTTTGAACCAGCGACCCCCGCCGTGTGAAGACGATGCTCTACCGCTGAGCTACGCGCCCCTGCCGGCCCTTAGTTAGGGCTGCGGGCGGCCGGCTGTCAAGGCGGCCGTTGGTCTCGACCCTGCCCGCGGCGGTACAGACGTCGCCAATATAAGAGTTGACGAATCAGGTCGGACATTGGAAACTTGGGTCATTCAATAAATAACAACTGAACGAATGGCGGACCGCCGATAGTCAAGGGAGGACAGGATGGGACACGCCGAAAGTATTCCAACCACAACGGATCATGGCACGATCGCTCCGGCAGCGATCGACTCTCTGCGCAAGACCCTGCGCGGCCAGGTATTGCGCCCCGGCGACGACGGCTATGACGAGGCACGGCAGATCTGGAACGCGATGATCGATCGGCATCCCGCCGTGATCGTCCGCTGCGCCGGTGCCGAGGACGTCCAGCGGGCGGTGGAGTTCGCCCGCACCAACGATCTGCTGCTCGCGGTGCGCGGCGGCGGTCACAACATCGCCGGCAATGCGGTGTGCGACGGCGGGCTGATGATCGATCTGTCGCCGATGAAATCGGTCCGGGTCGATCCGGAAAACCGGACCGCGCGGGTCGAACCGGGCGTCACCCTGGGCGAGTTCGACCGGGCGGCTCAGGCCTTCGGCCTCGCCACCCCGCTCGGCATCAATTCGACCACCGGCGTGGCCGGTCTGACCCTGGGCGGCGGCTTCGGCTGGCTCAGCCGCAAATACGGGCTTACGGTGGACAACCTGATCTCGGCCGAGGTGGTCACGGCGAAGGGCGATCTGGTCAAGGCCAGCGAGGCCGAGAACCCCGACCTGTTCTGGGCGATCCGCGGCGGCGGCGGCAATTTCGGCGTGGTCACGGCGTTCGAGTTCCGGCTGCATCCGGTCGGGCCGGAGGTGTTGGCCGGGCTGATGGTCTTCCCGTTCGACCGCGCGCCCGAGCTGCTCCGCCGCTATCGCGATGTCGCGGCGGCCGCGCCGGAGGAGCTGAGCTGCTGGGTGGTGCTGCGCAAGGCGCCGCCGCTGCCCTTCCTGCCGGCCGAAGTGCATGGCAAGGAGGTTCTGGTGTTCCCGATGGTCCATGTCGGGTCGATCGAGGCCGGTCAGCGCGCGATCGAACCGCTGAGGGCATTCGGCGACCCGATCGCCGATGCGGTGGGGCCGCACTCCTTCGTCGAGTTCCAGGCCGCGTTTGATCCGCTGCTCACGCCCGGCGCCCGCAACTACTGGAAATCGCATGATTTCAGCAGCCTGAGCGACGGTGCGATCGACACCATGATCGGGTTCGCCGGCAGGCTGCCCTCGCCGGACTGCGAAATCTTCATCGGGCATCTGGGCGGTGCCGTGACCCGCGTCGCACCGGACGCGACCGCCTATCCGCACCGCGATGCCGAATTCGTCATGAACGTGCATGGCCGGTGGCAGGACGCAACGGATGACGACCGCTGCATCGCCTGGGCGCGGGACTTCTTCGACACCATCGCCCCCCATGCCACCGGCGGCGTCTATGTGAACTTCATGCCCCAGGACGAGACCGGCCAGGACCGCATCGCGTCGGCCTTCGGCGGCAATCTCGAGCGGCTGACGCAACTGAAGGGCAAATACGATCCCGACAACCTGTTCCGGATGAACCAGAACATCCGGCCCGCCGCCTGATCCTTTGGCACCACCGCAGGCGCCCATGGGAGGCGCCTGCGGTGGATCGCGGTCAGCGTTCGGGTGATGCCGCCTTCGTCTCGCCCCCGACCGGCTTGTAGATCTGCCCGCCGGCCTCGCGGAATGCCGCCGAGCGTTCGGCCATGCCCTTCAGGGCCTCGTCGCGGACCTCCTGCGAGATCTTCATCGAGCAGAACTTCGGACCGCACATCGAGCAGAAATGGGCCAGCTTGGCGCCCTCGGCCGGCAGGGTCTCGTCGTGGAACTTCTCCGCCGTGTCGGAGTCGAGCGCCAGGGTGAACTGGTCGCGCCAGCGGAACTCGAACCGCGCCCGGCTCATCG
>CAZTNV010000162.1:4366-8863 GCA_964615535.1 uncultured Mycobacteriaceae bacterium | reverse complement strand
GGCATGGACGAGCCGGAACTGAAGATCATCGACGTGTTCGTCTGCAAGCTGCGCAAAAAGCTGGCCGCGGCGACCAGCGGCGACAACTACATCGAGACCGTCTGGGGCCGCGGCTATGTGCTGCGCGACCCGCAGGGCGAACCGGTCGAAGCCCCGCCGAAGCGGCGCACGGCAGGCTGACCTGCGGCTGACTCTTTGATTGTGCGGCGCGGTCGGATCGTCCGGCCACGCCGCCCAGAAACGGTTGCGGGTCGCGCGTTCCCACGGATGGCCCCGGCATTCCCGCGAACGGCGCCGCCAGTCGTGGTGCGGTCCCTTTGTGGTGCGGTGGTTTGTGGTGCGGTGGTGTCGTCCCGGCGATCACCTGCGGGCGCCCGGCCGGCTCGGGCGGACTGGACGCCGGCAGCACAGAGGCGGCCGCGGCGCCGATCCCGTTCCCTGCCGGGTTACCCCGCCGCCGCCTGCTGAAATCCGCCCGAGGCCGGCCGTGCGGCGGTGGGGTTGGTGAGCTGGTAGATGCCGCGCTGGCCTTCCATCGGCTTGAACTTGTCGGTGATGCCGAGCACCGTCTCGGCGCCGCCCAAATAGAGAACCCCGTCGCGCGACAGGATCTTGGCGATGCTGTCCAGCACCAAAGCCTTGGTCGGCTGATCGAAATAGATCAGGACATTGCGGCAGAACACGACATCGAACTGGCCAAGCGGCGACAAATCCTTGAGCAGGTTGTATTCCTTGAACGTCACCATGCGTCGCAGATCGGCCGAGATTTCCCATTTGTCGCCGGTCTGGCGAAAATACTTCACCAGCATGGTGATCGGCAGGCCGCGCTGAACCTCGAACTGGGTGTAGTTGCCGGCTCGCGCCTTGTCCAGCACCTCGGTGGACAAATCCGTGCCGACGATTTCGATCGTCCAGCCGGCCAGCCGGGCCCTCTCCTCCTGCAGGATCATTGCCAGGGAATACGGCTCCTGCCCGCTCGAACAGGCCGCGCTCCAGATCCGGATGCGCCGGGTCTGGCTCCGGCTGGCGAGCAGGGTCGGCAGCACGAGCTGACGGAACTGGTCGAACGGCTTGACGTCCCGAAAGAACGACGACTCGTTGGTGGTCATCGCCTCGATGATGTCCTTGATCATCCGTTCGTCCCGCTTCGCGCGCAACTGGCCCGCCAGATCGTCCAGCCCCTTCAGGTGCCATTTCCGTGCCACCGGCATCAGCCGGGATTCCAGCAGGTAGGCCTTGTCGAGCGAGAGCACCAGCCCCGAGCGCTGCTTGAGCAAGGTCTGGAACAGTTCGAAATCATCCGGTCTCATTACCTGCCCCCAGCGCCCTAATCATGCCGCCGACCGCAAGGCTACCTTGCGGATGAACGGTCCGATCTCCTTCAGCGGCAGCACCGCGCTGCAAATGCCCGCGGTGGCGACCGCTCCCGGCATGCCCCATACCACGCTCGACGCCTCGTCCTGGGCGATCACCGCGCCGCCAGCCCCGGCCACGTCCTGACAGCCTTTCAGCCCGTCCTGGCCCATTCCGGTCAGAATGACGGCCAGCACCCGGCGGCCGAAGGCCTCGACCAGGGCACGCATCATCGGATTGACCGACGGACGACAATAGTTTTCCGGCGGCTCCTGATTGAGCCGGATCACCGGACCGGTGCGCATCGCCTCCACCGTCATGTGGAAATTGCCCGGCGCCACATAGCAGCGGCCGCCGACCAGGGCCTCGCCGTCCCGTCCCTCCGCAGCGCGCATGCCGCATTGGCGGGCGATATGCTCCGCCAGAATGGTGGTGAAGGTCGCCGGCATATGCTGCGTTACCAGAATGGGTTGGGGAATGCCGGCGGCCAGATGCCCCAAGGTTTCGAACAAGGCCTGCGGCCCCCCGGTGGAACTGCCCACCGCAATGATGTCCGGCCGGAACCCGACCGGCATGTCGCGCAGCGCAATGACGGCCCGCGGCGCCGCCGCGCGTAGCGTCTCGAGCCGCGGTGCCAGCGGCCGCGCGTTCTGGCGCGCCGCGCCGCCGGCCCGGCGCGCGGTTGTCCCCAGGCTCCGGACCTTGGCCACCAGCTCGCGCTTGAAATCCTCGGCGGCATGCAGATCGCGCACCGCGCTGGGCTTCGTGACGTATTCCGCGGCGCCCGCCTCCAGCGCGCGCATGCTGACCTCGGCGCCCCGCTTGGTCAGCGTCGACGCCATGATCACCTTGGTGTGCGGCGAAACCGCCAGCAGTTTCGGCAGAGCGGTCAACCCGTCCATCACCGGCATTTCGATATCGAGCACGATCACGTCGATCGGCTGGCGCTGAAGGGCATTGATCGCCATCTGGCCGTCGCTGACCGACGACACCACCCGAATGCCCGGATCGGCTTCAAGGCTGCGCGACAGCAGGCCGCGAATCACGGCGCTGTCATCAACAATCATAACACGAAATGGGTCGTCGACTGCGACCTGCTCCGCCTCGCCGGTCATCTGCCTCGGCTCCGCCATGCTTCGGGCGCCATCCCTCAAATCAGACCGACCTGGGCGAACTTCGTCTGCACGATGTCGCTATCGAATGGCTTCATGATGTATTCGTTGGCGCCGGAACTCAGCGCCTCCTGGATGTGGGCCAGATCGTTCTCCGTCGTGCAGAATACCACCATCGGCTGATCGCCGCCCGTCATCTTTCTTAGTCTGCGCAGGAATTCGATTCCGGTCATGACCGGCATGTTCCAGTCGAGCAGAATGGCATCGGGCATCTTTCGGATACAGGCTTCCATGGCCTGCTGCCCGTCTTCCGCTTCATCGCAGGCGAAATTCAAGCCTTCGAGGATTTTCCGCGCGACCTTGCGCACGACGCGCGAATCGTCCACCACCAGGCAGGTCTTCATGACTGTCTTCCTGAGTTCGTGCCGCGTGGGACGGTGCCGGGGCGGCCAGGCGGCTCTTCAGGCACCGGCCGCCTCGATCGTCACGCCGCGTCGCGATAGGTGAAGTCCAGCAGACGCTGTACGTCAAGGACGACGAGCAGCCGGTTGTTGAGGCGATAGATGCCGGCGGAGACATCGCGCCAGATCGCATCGAGCGTGGCCGGATTGCGCTCGAACTCCTTGCTCGAAACGCTGATCACTTCACCGACGCTATCAACCATCAGGCTGTACAATTCGCCACGCTGATCGACCACGATGCTCATGTCGTGCTCGCTACGCGGCCGCGTCGGCAGACCCAGTCGGAGACGCACATCGATGGCGGTGACGATTCGGCCGCGCAGATTCAGCGATCCCGCCACCTCGGGCTGTGCCAGCGGAATCCGGGTGATCCGTTGCGGGCCGAGCACGTCCTGGACCTGCAGGACGGGAATGCCGAACAACTGGTTTTCGATCGTCATGGTGACGTAGTCGAGATAGGTTTCCGCAACCCGCTCCTCGGGTCTCACCTTGATCGACGTAGCGCCGGCCGGCGACGGAAGCTTGCTCATGCTGCACCTCGATGCTCGGACAGGGTTTCCGAAAGGGTCGTGAGCAGCGTGTCGCGATCGAATTTGGCGACGTAATCGGTGAAGCCGGCCTTGCGGCCGCGATCCAGGTCGCGCGGGGTGGTATGCGACGACAGCGCCACGATCGGCGTGTTCTGCCAGCGGCTGCTGCTCTTGACGGTTTCCGCGAAATCGAAACCGCTCATGCCGGGCATCTCGATGTCGCTGATGATGATGTCGAAATCCTCGCCGGCCTCGCACAGCGCCAGGGCCGCGTCGGCGCTTTCCACGGGCGTGACGTCGTAGCCGGCGACGCTCAGCATGGGCGCCAGCATGTTGCGGAAGAACGCGCTGTCATCGACCAGCAGAACCCGGTCCTGATGATGCTCGTCCGACAACGCCTCGTTGTGCGAGCCGAACCAGTCATGATAGGCCTGGACCAGGTAGAAGCCGGCATCGATCACGTCGGTCGCCTTGCCGGCGATGATCGCGCTGCCGAGCAGGCCCGGGCGGGCCGCCGACAATTCGACCTGCATGTGCTGCTCGACGATATCGACGATCTCATCGACGATCAGGCCCATCGAGCGCTCGCCGTCGGCAAACACCAGAACCGGTTTGCGACCGTCCACCGCGGCGGTGGTCTCGACCGAAAAGCCCTCTTCGAACGGCACCAGCGGCATCAGGCGGCCCCGATACTGCACCATCATCTGGCCGTTGGAGACCTCGATCGTCCTGACCTCGATATCCTCGAGCCGGGCGACCAGGGCCAGCGGCACCGCCTTGGGCGCGCCCCGGCCGGCGCGGAACAGCAGCAGCGCCATGCTGTCGTCGGTCACGGTGCGGGCCCGCGTCGCGGCGGCGGCTTCGCCGCCTTCGACCATGCTCAGCTCGCCCGAGGCCGAGGCGATGCCGTTCGGATCGAGGATCATGATCACGCTGCCGTCGCCCAGTATGGTGTTGCCGGAGAACATCTCGATATGACGCAGGATCGGCGCCACCGGCTTGACCACGATCTCCTCGGTGTCGAACACCCGATCGACGATG